>CAYYOK010000099.1:0-12724 GCA_964473205.1 uncultured bacterium | reverse complement strand
CATGGGCGTCTACGGTTACGGCACCGCCGGCATGAAGATCCCCGAGGGCTACCTCAAGGTCGAGGTGACGACCGACGACGGCCGCAAGGTCGAGCAGGAGATGCTCTACCCCGCCAACCCCGGCAGCGTCTACCACATGACCAAGACGCTCGATCAGCTCCTGTTCTTCTACTACGCCAAGAACGACAGGCTGCGCATCACCGACCTGCACCAGGGCATCGTGTGGGGCACTAACACGCCCGAGACCTCGTTGGACGAGCGGCTCATCAACCGCTTCGACTACGACGGCGACTACGGCACCGTGCTCAACCGCTTCCTGATGCAAGGAGCGGTCGGCTACCCGCTGACGGTCCACGGCACCGGCGGACAGACGAGAGCGTTCATCCACATCCGCGACACGGTGAAGTGCGTGCAGCTCGCGCTCGAGAACCCGCCCAAGCGCGGCGAGCGGGTGAAGATCCTCAACCAGCTCACCGAGACGCACAGGGTCAGGGACCTCGCCCAGCAGGTGGCCAAGCTCACCGGCACCGAGGTGGCGTTCGTATCCAACCCGCGCCGCGAGGACGCCGAGAACGACCTCTACGCTCGCAACGACGCGTTCCTCAGCCTGGGCCTGAAGCCGACGACGCTGGCAGACGGCCTCCTCGCCGAGGTGACCGACGTCGCCAAGCGCTACGCGCACCGCGCCGACCTAGGCAAGATCCCCTGCACCAGCATCTGGACCTCGGAGCAGAAGCCGGGCGTGCCGGAAGCGGCCAAGCAGTCGACCGAGCAGCCCGACAAGCAGCTGGAACACGCGTCCTGAGGCGTGAGCCCGGCTCCGGGAGCGGCCCCAGCCATCGTTCCAAGCGCTGCGCGCCGGCTCCCGCGCCGCTCTGACAAGGCCGCGCGGCTCTAAGGATCATGCGGATCGCGCTGTTCACCGAGACGTTCCTGCCGAAGATCGACGGGATCGTCACGCGGCTCCTGCGCACGCTCGAGCAGCTCACGGCGCTGGGCCACGAGGCCCTGGTGTTCGCGCCGCACCGGCCGCCCGAGCGCTACGCGGGGCACAAGGTGGTGCGCGTCCCGGCGCTGTCGTTCAAGCCCTGGTACCCGGAGCTGTTCCTCGGCCTGCCTCGTCCCCGCCTGGGTCGGGAGCTGGACGGCTTCGAGCCCGACGTCGTCCACGTCGTCAACCCGGTGGTGCTGGGGCTGTGGGGCACGCTGATGGCCAAGCAGCGCAACCTGCCGCTTCTCGCCAGCTACCACACCGACATCACGCAGTACGCGCGCCATCTCAAGCTGCCGTTCCTGATCGAGCCCTCGCGCGCCTTCCTGCGCGACGTCCACAACCAGGCCCACGTCAACCTCTGCACCAGCGTCCCGATGGTCAAGTCGGCCAGAGGCCTGGGCATCAAGCGGGTCCGGCTGTGGCCGAAAGCCGTCGATACCGACCTCTTCCAGCCGTCGCGCGCCACCGCTGCCATGCGCGAGAGGCTCACGGGCGGCCAGCCCGACAAGCCGCTGATGCTCTACGTGGGCCGGCTGTCCTACGAGAAGCGCATCGACTGGCTCTACGCGCCCGTGACGCAGCTGCCCGGCGTGAGGCTGGCGCTGGTCGGCTCGGGACCGGCGGAGAGCGAGCTCAAGCGCCGTTTCGCGGGCACCAACACGGTCTTCACGGGCTATATGTCGGGGGCGGAGCTGGCCAGCGCCTACGCCAGCGCCGACGTGTTCGCGTTCCCCTCCGACACCGAGACGCTCGGCTTCGGCGCGATGGAGTCGATGGCCAGCGGCGTTCCGGTCGTGGGGGCGAGGGCGGGCGGCCTGCCGGACGTGATCGCCGACGGCGTCAATGGGCTGATGTTCACCCCTGGCGACCTCGGTGAGCTCACCGAGAAGCTGGCGGCGCTGCTCTTCGACGAGGAGCTGAGGGCGAGGCTCGGCGCCCGGGGCCGCGACGACATGCTCGAGCACGGCTGGCGCGCCGCGACGGCCTCGCTGGTCGAGCAGTACGAGAAGGCGATCCAGATCCAGCGGCGCTTCGACCCTCCGAGCCGGTACTAGGCCCTGTAGACAGCTCTTCACGCAGCCGGGTAGGCAGTTCCGGACCGCGCTGGAGCGCCGCGCTGCGGCAGATCACAACGCAGCCGCGATGTGGTGGACGCCGTCGTGCAGTACGACGCTGATCCTCGTCGCGTACACCTCGGTCAGGAGCTCGGCCGAGAGAACGCTGGCGGGAGCACCGCTGGCCGCGACCCGCCCGCGGTCCAGCAGCACCAGATGATCGCAGGCGCGCGCCGCCAGGTTGAGGTCGTGAAGCACCGCCAGCGCGCCGCCGCCGGCTGCGACGTGAGCGCGCGCGAGCCTCAGCACCTCGACCTGGTAGCGCAGGTCGAGGTGGTTCGTAGGCTCGTCGAGCAACAGGTAGCGGGGCTCCTGCGCCAGCGCGCGCGCCAGCACCGTGCGTTGGCGCTCGCCGCCGGAGAGGGCGTCGACCTTGCGGCCTGCGAGCGAGGCCAGGCCCGTGAGCCGTATCGCCCCGGCCACCGCGTCCCGGCTATGCGCGTCCAACGTGCCGAGCAGCCCGAGGTGCGGTGTGCGTCCCATCGCGACGACCTCCTCGACCGTGAACCCGGCCGGCAGCGCCGGGCTCTGCGAGACGACCGCGATCAGCCTGGCCAGCTCGGAGCGACCGTAGTCGTGAAGCGGCCGGCCGTCGAGCGTGACGCTGCCGCCAACGAGCGCGAGCTGGCGCGACAGCGACCGCAGCACGGTGCTCTTCCCCGCCCCGTTGGGGCCGATCACGCCGACGAGCTCGCCGGCACCGACCGAGAGGTCGACGCCATGAAGCACCTGGTGGTCGCCGTAGCCGGCGCTGGCGGAGTTCAGCGACAGGCTCATGCGGCGCCTCGCGAGCGTCTGAGCAGCAGCAGGAAGAACGGTCCTCCGGCGAGAGCGGTCACCACGCCGACGGGCAGCTCGATGGGCGAGAGCACGCTGCGGGCCAGCAGGTCGGCCAGCATCATGAACGTGGCGCCCCACAGCGGGGTGAGGAGCAGGAGACGCCGATGGGCCGGGCCCGTCAGCAGGCGCGCGGCGTGCGGCGTGATGAGGCCGACGAAGCCGATGACCCCGGCGAGGCTGACGGCGACGGCCGTGACCAGCGTCGCGACGACGAGCAGCGCGAGCTTCAGCCACTCGACGGGAAGGCCTAGGTGCCTCGCCTCCTCCTCGCCCAGCTGCAGCACGTCGAGCAGTCGCGCGGTGGGCAGCGTCAGCACCAGCGCCGGCAGGAGCACGACCGCCATGAGGCCGACCTCGCGCCAGGAGCTGAACGCGAAGCCTCCGAGCAGGCGGGCGAGCACGCCGGCGGTCTGCTCGCTGCCGATGAGGAGGAGGAACGAGGTGACCGCGCTGGCTACCGAGCCGATGACCACCCCTGCGAGTATCAGCCGCACCAGCGGCAACGACGCTCCGCTGCGGGCGACGCTCATCACCAGCAGCACGGTCGCGACGGCGCAGGCGAACGAAACCACCGGCTCGCCGAGCTGCCGCAGTACGGGCACGCTCGCACCGAGCACCGCCACGGCCGTCGTCCCCAAAGCCGCGCCGGAGGCGGTGCCTAGCAGGTAGGGGTCGGCGAGGGGGTTGCGGAACAGGCCTTGGTAGATCGCGCCGGCAGCCGCGAGGGCCGCTCCGACGAGCCCGGCGAGCGCGACACGCGGCAGGCGCATGTCGAACACGATCGTGTCCAAGGGACCCTCCAACGACCTTCGCAGGCCGCGGAGCAGGGCCGCCACGACCTCGCCCGGCGGCACCGCGACGCTGCCGCTGCCGGTGGCGAGCACCGTGACAGCCGCGAGCGCGACGACCGAGACGAGGAGCGTGGGCCCTAGAGGTCTCAAGGCATCAGTTCGGGATGCAGCAGGCGCGCGAGCAGCCGGACGGCCTCGGCCAGGCGCGGTCCTGCGCGGCTCAGGACGTCGACCTCAGAGGCGTCCAGCTCGTGCACGCGCCCTGCCGTGACGGCCGCGATACCGCTCCAGCCGGGGCGCTGGGCCACCTCGGTCGCGGTGACGCCGTAGGGAGCGTCGAGGAGGACGATCACCTGGGGATCGGTCGCGACGACGTACTCCGGGTCGACCTGCGGGAACTGGCCGAGGCTCTCGGGCAGGACGTTCACGCCGCCGGCGAAGCCGAGCAGCTCGTCGAGGTAGGAGCCGCGCCCCGCGGCGTAAGGGGTCGCGTCGATCTCCAGGAACACCGTCGTCGGCGTCACGTCGGCGAGCGCGGCGCTCACCTCGGCGACGGCGCTCTCGAGCTCGGAAACCAGCTCGGCCGCAGCCTCGGCGCTGTCGAGCATCTCGCCGAGCAGCAGCACGAAGGCCAGGGTCTCGGCGTAGGTCTGCGGCGTGCCTGCGTACACGGCGATGCCGTAGGGTCGCAACGCCTCGCTGAGCGAGCTGTACTCGTCGACCAGCACCAGGTCGGGCTCGAGCGCGATCAGCGCCTCGAGGTCGGGCGCGAAGGCGCTGCCGAGCGTCGCGCGCTCGGCGACCTCAGCCGGGAAGTTGCTGTTCAGGTCGACACCGACGAGGCGGTCGCAGGCCGCCAGCGCGCACACCGTCTCGGTATGGCTCGGTGCCATCGCTACGATGCGCTGCGGCGCGGCGAGGAGCACGACGTCGTTGCCGAGGTCGTCCACGACGTTCAGCGGGTACGCGGTCGCGGCCGACCGAGCCGGCAGGGTGGTCGTCTGCGCCGCTGCGAGCGCGCCGAGCGCGGCTGCCAGAGCGATGACACCGAGCAGTAGAGTCCGTCGGCGCCGCGGGGTGACGGCGCCTGACCCGCCTCCTCGCTGGGCGGCGAAACGCGCTGCTAGCGTTCTGTGCTCGTGATCCGACGACATGGCGCCTCCTCGGGCATCTCGCGAGGCGCTGGCTGAAGTCGGGGAAGCGGGTCCGCGGGCGCTAGGGCGGCCAGCCGGACGCGCCATCCCGCTCGTCCTCGCGAGGGGTAGTGGCTCGTCCATGCGCGGTACTCGGGCTGGCGCCGCTCGCATGGCGGCGCATCACCGTTGCGGGACAGCGCCGGGCTCTCACCGGACTTCCCCGAACACGGACCTAGGTACTCTATGCGCGCCGTAAGGCACTGTCAAACGCGGTGCCAGGTGATACGCTCCGCCCCGTGCCCGACGTCCTGAACGCTGCCGACCTGAAGGCTCCGCCGGCACCGGCGCTGACCGAGCTCAGGCCGCCTCCGCGCTTCAAAACAGTGACCTTCGCGGCGTACCAGCCTCAGGACCAGAGCCAACACGCTGCCAGCGGCCGCATCCGCGAGTTCGTCGAGTCGCGGCCCTGGTCGCAGCGCTCTCAGCGAGCCGCCAAGCCCGCGCGGCGCTCGGTGGCGACCGGCCGAGGCGGGCAGGGCGGCGCAAGCTGGCTGCGCGCCCTGACTCAGCCCCGCGCACACGCCGCCGGCGCCCGACGCCGCCAGGGTCTCTACCTAGATGGCGGCTTCGGCGTCGGCAAGACGCATCTCCTCGCCTCGGCGTTCGCCGAGGCCGACACGCCCGACAAGCGCTACCTGGGCTTCCAGGACCTCGTCTACCTGATTGGCGTGCTCGGCCGCGAGCGTGCCCAGACCGAGCTGGCCGGTTGCGACCTGCTCTGCATCGAGGAGTTCGAGCTCGACGATCCCGGCAACACGCTGATAGTCAAGTCGTTCCTCGCCGCGCACTTCCAGGCCGGCGGCACCGCGCTGACGACGTCGAACACTCCGCCAGACGCTCAGGGGCGCGGCCGGTTCAACGCCGAAGACTTCCAACGCGAGATCCAGTCGGTGGCCGACAACTTCGAGCTCATCGCGATCGGCGGGCCCGACTACCGCCATCGCGGCGCGCTGGCGAGCTGGCTCTCTGACGATGACCTCGAAGCGCTGTTGGCGCCGGGAGCGCTGCCGGGCCGCAAGCTGCTGCTGACGTTCTCGGAGCTAGGCGAGCTGCTGGCGGGCGTCCACCCGTCGCGCTACGCCGGCCTGCTCGGGCAGGCCGACGCCGTCCTCATCCGAGGCGTGGCAACGATCCGCGGTCAGAACGAGGCTCTGAGGTTCGTTCACTTCGTCGACAAGCTCTACGACCTGGGGCTCGGGCTGGCCGCGACCGGCGATTGCGCGCTGCCTGAGCTGTTCCATGCCGACTACCGGCACAGCGCCTACCACAAGAAGCACGAGCGCTGCCTCTCGCGGCTCTCGGAGCTGCTGGTCGAGAGCGCCGCGCGTCTGGGCGAGGCGGGTGCCGCCGGCGGCCTGGGCGAGCAGCGCAGGGTCGCGACGGCTTAGCGGCCGCCCTCCGCGACCTCTCCGAGCCAAGGAGCCAGCGCCGCGCCGATGCGCTCGCTGGCGCCCGCTCCTCCCATGCGAGCAGGGCCTATCGCGGCGGCTTCCTGGCGTCTCACCGGATCGGTGAGAGCCCTGTGTAAGGCTGCGGCGATCGCCGCGGCGTCGGCGGCCACGACCTCGAGGGCGTCCCCGAGCAGCCGTTTCTGGCCCGCGAGGAACGCCTCGCCGTAGTCGGGCAGCACGGGGAAGGCGACCACGGGCAGCCCGATCCCGGCGGCCTGCTCGTTGGCGGTGCCAGAGGTGCCGAGCACGGCGTCGGCCTCGGTGAGGACCTCCTCGAACGCGCCGCGGCGCACCCGGACCCGTGCCCGCGCTCCGGCACCGGCCCAGGTCCCGTCTGCGCTCTGGACCCAGCCGCTGGGAGGCGCCGGCGGATCGGCCTCGGTCCAGGCGACCTCGGCTATCAGCTCCGGGCCGCTCCAGGCATCGAGCGCAGCGAGCATCAGCGCCAGGCTCCTGTCGCGGTAGCTGCGGCTGCCCGGCAGCAGCGCCACGCGCGCCGGTCGGTCGGTCGGCGGCAGTGCCCCGGCCGAGGGCGCCCGGAAGAGACCGTCCATCATCGGGTTGCCAAGATGGGTGGCGCGAGGCAGCCCCCGCGCCCTCAGGTGCTCGGCGGTGGCCTCGTCACGGGCGAACAGCCGCTCGGCGCCGCGCATCAGCAGCAGCTCCGGCGCGCGGATGCGGTCCATGAACAGCCGCCTGAGGCTCAGGCCTGGCGCGCCGACGCTCTGGTGCACCGACACGAGCGGCTGATAGACCGCGCGCGGCGCCCTCACCAGCGCGGCCAGGGCGTGAGCGTAGGCGTCTCCCACGACCAGCACCGCCAGCGGCCTCGACCGCCGCAGGGAGGCGACCTGCCTCAAGGTCAGGTCGAGGATGCCCGCTCTCAGGTCGGCGAGGAGGAGCCGCGGGTGGTGCATGGTCAGCCCGCCCGACGGCATCTCGCGGCGCGGCCCGCAGAGCGCGATGCCAGCGGCGGCGTAGGCAGTGCCGAGGCCGACCAGCGGCATGGCGAGCAGCTCTAAGTCCATGTCCGCGCACGCCGCCAGCGTCGACCTGGCGATGCGAGTGGCGATGACGTCCTCACCGTGCCCGTTCGACACGACGAGAAGCGTCTGGGGGCTCATCTCAGCCGTTGACTAGCGGGCCGTAGCCCCAGTGGAGCTTGTGGCGCAGCAGGTCGAAGGAGCTGCGGCGGCCGGTGGCGACCAGCATCACGGCGGCGTCGGCCGAGGTGACCTCGATGTGGTCGCCGGCTTCGAGGTCGACCCGCTCCTGCCCGTCGATGACCATCGCCACCTCGCCCTTCGGGCTGCTGACGAGCTCGAGGCCGATGACGCTCTCGGCGCTGAGCACGATCGGCCTGTTGGTGAGGCTGTGCGGCGCGATCGGCGTGACGACGATCGCGCGCAGGGACTGGCTGAGTATCGGCCCGCCGAGCGAGAGCGAGTACGCCGTGGAGCCGACCGGGGTGGAGACGACGAGCCCGTCGGCGCGGTACTCGGTGGCGTAGGCGCCGTCGACGCGCATGCGCACGTCGATGAGACGGCTCATCACTCCCTGCGACAGCAGCACGTCGTTGAGCGCCAGCGAGCTGCCGGCAGGCACCTCCGCCCCGCCCCGTCGCAGCGACGTCCGCAGCATCCCCTTCGGGTGGATGGGCCAGTCGGGAGCGACCTCGCCGCGAGCGTAGGCCAGCACCTCCTCGGCACCGAACTCGGCCAGGAAGCCCAGCTTGCCCAGGTTCACGCCGATGACCGGCGTCGGCAGCCCAGCCAGCCTCCGCGCGGTGGCCAGCAGCGTGCCGTCGCCGCCCACCGAGACGACCAGGTCCACCTCGGCGCCCACCGTTCCCAGGGACGCCTCGCCCTCCAGGTCGAGCAGCACGCGCGCGCCGGCCGTCTCGAACAGCCCCGCCAGCTCCTGCGCCAGGGGGTGGGCCTCCGGCTTGTAGCGCGAACTGGTCACGACCACGCCGCCCAGCTCCCTGGCCGGTACGGCGAACCTCTCGGCGCCCTGCCGGACCGATCGGCTCGGCACGTCGCTCAGCCGGTCCTTCATCGCGCGATCACCTTCCGGCTCACCGCGCCAGCGCCGCGCGCTGCTCGATGAGGCCCGCGACCGTGGCCACTACCTCGTCCAACGTCAGCGGTCCGGTGTCGACGTGGACCGCGTCCGGGGCCGGCACTGACTGCCTGGCGTCGAGCGCGTCGCGCTGGCGCAGGGCCTCGCCGATGGCCTGCAGCTCCCCGGCGCGCTCCCCGCGCCGGCGGCGGGCGCGCTCCTCGACCGGAGCCGTCAGGTAGAACTTGTGCGTGGCGCACGGGAACACCGCCGTGCCCATGTCCCTGCCGTCGATGACGAAGGAGCCTTCGAGCTCCTTGAGCCGCTCGTTCACCCATGCGCGCACGCCGGTCTGACGGGCCACCGCCGACACGGCGGCGTCCACGGCGTCGGTGTGCAGCAGCGCGCTGACGTCGCGGCCGTCGACCTCGACCCGGTTGCCCTCCGCCTCCGGCACCAGCCGGACGCTGCTGGCGGCGAGAAGCCGCGCCATGTCGTCCTCGGAGCCGATGTCGACTCCGCCCTCCAACGCGGCTAAGGTGGCCGCCCTGTACAGCAGGCCGCTGGAGACGTAGGCGATGCCGAGCCGCTGCGCCAGCAGGCGCGCCACGCTCGACTTCCCCGAGGCCGCCGGACCGTCGAGCGTGATCACGGTGCGCGCTTCTGGCGCCATCGAGGTCATGATAAGCCGCCTGCGAGGAGCGCCAGGAAGTCGTCGAAGAACGCCGGGTAGGTCTTGGCGACGCAGCCGGGGTCGAGGATGCTGAGATTCGGCAGGCGGGCGCCAGCCACGGCCAAGGCCATGGCCATGCGGTGGTCGCCGTAGGTCTCGAGCGCGACCGGCACGCGCGGCGGCCGGGTCAGGGGGCTGATGGTGAGGCCGTCGCGCCGCTCCTCGACCTCCGCTCCCAGGCGCCTGAGCTCGGTCGCCATGGCCGAGAGCCTGTCGGTCTCCTTTATCCGCATGTTCGCGACGTTGTCGATGCGCACCGGCCGGTCGGCGAACAGCGCCACGACCGCGAGGGTCTGCGCCTGGTCGGGCATGTCGTTGAGGTCGAACTCTCCGCCCCTGAGGCCGCCAGGCGGCGGTCCTACGAGCTCGCACCAGCTCTCGCCCCAGACGACCGTGCAGCCCATCTCCTCCAGCACGCTGGCCAGTCGCGCGTCGCCTTGGCGCGTGTCCCTGCCGAGGTTCCCGATGCGCACGCGGCCGCCGGTGATGGCGGCGGCGGCCCAGAAGTAGCCGGCAGCCATCGCGTCGCCCTCGACCCGGTAGTCGCGCGCCAGGTAGCGGCCGGGGCTCAGCGCGAAGCTGCGGTAGCCGTCGCGCTCGACCGTGACGCCGAAGAGGCGCATCAGGTCGACGGTCATGTCGACGAACGGCTTGGACAGCAGCTCGCCCGCGACGTCGATGCGCACCTCGCCGCTGGCGTAGGGCGCGGCCATCAGCAGCGCGGAGAGGAACTGCGAGCTCTTGTCGCCAGCCACGGTCGCGCTGCCACCTGCGAGCCCCCTGGCGGTGAGCGCGACGGGCGGACAGCCGTCGGCGTTGACGCTCCTGGCGTCGGCGCCCAGGGCAGTCAGCGCGTCGAGCAGGTCCTGGATCGGGCGCTCGCGCATGCGCTTGGTTCCGTCCAGCAGGTAGTCGCCGCGACCCACGGCCAACAGAGCCGCCAGGAAGCGGATGCTGGTGCCCGACAGCCTGAGGTCCAGCTCGGCGCGCGCGGCTGGCACGGGCCCGCCGGCGCCCGCGACTACGACGCCCCCTGGCTCGACCTCGATCTCGACGCCCAGCGTCCTGAGCGCCTCGACCATCACCTCGGAGTCCTCGGCGACGAGCGCGCCCTCCAGGCGGCTGACGCCGCGAGCCAGCGCGGCCAGCACCAGGGCGCGGTTGGTCAGGCTCTTCGAGCCGGGCACGTCGAGGCTGCCGTCGACGCGCACCTGCGGGCCTAGCGGCAAGCTCGTGCTGGTTAGGTGTTCGCGCGCGTGCGGCGCTGCCTTCGGCATCGTCCACGAAGATACACCGCCGCTCAGGTGCGGCCGGCCCTACCCGGTGCGGGCCCGGCGGTTGGTAACCTCGGGCAGTGAGCCTCCCCGGGAAGTTGCCAGAGATCGTCGACCAGTTCCGCGCGGCGCCCAGGCCGCTGCGGTTGCCGCTGCTGCTCGAGTACGCCGGCCGGCTGCCGCCGCTGCCCCCCGAGCTGAAAGGCAAGCTTGAGCAGGTTCACGAGTGCCAGACGCCGCTGTTCGTGCTGGCCGAGGTCGAAGGCTCCGGCGAGGTCGCGCTCCACTTCGACGCTCCGCCCGAGGCTCCGACGACGCGGGGTTTCGCCGCCATCGTCGCCGCGGGCCTGTCTGGCGCCAGCGCCGAGGAGGTGCTGAGCACCCCCGAGGACTTCTACCAGGAGATGGGTCTGGCCGAGCTGATCTCCCCTTTGCGGCTGCGGGGCATGGGCGCGATCGTCATGCGCGTGAAGCGGCAGGTGCGAGAACGGCTCGGTCTCTGAGCCGCCGGCTCGGCGTCTGAGCCGTCGGCCGCGCCCGCTTACGCCGGGCGAGCGTGTGCTAACATCCTGCGGGCGAGTATGGGCGGGGTAGGCGCAGCGCGCCGGCCGACGCCCCGGTAACGAGCGAGCAGCCAAGCCAACGTTGCGGAGGAAGCGCGATGAAGAAGGACATCCACCCGAAGATGGTGCCGTGCAAGGTGATCTGCGACGGCCAGGTCGTCATGGAGACCTACAGCACCAAGCCTGAGATGCACGTGGACGTGTGGTCCGGCAACCACCCGTTCTACACGGGCGAGCAGCGCTTCATCGACACGGAGGGCCGCGTCGAGAAGTTCCAGAAGCGCTTCGGCGACAGCTACAGGCGCGCCAAGAAGTGAACCTCGGCGGCCGCGGCCGCCTGGGACCAGCCTTCACGCGGGCACGGCGGCATGGATCGTCGTGCCCGCGTTCGGTTCCGACCTGAGCTCTAGCTTCCCGCCGCGAGCCAGCACCCGCTCGCGCATCTGCATCAGCCCCAGCCCGCCGGCGCTGGTGACCCTGTCCGCGATGTTGCGCCTGTCGAAGCCGATGCCGTCGTCGCTGACCTCGACGAAAGCCATGCCGTCGTCAGCGGTGCCGAGCGTGACGGTGACCGCCTTGGCGCGCGAGTGCTTGGCGACGTTGTGCATCGCCTCCTGGAAGATGCGGAACAAGACCGTCTCCGACTTCACCGAGAGCTGCGGCAGCTCGCCGGCGATCAGCTCCGCCCTGATGGCGTTCTGCGGCCCGAAGTCGGCGAGGTAGAGCCTGATCGTCTCGACGAAGCCGTGCCGCTCGAGGTCGACGGGCCGGAGCGCGAAGATGGAGCGTCTGAGCTCCTTGATCGTCTCGCGCACGGTCTCGCGCGCCACCTCGAGCTCGGAGGCGGCCTTGGCCGGATCGCGCTCGCGCAACCGCGAGACGAGGTCGAGCTTGAGGGCGGTGAACGCGAGCATCTGGGCGACGCCGTCGTGGATCTCTCTCGCGATGCGCGAGCGCTCCTCGGTGATCGCCAGCTCCTCGGACTGCAGGTAGGCGCCGGCGTTGCGCACCGCGAACGACACCTGGTTGGCGAGCAGCCACAGGAACGGGATGCTGCCGGTGTCGAAGTGGTCGGCCTCCGGATGGGCCAGCACCACGACGCCGAGGAGCTGGTCTTGTGACCAGAGCGGCAGCGCCACCGCGCTGCCGGCACCGCGCAGCAAGGGACCGGAGGCCGCTCGCGCCTCGGCGCTGACGTTGGGGAGGATGACGGGATCGCGGCCGCTGGCCGCGGTGCCGACGATGCCGTCGCCGACCCGCCACGCAACGGGCTCGGAGTCCTTGGGCACGCCGGCGCTGGTGCGCAGTTGGAGCACGCCGGTCTCGTCGGCGAGGAACACGCCGCCGGCCGTCGCCGACACCCTGGCCATCATCTGCCTCAGCACCGTGGCCAGCAGCCGCTCGAGGTTCCCTTCTGCCCGGATAGACCGGTCTACCTCGACGAGCGTGAGCAGATCGCGGGTCCTGAGCCTCACCGCCTCGGCCGCGGCCGAGAACTGCGCGGCCAGGATGCTGAAGGCCTCCACCCCGCGCTCGTCGGGCGGCGACTGGTAGTAAGCGTGCAGCGACCCCTCTGGCGTCCCGCCCCACGCCAGCGGCCGGCTCAGCACGTAGAGCTGCTGGGCGCCGCGCCGCAGGGTGTCGCGGCTGGTGGCGTGCCGTCCCTCGCCGGCGCGCTCCTGCGCCGCGAGGTCGCGCCCCAGCGC
>CAYYOK010000098.1:0-12772 GCA_964473205.1 uncultured bacterium | reverse complement strand
ACCGGCGCCAGCCCCCTGTCGAGCATGAAGCACGCCGGCCTGCCCTGGGAGCTGGATGTTGTCCGCGTAGCCCTTGGCGACGCCGGAGGCGATGGTGCCGACGCCGGTCGTCGAGACGAGCTTCACGCCGATGCGGGCGTCGGCGTTGACGCGCTTCAGGTCGTAGATGAGCTGCGCGAGGTCCTCGATCGAGTAGATGTCGTGGTGCGGCGGCGGGCTGATCAGCGTCACGCCCTGGACGGCGTGGCGGATCGAGGCGATCTCGGCCGTGACCTTGAAGCCGGGGATCTGCCCGCCCTCGCCGGGCTTGGAACCCTGCGCCATCTTGATCTCGATCTCGCGCGCGTTGGCGAGGTAGGCCGGGGTCACGCCGAAGCGGCCGGAGGCCACCTGCTTGATGGCCGAGTTGGCGTTGTCGTTGGCCTTCGGATGCCAGCTCGGCGAGTAGGAGCGCTCGGGCTGGTCGGCTGCGAACGGCTTGAAGCGCGCGGGGTCTTCCCCGCCCTCGCCGGCGTTGCTCTTGCCGCCGAGCCGGTTCATCGCGATGGCGATCGCCTCGTGCGTCTCGCGCGAGACGGAGCCGTGGCTCATCGCCTGGGTCGTGAAGCGCGTGACGATGCTCTCGACGCCCTCGACCTCCTCGAGCGGCAGCGGTGCAGGCGCGCGGCGGTAGTCGAGCAGGTCCCTGATGCTGGTCGGCGGGCGCTCCTCGACGGCCCGTACGTACTCCTGGAAAGCCTCGAAGCTCTCGGTCCTCACCGCCTTGTGCAGCGCCTTGAAGACGTCCGGGTTGAGGCTGTGGTACTCGCCGGCCTTGCGGAAGCGGTAGATGCCGCGGTCCGGCAAGCCGCCGCCCTTGGCCGGTCGGTGAGGGGCGGCCGGAGCTTCGGCGGCCGCGGCCGCCGCCGGCTCGGTGGCCGGGAACGCGCTCTGGTGCAGCTCGAGCACGTCCAGCGCGAGCGTCGCCAGGCTGGCGCCGCCCAGGTGCGCGGGCGTGCCGGAGAAGTAGTCGTCGACGACCTCCGAGCTCAGGCCGACCGTCTCGAACACCTGCGCGCCGCGATAGCTGGCCAGCGTGCTGATGCCCATCTTCGACATCGTCTTGAGCAGGCCCTTCTCGACGGCCTTGACGTAGTCCTTGACCGCCGCCGTGGGGTCTTTGGGCTCGCGCCCCTTGGTGCTGGCGCCCACGTGCCGGGCCGTGGCCATGGCGAGGTAGGGATGGATCAGCGCCGCACCGTAGCCGATGAGGCAGGCGAAGTGGTGGTCCTCGCGCGGCTCGCCCGTGTCGCAGACGATGGCCGCGCGGGTCCGGCGGCCCACCAGCAGCAGGCGGTTGTGGACGGCGCCCACCGCCAGCAGCATCGGCACCGGCGCGCGCTCCGCGTCCACGCCCTTGTCGGAGAGCACCAGTATCGAGACGCCCGACTCGACGAGCTCCTGAGCCTCGTCGGCGAGGCGCTCGAGGGCGCTGGCGAGACCGGCAGCGCCGTGCGAGGCCGGGAACAGGCAGTCGATGACGGCGCAGCCCAGCTCGTCCTGCGAGCGCAGCGCCGCCAGCTTGGCGGCATCGATAACCGGGCCGGCGAAGCGCGCGACGCGCGCGGCCTCCGGCTCTTCCTCCAGGACGCTGGCGCGCGGGCCGAGCACGGTGCCGAGCGACATGACCAGCTCCTCGCGCAACGGGTCGATCGGCGGGTTGGTGACCTGCGCGAAGCGCTGCTTGAAGTAGCGGTAGAGCGGCTGGGGCTGGCGCGAGAGGACGGCCAGCGGCGTGTCGTCGCCCATCGAGCCGACCGGCACCTCGCCCGCGAAGGCCATCGGCTCGACGATCCGGTCGAGGTCCTCGGCCGAGTAGCCGAAGGCGAGCTGCAGGCGCATCAGCTCGGCCGCGTCCTCGTCGAGCTCGTCGGCCGGCGCCCTGACCGAGTCGGGCAGGCGCACCTCGAAGCGCTCGACCCACTCGCGGTAGGGCCGGCGCAGCGCGAAGCGCCGCTTGATGTCTGCGTCCCGCAGGAGCCGCCCCTCGGTCGTGTCGACGGCCAGCAGGCGCCCCGGCCCCAACCGCCCGCGCTCGATGACGGTATCGGGGTCGAGCGGCAGCACCCCGGCCTCCGACGCCACCACCAGCAGGTCGTCCGAGGTCAGCCAGTAGCGCTGCGGCCTGAGGCCGTTGCGGTCGAGGGCGGCGACCGCGTAGCGGCCGTCGGAGATGGCGAGAGCCGCCGGCCCGTCCCAGGGCTCCATCAGCGTGCCGTGGTAGTCGAAGAAGCCGCGCAGGTCCGCGTCGACCTCCGGGTCCTTCTCGTAGGCCTGCGGCAGCAGCATCATCAGCGCGTGCGGCAGCTCGCGGCCCGAGAGCGTCAGCAGCTCGAGCGCGTTGTCAAGCGCGGCGGAGTCGGAGCCGCCCGGCTCGATGACCGGCAGCAGGTCCCTCACCTCGTTGCCCCAAACGTGACTCGAGAGGCGCGGCTCGCGGGCGCGCATGAAGTTGACGTTGCCCTGCAGCGTGTTGATCTCGCCGTTGTGAGCCAGCAGCCTGAACGGCTGCGCCAGCGACCAGCGCGGCACGGTGTTGGTGCTGTAGCGCTGGTGGAACAGCGCGATGGCGGTCTCGTAGTCGGGGTCGGCGAGGTCCAGGTAGAAGCCGGGCAGCTGGCCGGCCGCCATCAGGCCCTTGTACGAGATGACGCGGCTGGAGAGCGAGCTGACGTAGAAGCGCCCGAGACCGGCGTCACCGACGCGGCGCTCGATGCGCTTGCGGGTCAGGTAGAGGCTGCGCTCGAACTCGTCGTCGCTCTGCCAGGCCGGCCTGCCCAGCAGCACCTGGCGCATGACGGGCAGACGCTCGAGCGCGTGGGCCCCGAGCTTGGAGCGGTCGGTAGGCGGCTCGCGCCAGACCAGGCGCTTGAGCGGGCTGCGGGCCAGCTCGTCGCGGACCAGCGCGTAGATGCGTTCGAACGGCGCGTCGTTGGCCGCGAAGAAGACGCCGACGGCGAGGTCCCTGTCGCGCTCCAGGCGGATGCCCTTGCGCTCGAGCTCGCGCCGGAACAGCCGGTGAGGGAGCTGCGTGAGGATCCCGGCGCCGTCGCCGGTCTTGCCGTCGGCGCTGACGGCGCCGCGGTGCGCCAGGTTGGAGAGCGCCGTGAGACCGTGCTGCAGCACGTCGTGGCTGCGCCTACCGCCGACGTGAGCGACGAAGCCGACGCCGCAGGCGTCGCGCTCCGCTGGCCAGCTTAGGCTGCTGAAGTCCGATAGGCGTTCCATCTGTCTGCCCCTTCTAGAAGGCCAGCGCCAACGCAGGCAACGCCCCTGGCGGGGCCGGTCAGCGGCGAAGGCGCAAGACGCGAGGTGGTGGATGTCGGACGTCAGACGGCGCGCGAAGGTACTTGCGAGCGCGGTGGTCGCCAGAACGTGGGCAGAATGCTACGTGCGCCGGTGCCGCGGTGTCAAGCGCCGGCTTCGCGGAACGCCGTGCAGGACGGCAGCTCTGTTCTCGCCGCGATGCCGGCGCGGCTTAACATCGCAGAGCCGTGGCGGCGCTACGCTTTCGAATCCAAGCCCCGAGCCGGATCTCGACCTTCGTTTCTTGCGCGGCGAGCCCGCAGCCAGGCGAGCAGCGGCGGCACCACGAGCACGGCCAGCGAGATGACCAACAGGGTCGCCGAGAGCGGTCGCGTCAGGAACACCGAGTAGTCGCCCTGGCTGATGGCGAGGGCGCGGCGGAACTGCTGCTCGGCCATCGGCCCGAGGATCATGCCGATGACGGCAGGAGCCACCGGGAAGCCGTGGCGTCTCATCAGGAACCCGATCAGGCCGATGATGTAGAGCGCGATCAGGTCGACGACGGAGTGCGACATGCTGTAGGTGCCGAGCGTCGCGAACACCAGGATCCCGCCGTACAGCAGCGGCCGCGGGATCGTCAGCAGCCGCACCCAGATGCCCACCAGCGGCAGGTTGAGCACCAGCAGCATGAAGTTGCCGATGTAGAGGCTGGCGATCAGGCCCCAGACGAGGTCGGGCGCGCGGCTGAACAGCAGCGGCCCGGGCTGCAGGCCGAACTGCTGGAAGGCGGCCAGCATGATCGCGGCGGTGGCCGAGGTGGGCAGGCCGAGGGTGAGGAGCGGCACGAGCACGCCGGCGGCCGCCGAGTTGTTGGCCGCCTCGGGACCAGCCACCCCTTCGATCGCGCCGTTGCCGAACTCCTCGGGGTGCTTGGTCAGGCGCTTCTCGAGGGCGTAGGAGAGGAACGTGGGGATCTCGGCGCCGCCGGCCGGCAGGGCGCCGAACGGGAAGCCGAGGAAGCTGCCGCGGAGCCACGGCTTCCAGGAGCGCTTCCACTCCTCGCGGTTCATCCAGATGCTGCCCTTGATGGCCTGCACGTCGGCGCTGCCGCGCCTGAGCCGCGAGGCGACGTAGAAGGTCTCCCCCACCGCGAACAGCCCGACCGCAACCACGACCACGCTGATGCCGTCGAGAAGCTCGAGGCGCCCGAGCGTGTAACGGGCCTGGCCGGTCTGCAGGTCGATGCCGACGAGGCCCAGAGCCAGGCCGAACATCAGGCTCGCCACGCCCCTGAGCACCGAGGACCCGAGCACCGAGGTGACGGTGGTGAAGGCGAGGATCATCAGGGCGAAGTAGTCCGCCGGCCCGAACTGGAGGGCCAAGCGCACGACGACGGGCGCGACGAACGTCAGCGCCACCGTGGCGATGGTGCCGGCGATGAACGAGCCGATCGCCGCCGTCGCCAGAGCCGCCGCCCCGCGCCCCTTGCGGGCCATGCGGTTGCCCTCGACGGCCGTGATGATAGAGGCGCTCTCGCCAGGGGTGTTCAGCAAGATAGAAGTGGTCGAACCGCCGTACATGCCGCCGTAGTAGATGCCGGCGAACATGATGAACGAGCCGACGGGATCGAGGCCGTAGGTCACCGGCAGCAGCAGCGCCACGGTTAGGGCGGGGCCGATCCCCGGCAGGATCCCGACGACGGTCCCGAGTGTGACGCCGATGAACGCCCACAGCAGGTTCTCCAGCGTGAGCGCGACGCCGAAGCCGTGGATCAGGGACTGAAGGGTCTCCACGCGCCGCCCTCAGATCCCCAGCGCCGCGCCGAGGAGCGGGAGCAGACCGGCCGGCAGGTTGAGGTCGAGGAGCCGGGTGAACGAGAGGTAGATAGTGAGCGCGAGGACGAGGCCGACGCCCAGGTTGCGCAGGATGCGGAAGCTGCCGAAGCCCAGCGCCACGCCGGTGAACAGAACGGTCGAGGCCAGCACGAAGCCGGCCCGCTCCATCAGCAGGGTGCCGAGCGCCAGGGCGACGGCTATCACCAGCACGGGCCTGAGGTTGTCCCTCGCGCTGAGGTCGATGTCCTCCCCGCCCTCGGGGGCGCTGCGCTGGCCGCGCAGAGCCGAGATCAGCAGCAGGGCGCCGCACGCGAGCGTGCCGATGGCGACGACGTAGGGGAAGAAGCGCGGCCCGATGCGCGAGTAGGTCGGCAGCACCCTGATGGCGCCGGCGCCCGAGTAGAGGTAGACGCCGTAGACGATCAGCAGCGCGCTGACCAGCGCGTCGCCGACGGCAACGCGCCGAAGCCAGCCTCGCAGCTTGAGCCAGCCGGGGGAGCTGGGTTCGCTCCCCCGGCCGTCCGCGCTGCTCAGTTGCCTTCCACCAATCCGATGCTGATCAGCACTTCCTCGACGCGCTCGAGCTCGTTGTCCAGGTACGCCTCGAACTCGCCGCCGCCGATGTAAGCGTCGGTCCACTGGTTCTGGGCCAGGGCAGCGGCCCACTGCTCAGAGCTCACGAGCGCGTCGACGGCAGCCACCAGCGCGGAGCGCTGGCTGTCGGAGATCCCGGGCGGCGCCACGACGCCACGCCAGTTGGCGATCTCGAGGTCGATCCCCTGCTCCATCAGGGTGGGCGCGTCGATGCCGTCGACCCGCTCGGGCGACGAGATGCCGAGCACGCGCAGCTCGCCCGCCTCGATCTGGCCGGCCCATTCGGAGTAGCCGGAGACGCCCGCGGCCACCTGGCTGCCGAGGATGGCCGCCAAGGCTTCGCCGCCGCCGGAGAACGGGATGTAGTTGATGGCCGTCGGATCCACGCCGGCCTCGAGAGCCAGCAGGCCGACGAGGATGTGGTCGATGCCGCCCGCGGAGCCACCGGCGAAGGGCACGGCGCCGGGGTTGGCCTGGAAGGCGGCCACCAGGTCGGCGAGGGTCTGGAACGGCGAGTTCGCCGGGACGACGATCACCTCGTACTCGGCGGTCAGCCTCGCGATGGGCGTGCTCTGGTCGAGCCCGACGGGAGCCTGGTTGGTGAGGATCGAGCCGACCATGACCAGGCCCATGACCATCAGGATGTCGCCGTTGCCGGCCTCGCTGGCCGCGAGCTGGGCGAGCCCGATGGTGCCACCGGCTCCCGGAACGTTGAACACCTCGACCTGGTTGGCTATGCCGGCGTCGCGCAGCGCGACCTGCATGGCGCGCGCGGTGCCGTCCCAACCGCCGCCCGGCGCGGCCGGCGCCATCAGGCGCAGAGTGCCGAGGCCCTGCGCGACGGCGGGCGACGCCGCCACCAGAGCGACCACGACGATCAGAACGATGAGAGAACGAACACGTCCGAGCATCTCTACCTCCCAGTTGCCTTCAGTCGTCTAGGAACGATAACGCACATGCTGCCCGCGAGGCGTAAGCGCAAAGGCCGAGCTAACAAGACTTCTGCTCGGTGGCGTGGACGGTGACTCCGCGCAGGCCGAGCTCCTGGATGGCGGCCGAGTCCGGCGAGCCCGCCGACAGGTCGAGGCAGTTCAGGTCGAGGTAGACCTCGATGCCCTCACCGAGCCCGGTGTTGGCTACGAGGGGTGCGAGGTCCGAGATCAGGTTGTCTTGAAGGCGAAGCCAGAACGTCAGCTTCGTGAGGCCGGTCAACGCCGATATGTCCTCGATGAGGTTGCTCGACAGGACCAGGATCTCCAGCTCGGTGAGCTCGGCCAGCACCGAGACGTCCTCGATGAGGTTGCTCGGCAAGGCGAGGACCTGCATCTGGGTCAGGCCGGTGAGAGCGCCGAGGTCCGCGACCGCGCTGTTCGATACCTCTAGCCGCGTGAGCTTCGTCAGGCCGGCCAGTTGGCTGATGTCGGAGAGGCGCGTGGTCCCGCCGAGACTCAGGGACTCGAGCTCGCTGAGGCCCGCCACGACGCTCAGATCCTCGACCTCGGTGCCGCTGACGTCGAGATACGCCAGCTTCGTCAGTTGGGCCAGGGGGGTGATGTCGGTGATGAAGCGGTTGAGCGTCAGGTTCAGGTGCTCGAGCTGGGTCAGCTCCGCCAAGGGGGTCAGGCGAGTCAGGTAGTTGACGCCGAGGTCCAGGTGCCGGAGGTCGACCGCGTGTTGCAGCCCTTCCAAGTCCTGGATGAACCAACCTCCGGCGTCGTCCAATGCCGTCAGGCTCTGCATCTGGCCGCAAGTGACTTGGGGGCCGGGAGCTCCCAGCGCCCGCAGGACCTGCTCCCTAAGGTCTGCGTCTGGGATGTCCACGCCTTCCTCAGGGTCGGTGCATGCGGGCGCGTGGTCGGTCACGACGACCCGCACCCTGGCCCAGCCGGACTCCCTGCGAGCGGTGTTGCTGGTCGCCCTCACCTCGTAGTACCCGGGCGTGAGCGGAGCCGTGTACGTGGCCACGCTGCCGTTCCCGCTGACGTCGCCGCCGTTGGCGAACCAGGTCACGTCCTCGGCGTCGAGGCCCGAGGTCGCCAGGGCTCTGAACTCGAGCTCGGCGCCGGACAGCAAGGTGGCGATCTCGGGCTCGAGCCATAGCCGGTAGCCCGCCAACGGGTCTGCGCAGCCCAGGATCGCAACGAGCGAGGCCCAGACCGCCAAGACCCGCGCCGGCGCCCTGCTTGAACGCGAGCGAGCCTGCGGAGCTTCGAGAGCTGAGACCTCGGACATCACGACCTCCGGTCCTGAAGCGAGACGCGAGGGATGACGCCTGTTCTGGTTACTGTGAGCCGCTGTTACGCTAGCACGGCCTGGTCAGGCCTCTGCGCGGTGCTCGACCGCAGCCTTGGGCCTCTCGGGCCGCTCGGACGTCTCCGACTTGTTGGACGCCTCTGGCATCTCGGGCGTCTCCGCCTTCTCGGGCGCGAGCGGCCGCACCTGCTCGCTCAGCAGCTTGTACTCGTAACCATCGACCAGCGCCTCGTACGAGGCCTCGATGATGTTGGTCGAGACGCCGACGGTCGACCACTTGGAGGTCCCGTCGGACATCTCGACGACCACCCGCACCACGCTGGCGGTTCCGGCTTCGGATCCGGCGAGGACCCTCACCTTGTAGTCGATCAGCTCTACGCCGACCAGGCTCGGGTAGAAGGCGGTCAACGCCTTGAGCAGCGCGACGTCGAGGGCGTTGACGGGGCCGTCGCCGGTGGCGGCGGTGTGCTCGATGCGGCCGCCGACCTCGACCTTGACCGTCGCCTCGCAGTCGGGCTCGCGACCGTCGTCGCGCTTGTCGATGGCGACCTTGAAGCCGTGGAGCTGGAAGTACGGCCGGTGCTCGCCCGAGACCTTGCGGGCCAGCAGGTTGACGCTGGCCTCGGCGCCCTCGAAGGCGTATCCCTGGTCCTCGAGCTCCTTGATGCGGGCCACGACGGCGCGGGCGTCGTCCTCGACACCTGCGACCTGAGACATCACGTTCGCACGGCCCGACAGGTCGGAGACCAGCACGCGGCGCCGGTTGCCGACGGCCTCGGGCTCGACGTGCTCGTAGGAGCGCGGCAGCTTGGCCACCGCCGCCACGTGCACGCCGCCCTTGTGGGCGAACGCGGCGTCGCCGACGTAGGGGGCGCGGCTGTTGGGGATGAGGTTGGCGCGCTCGTCGACGTAGCGCGAGACCTCGCGCAGGCCGGCCAGCGGCTGCGGCTGCGGGCGGCCCAGCTTGAGGGCGAGGTTGCCGATGACGCTGATCAGGTTGGCGTTGCCGCAGCGCTCGCCGTAGCCGTTGACGGTGCCCTGCACGTGGCTGGCGCCCGCTTCCACGGCGGCCAGGCTGTTGGCGACGGCCAGCTCGGCGTCGTTGTGGGCGTGGATGCCCACCCTGACCTTGGAGAGCGCCGCCGCCTGCGCCACGCGCTCGGCGATCCAGCCCGGCAGGCTGCCGCCGTTGGTGTCGCACAGCACGAGCCTGTCGGCGCCGCCGGCGATGGCGGCCTCGAGGGTGGCGAGAGCGTAGGCCGGGTCGGCGCGGTAGCCGTCGAAGTAGTGCTCGGCGTCGTAGATGACCACGCGGCCGTGGCGCTTGACGAACTCGACCGACGAGCGGATCATCTCGAGGTTCTGCTCGAGCGTGGCGCCGAGGGTCTCCGTGACGTGAAGCGTCCACGACTTGCCGAAGATCGCGACGGCCGGTGTCTCGGCCGCCAGCATCGCGCTCAGGTTCTGGTCGTCCTCGCAGGTGGACGCCTTGTGCCTGGTGCTGCCGAAGGCCGTGAGCTTGGCGTGCGACAGCTCGACACCCTTCATCGCCTCGAAGAAGCGCACGTCCTTCGGGTTCGAGCCGGGCCAGCCGCCCTCGATGAAGTCAACGGCGAAGTCGTCGAGCCGCTTGGCGATGGCGACCTTGTCCTCGCTCGATAGGTGCACGTCTTGCCCCTGCGTGCCGTCGCGCAAGGTGGTGTCGAAGATCTCCACCGCCGCGAGGCCGCTCATGGGCGCGCTACTCCTCCTTGGGCCAGCTCGCGCTCGGCCGAGGCGGCCGCTCTGGCGTGGCCGGACGCGAGCCGGTTGAGCACGTCGACGTACGCCCGGGCCGAGGCCTCGATCACGTCGGTGGACAGCCCCTTGCCCTGCACGATCCTGGAGCCCTCGCGGACCCTGATCGTCACCTCGCCGAGCGCGTCCTGACCGCTGCCGACGGCGCGGATCTCATAGCCGTCGAGCTCGAGCTTGAGGCCGGTGATCGTCTCGATGGCGCGGTAGACGGCGTCGACGGGCCCGTCGCCGGTGGCGGCGAACGTGTGGAGGCCGGTGTCGGTCTCGAGAGACACGGTGGCGACAGGCGTGACGTTGGTGCCGGCCTGGAACTGCACGAAGTGCAGCTTGTAGGTCTCGGGGACGCGGCTGGCCTCGGTGTCGACCAGGGCCCGGATGTCCTCGTTGGTCACCGAGCTCTTGCGGTCGCACAGCTCCTTGAACTGCTCGAACACCGAGTTGAGGCGCTCGTCGCTGAGCGTGTCGTAACCGAGGTCGGCGAGCGTCTTGCGGAACGCCCTGCGGCCGGAGTGCTTGCCCATCACCAGCACGCCCGCCTCGCGACCGACGAGCTCGGCGTTCATGATCTCGTAGGTCTCCTTGTGCTTGATGACGCCGTCCTGGTGGATGCCGGCCTCGTGCGAGAAGGCGTTCTCCCCTACGATCGCCTTGTTCGCCTGCACGACCATGCCGGTGTAGCGCGAGACGAGGCGGCTGACGCGGTAGATCTCGCGGGTGTTGATGCCGATGTCGACGCCGTAGTGGTCGCGGCGCGTGTAGAGCGCCATCGCCACCTCCTCGAGCGAGGTGTTGCCGGCGCGCTCGCCGATGCCGTTGATGGTCGCCTCGACCTGGGTGGCGCCGTTCTCCACCGCGGCCAGGCTGTTCGCGACCGCCATGCCGAGGTCGTCGTGGCAGTGCGTCGAGATGCGCACGCCCCTGGCCTCGGGCACGTTCTCGTAGATCGAGCGGATCAGCGCGCCATACTCGAGCGGTGTGCCGTAACCGGTCGTGTCGGGGATGTTGACGGTGTTGGCGCCGGCGGCGATGGCGGCGCGCACCAGCTGGTAGACGAAGGCAGGGTCGGCGCGCATGCAGTCCTGCGCGCTGAACTCGACCTCGTCGACGTAGCGCCTGGCGTAGCGCACCATCTCGTCGGAGATGGCGAGGATCTCGGACCTGGTCTTGCGCAGCATGTGCTCGAGGTGCACGTCGGAGGCGCTGGTGAAGATGTGGATCATCGGCTTGGCCGCGCCTTCGACCGCCTTGGCGGCGCGGTCGATGTCGAGCGTGTGCGTGCGCGCCAGCGCGCAGATGATCGGACCATCGACCTCGCGAGCTATCGCGTCGACGCACTCGAAGTCGCCCTGGCTGGTGATCGGGAAGCCGGCCTCGATCACGTCGACGCCGAGGCGAGCCAGCGCATGCGCGATCTCGAGCTTCTGCGGGGTGTTGAGAGCGACGCCGGGGCTCTGCTCGCCGTCTCTGAGCGTGGTGTCGAAGAACCTCACATAAGGCACTGGGTCACTCTCCCTCCCCGATGAACGGCATCATCTTGCGCAGGCGCTTGCCGACCTGCGCGACGAGGCTCTCGGAGGAACGGCGGCGGCCGGTCTTGAGCGTCGGCTGGCCGACGGTGTTCTCGAGCAGGAACGACCTGGCGAAGGCGCCCGAGCGGATGTCCTCCAGCACGTTCTGCATCTCGGCCTTCACGGCGGGCGTCACGATCCGCGGCGCGGTGACGTAGTCGCCGTACTCGGCGGTGTTGGAGATCGAGTAGCGCATCTTGTCGAAGCCGCCCTCGTAGATCAGGTCGACGATCAGCTTCATCTCGTGCACGCACTCGAAGTACGCGATCTCGGGCTGGTAGCCGGCGTCGACGAGGGTCTTGAAGCCGGCCTCCATCAGCGCCGTGACGCCGCCGCAGAGCACGACCTGCTCGCCGAAGAGGTCGGTCTCGGTCTCCTCCTTGAAGGTCGTCTCGAGCACGCCGGCGCGGGCGCCGCCGATGGCCTTGGCGTAGGCGAGGGCGCGCTGCTTGGCAGTGCCGGTGGCGTCCTGTTGGATCGCGACCAGGCACGGCACGCCGGCGCCCTGGGTGTAGGTGCGGCGCACCAGGTGGCCGGGGCCCTTGGGAGCGACCATGAAGCAGTCGATGCCGGCGGGCGGCACCACCTGCGAGAAGTGCACGCTGAAGCCGTGCGCCACGAGCACGGCGTTGCCCTCCTCGAGGTTCGGCTCGATCTCCTCGCGGAAGACCTTGCCGTGGACCTCGTCGGGCAGCAGGATCATGACCAGGTCGGCGGCTTTGGCGGCCTCGGCGACCTCTAGCACCCTGAGGCCGTCGCGCTCGGCCTGAGCCCACGACTTCGAGCCGCGGCGTAGCCCGACCACGACGTCGAGGCCCGACTCGTGGGCGTTGAGCGCGTGGGCGTGGCCCTGCGAGCCGTAGCCGATGACGGCGATGGTCTGTCCAGCGAGGTTCTCGAGGTTGGCGTCAGCGTCGTAGTAGATGGTTGCCACTTGGTTATCTCTCCCGGTCTCTGCGCCCGCTGGCGGGCTCTGAATGCGCCGATCTTCGGCTTGGGCTCGTGCTTCTGCTGCTCGTGGACTCGTTGGCTGCCTCTGCGATCCGTGGCCCCGATGCTCCCTATGCCCCGTCCGCTAACTACTAACTAGTCGTCTATGCTGCGCCCCCTACGCCGCCCGGCTCGGCGTCAGACGCGGCGCTCTCTCGCCATCGGACTGCGAGCGCGCCAGCGCGACGCGCCCGGTGCGAACCAGCTCGACGATGCCGAACGGGCGCATCTGCTCGATGAAGGCGTCGATCTTGTTCTCGTCGCCGGTGACTTCGAAGATCAGCATCTGGCGCGACACGTCGAGGATCCTCGCCCTGAAGTCGTGCGCGATCTGCCTGATCTCGACGCGGTCGTTGGCGCTGTTGACCGCGACCTTGATCAGCATCAGCTCGCGGTCGACGTACTTGGTCTCCGAGTGGTCGATGACCTTGATGACGTCGATCAGCTTCT
>CAYYOK010000097.1:0-12985 GCA_964473205.1 uncultured bacterium | reverse complement strand
GTGTTGACGCCGAGCAGCCGTCCGCTGGAGTCGAGCAGCGGCCCGCCCGAGTTGCCGGGGTTGATCGCCGCGTCGGTCTGGATCATCTCGATCTGGATCCGGCCGATCGACGGCAGCTCGCGTCCGATGGCCGAGACGATCCCTTGCGTCACGCTCGACTGCAGGCCGAACGGGTTGCCGATCGCGATGACCTTCTGGCCGACCCTCGCGCCGCTGGAGTCGGCCAGCTCGACAGGCATGACGCCCTCTGGCATCGCCTCAGGGTCGGAGAGCTGCAGCAGCGCGACGTCGTAGTCGGGGTTGGCGCCGACGACGACGACCTCGAGCTCATCGTCGCTGCCGGGGAACACGACCGCGATCCGAGCGCCTTCGCGCAGCTCGACGCTCCGCTCGACCAGCGCGGCCTGGATCACGTGGTAGTTGGTGATGATCTGCCCGCCCTCGGCGATCACGAAGCCAGACCCGCTGCCCTGGATCACGTTCGGCTGGGACAGGTCGGGGATCATGTCGCGGAACTGCGGCGGCAGGAAGGGGAGGAAGTCGCTCAGAGGGTTGACCCGCTGACCCCTTACCTCCACGTTGACTGCCACCACGCTGGGACCGACGGTCTCGACGATGTCGATGGTGTTCTGCTCGTCTTGCAGCCTTGCCGACGTCTCGTTGAGCGGGGGCACCGTTTGGGCGTGGCTACCCGTGCTGGGCAGCCAGACTGCCAGGCCGATAGCACCTGCGACGAACACGGAGAGCAGTAGTTGTAGGCGGTTTCGCAGCATCCCGTTCTCAGGCTCCTTTCCGAAAAAGCCACTCACGAACGTATCGCCGCCGGGTGAAGCGGCGACTAGGCGCAGATGAGAAGTCGTGAGGCGCGCGACTCGGGGCCGTGGTGTGCCTTGGCGAAGCCGGGGTGGCACACAGGCGCGCCGCCTGCGGTTAGGCTTTAGGGGTGAGCGACGGCGAACCAGACGAGCTGCCCGGCTACGCGTTCGAGGTACCCGACGGTGTGAGCGGCGGTTCAGCCGGCGGTGCGGACGGCGCACCCGCTGGCGAGAGCGCCGGCGGCTCCGAGCGGGCGGGCGAGAAGGCGCTGGAGGAGCTCGCCTCGCACCTGTTGTGGCGCATCGGCCGCACTTCCGACGAGGGCCCCGTGACCGTCAGGGTCGGCCTGGCGACCAGCGCCCAGCTCTTCCAGCAGCTCCCGCGCCTGCGCAGCGCCAGCGACGCCGAGATCGAAGCCGCCATCGAGAGCCACAGCGTCAAGGTCGAATGGGTCGGTCCGAAGCCGCGCGCCGGCGGGAACTGAGTGGAGCTCAGCTACCCCTTCAGCTTCGCCGTGTCGCTGGCGTGCAGCGCCGAGGACGCGCTGGCGTTCGTCAGGGACGTGCCGGGCTCGCTCAGGTACGCCGAGGTGCTGAGCGACCTCCAGGTGATCAGGGGCGAGCCGAGCGTGATCAGCGCCTCGCTGCCCGTGTCGGCTGCGCTCTTCGGCCAGCACGAGCTGCCGTTCAGGAGCGCGCTGCGCGACACGCCTGACGGCGCCAGGCTCGAGGCGCTGCCTGTCGTCGCCAAGGGGCCGGGTTCCGCCGAGGTCGGCGGGGCCGCAGCGGTGCGTGCCGTGCCCGGCGGGAGCGAGGTCGACTACTCGTTCGTCATCACGGTCAGGCTGTCGTTGCCGCAGGGCGGCAAGTGGGGCGAGAAGGCGCTGCTGAAGCTGGTCAACCTGACCGCGCTCTCCGTACTGCGCTCGGTCGCTTCCCGGCTGGAGCCGGCGGTGGCGCGCGCCGCTTCCGAGTTCGAGCCGGCCGCTACTTCCCGACGCAGAAGCGAGAGAAGATCTCCACTAGCGTCTCCTCGCTGACCTCGGAGCGGCCCGTCACCTGACCCAAGGCCACCAGGGCGTCCTGCAGCTCGAAGGCGATCATGTCCTCGGCCCCAGCCGCCTGGGCCGCCAGAGCGGCTTCGATGTGCTCGAGCGTCTCGGTCAGCGCCTCGGCATGGCGCTCGTTCGTGATCCACAGCTCGCTGCCCGAAGCCGAGCCGAGCAGCGCCCGCACCACGCGCTCGCGCAGCTCGTCGAGGCCGGCGCCGGTCAGGGCGGACACGAGGACGGCCGATCCGCCCAGGTCCGGCGTGTGGCCGCCGAGCAGCGCGTCGACCTCGCCGGCGGAGCCGGATCGATCGGTCGCGGCGCCGGCCAGGTCGGTCTTGTTGACGACGACGATGCTGCGCGGACCTGCCAGCGACGAGAGCAGCTCGCGGTCCTCGTCGTCCAGCGGCTGCGAGCCGTCGACGACGAGCAGCCTGAGGTCGGCCAGCTCCGCCAGCTGCCTGGCGCTGCTGACCCCGGACGCCTCGATCTCGTCCTCCGTCCGGCGGATCCCGGCCGTGTCCACGGCCGTGATGGGCACGCCTTCGATGGTCAGCGGTGCCTCGAGGTAGTCGCGCGTGGTGCCGGGCGTGGGACTGACTATCGAGCGCTGGTAGCCGAGCAGGGCGTTGAGGAGGCTCGACTTGCCCACGTTGGGGCGCCCCAGCAGCGCGAGACGCGCGCCGTTGCGGCTCAGCCGGCCGGCGGCGGCGGTGCTCAGCAGCCCGGCCACGACCGACGCCGCGCTCCGCAGCGGCTGGCCGAGCTGCGCGTCGGGCACGCCTTCCTCCGGGTAGTCGATCGTCGCCTGCAGCGCCGCGTAGGCGCTAAGCAGGTCGTCTTGCACCGCAGCGAGCCGCCGGCCGAGGGCGCCGCTGAGTCCCAGCGCGGCGTTGCGCCTGGCGCTCTCGCCCTGCGCCTCCACCAGCTCGAGCACCGCCTCGGCCTGAGCCAGGTCGAGCCGCCCGCTCGAGTACGCGCGCAGCGTGAACTCGCCGGGGCCGGCCAGGCGCGCGCCAGCGGCCAGGCAGAGGTCGAGGGTCCTGCGCAGCACGGCGGGTCCGCCGTGCGTCTGCAGCTCGACTAGGTCCTGGCCGGTGTAGCTGGCGGGGGCGCGGAACGAGAGGGCGATGCCCTCGTCGATGAGCTCGCCGCTCGCCACGACCCTGCCGAACGCCGCCCTGCCTGCCGGCAGATCGGCCAGCGACCCGCCGCGCGCCGGCTGGAACACCGCCCCGGCGACGGCGTGGGCCTCCGGTCCGGAGAGCCGCACGATCCCGATGGCGCCGCGACCGGGCGCCGTAGCTATCGCGCAGATCGTGTCGTCGAGGGGCGGCAGCGGCACGCCTGCCATGCTGGCACACTCGCGACGCCCCGGGCGGCTAGAATCGGCGGATGGAGCTCGTGTACGCGCTGCAGAGCGTCGCCTCGCCCGCCCTCGACCGGCTGATGATGGCAGTGACCCAGCTCGGGTCCGAGATGGTGTACATCGCACTGATCGTCGTCGTGTTCACCAGCGTCGACGCGCGGCGCGGGCGCGCCCTCGCGCTGGTGCTGCTGGCCAGCTTCTACGCCAACCAGGTGCTGAAGCTCGCCTTCAGCACCCAGCGCCCGTTCCAGGTCGACCCCGACGTGCTCCGCTCCGCCGCGGCGGCCGACACGGCTCCTGGACACGGCTTCCCGTCCGGCCACGCTCAGGGCAGCGCGACGTTCTGGTGGCTCGCCGCCTACTACCTCAGGCGCCGCTGGTTCACGATCCTCGCGCTGGTGGTGGTGCTGGCCGTCTCGCTCTCGCGTGTCTACCTCGGCGTGCACATGCCCATCGACATCCTCGGCGGCTGGCTGCTCGCCGGCGGCTTCGTGGCGCTGGCCGCGTGGCTGGAGCGCAGCGGCCTGAGCCTCGGCAAGTGGCCGCGGGTCGTGCTCGGCCTGAGCTTGCCGCTGGCGCTCCACCTGCTGCTGCCGACCGAGTTCTCTGGCATGCTGCTCGGCTGCTTCGCCGCCTTCGCGGCCGGTCCCGAGCTCGTGCGTCACGAGGCTGGCGGGACGCTCCTGAAGCGCGCGCTGCTCGCGCTGCTCGCGCTGGCGCTGGTCTTCGCGGCCATGTTCGGCAGCTCCGCCGCGCTGGCCGAGGAGGTCAAGCGCCTGCCGCTGGTGTCGTTCGCGCGCTACCTGATCATCGGCGGTCTGGTCACGGTCGCGGTGCCGCTGCTGGGCCGCGGCCTGGGCCTGGTGCCAGCGCCGTCGGCCGGCGCCGTCGCCGGAGCGCGCGAGGTCGCGCGAGGCGCGCCTACCAGCCGGCCTTGACCGACGCCTCCGAGCCGGGCGCCGAGGCCGCACGGCGCGTCAGGCTCAAGATCGAGTTCGACGGCACCGGCTTCCTCGGCTGGCAGCGCCAACCGTTCGGCGAGAGAACCGTGCAGGCCACCTTGGAGGCTGCGCTGGCCCGGCTGCCGGGGTCGCACGGCAGCGTCATCGGTGCCGGCCGGACGGACGCCGGCGTGCACGCGCTGGCGCTGGTCGCGCACCTCGACACCACCACGCCGCTGGCCGACGAGCGCCTGCGGATGGCGCTGAACGCCCACCTGCCGCGCGACGTCGTCGTCCTCGGGGTCGCCACCTGCGCGAGCGACTTCGAGGCGCAGTTCGACTGCCGCTACCGCCGCTACCTCTACCGGCTGCGCGTGGCGCGCGGCGACCCCAGAGGCCTCGCCCTGCTGCGCGACCGCGTCCTGCCGGTGTTCCGCGAGCTGGACGTGGCGTCGATGCGGGCGGCGGCGGCCCACCTGCTCGGCCGTCACGACTTCGCGGCGTTCGCGACGCAGGAGACCAGGAGCACGGTGCGCGAGGTGCTGCTGTGCGAGCTGCGCGAGGAGCGCGGCGAGCTGAGGCTGCACATCGCGGCGGACGGGTTCCTGCGCAACATGGTGAGAACCGTCGTCGGCACGCTGCTGTGGGTCGGCAAGGGCAAGCTCGGGCCGGAGGACGTGGCGGAGGTGCTGGCTTCGCGCGACAGGCGGCGGGCCGGGCACAACGTCGGCGCGCAGGGGCTGTACTTCGTCGAGGCCGGTTACGAGGAATTCGACCCGGAGCGCTCGGAGGCCGCCATCGCTGACCTCGTTGTTTGACGCCGGGCGCCGTAGGCAGCGTTCACGGCGCTGAGCGCACGACCCTCGCTGGTATGATCGGCCCGTGAGCGACAAGCCGCTCGGTCAGGGCCATCTCGTCGATGGTCATCCGGTCATGGTCGACGTCTCGAGCAAGAGCGCGACCCGGCGTACGGCCGTCGCCGAGGCGTACCTCGAGTTCGCCGCCGATGCCGAAGGGCGCATCGGCGCCGGCTCCGCCAAGGGCGACGCTGTGAAGGTCGCCGAGCTGGCCGGCATCATGGCCGCCAAGCGCGCCTGGGAGCTGATACCCCTGTGCCATCCGCTGCCGCTGACGCACGCGGCCGTCAGGGCGGAGCTGGAGACGTCGCGGGTCCGCTTCGAGGCGAGCTGCTCCACGACCGCGCAGACCGGCGTCGAGATGGAGGCGCTGGTGGCGGCGAGCACCGCGGCCCTGACCCTCTACGACATGCTGAAGGCGGGTGGCCACGACATGCAGGTCACCGGTGTGAGGCTGCTGGCGAAGGAGGGGGGACGAAGCGGAGCATGGCTACGCACGCCAGGCCACTGAACGTCGGCGACATCGGGCCTCTCACCCCCATCGACGCCGCCTACGCGCGCGCCAGGGGGCTGGAGGAGGCGGTGAGCCGCGCCAGCCTCCACCTCTACCAGCGCAGCGGTCACTCGTTCGTGGCTCAGGCGGGCCAAGGCGCGGTGTCGGGCTTCGTGCTGGCCCAGGCCGTGTGGGGCGGAGACAGGGCCGTGGTGAGCGTGCAGCGCTTCGCGCTCGCCGACGACGGCGACCTCGACACAGCCCTCGCCCTGGTCAAGGCTCTGACCAAGAGCGCCTACGACTCGGGCGTCTACCACCTCGAGCTCGCGCTGCCCAAACGCGACGCTGCGGCGCGCAGGGCGTTCGAGGCAGAAGGTTTCGTCGAGCTGCCGAGCGTGGTCTACGCTCGCGGGCTGGGTTCGCGCGCCGAGCAGGTCGAGCGCGCTTCGGTAGCGACAGGGGGAGCGGATGTCACAGGGGGAGTGGATGCCTGAGGGCGAGGTGGCGCGGGCGATGGTCGGCGTCAGGGGCATGGACAGCGTCGAGGCGCGCGCCAAGGTGCACCGTGCCCTGGCCGAGGTCCCGGGCGTGCAGCACGTCGCCACCGGCGCGGATCACCGGGTGGCCGTCGAGTACGACCCTAGCGAGGCTACCGTCATGGACCTGATCAGGGCCCTGCGCCGCATCGGGTTCCTGGCGGGGATGGAGTGAGATGAGCGAGAGCGCAGCCAAGAAGCCGAGGTCCAAGTCGAAGGCGGGCGCGTCACGTCGCAAGGCGGCCGGCCAGAGCGCCGCGAAGGCGCGCGCGATCGACGCGGTCGAGGTCTCCGACGGCGCGTTGGCGACGATCGTCGGCTTGGCTGCGCACGAGGTGCCTGGCGTGGTCGGCATGGCGCCGGCCAGCCTCACCGAGGGCATCAGGCGCATCCTCGGCGTGAGGCAGGTCGACGAGGGCGTCGTGCTCGACCGCCACGGCGACGGCTCTCCCGGCATAGCCTCCGTCGATCTCCACGTCGTCGTCGCCTACGGGGTGAACATCCCTGTGGTGGCGGAGCAGATCCGCAAGCGCGTCGAGTACGCCGCCAAGCTCTACGCCGGCGTGGAGCTGCAGGAGGTAAGGGTGCACGTCGATGGGGTCAGCCGTGCCTGAGGGCTCGGGCGCTGCTCTCGAGGCAGAGCAGCTGGCGCACGCTTTCGTCTTCGCGACCCAGTGGCTCGGCGTTCACATCGACGAGGTCAACGCGCTCAACGTCTACCCGGTCCCCGACGGCGACACCGGCACCAACATGCACCTGACCATGCAGTCGGTCAGGCGTGAGCTCAGCGAGGGCACGCCCCGCGACCTCGACACCTTGGCTCGCGCTCTCCTACGGCTCGCTGCTCGGCGCGCGCGGCAACTCGGGGGTCATCCTCTCGCAGGTGCTCAAGGGCTTCGCCGAGGTGCTCAAGGGCAAGGCGAGCGTCGACGGCGCCGACCTGGCCGAGGCTCTCGTCTCTGGCGCCGCGAGCGCCTACGCCGCGGTGATGAAGCCCGTCGAGGGGACGATCCTCACGGTGGTGCGCGAGTCCGCCGAGGCCGCCATGAACGCCGGCGAGAAGGATCCGGTGGCGCTGCTCAAGGCCGCTCTCGAGGCCGGCCACGCCTCGCTGGCGCGCACGCCCGACCAGCTGCCGATCCTCAAGCAGGCCGGCGTCGTGGACGCTGGCGGGCTCGGTTACCTGCGGCTGCTCGAGGGCGTCATCGCCTACTTCGAGGACCGCGACCTGCCCCCGCCCCCCAAGATCGAGAGGCGCGCCCAGCAGCAGTTCGAGGAGGAGGAGTTCGGCTTCTGCACCGAGTTCCTGCTCGCCGACGTGACGGTGCCTACCTCGCAGATCCAGGAGCTGGTGTCGCCGTACGGCGACTCGCTGCTCGTGGTGGGAGCCGAAGGCTTCGTGAAGGGGCACATCCACACCGAGGAGCCTGAGAAGCTGCTCGCCGAGGTCTCGCGCTTCGGCCGCATGGTGCGCTCAAAGGTCGAGGACATGAGCGAGCAGCATTCGGAGATCCTCGCCGACGTCGACCTGGCGGCCGACTCGACGCAGGACGTGGCCGTGGTCTCGGTGGCGAGCGGATACGGCCTCACGCGTGTGATGCGCAGCCTTGGTGTCAGGGTCATAGGGGGCGGGCAGACCGATAACCCCTCTGTTCAGGACATCGCCGACGCCGTGCGCTCGGTCGGGGCGCGCTCGATCATCGTCATGCCCAACAACAAGAACGTGATCATGGCGGCCGAGCGCGTCGTCGATCTCGTCGATGACCGGGACGTGAGGGTGCTGCCCACCACGACTTTGGGACAGGGACTGGCCGCGGCCGTCGCTCTGAACTCCGACCTGGACGTCGACGAGCTCTACGAGAGCATGCGCATGGCGGCCGATGGAGCCACGACCCTCGAGGTGACCCGCGCCAGCCGCGGCGCCAGCATCGACGGCGTCGACGTCAACGAGGGTGACGCGATCGGGCTGATCGACAACTCGCTCAAGGTGTCGGCTCCCGATGCCGAGGCGGCCCTGATGGCGCTTCTGGCCGAGGTCGGGGGAGACGCCGACGTCGCGACGCTGTTCCACAACAGCGACGTAGACGCCGCGGCTGCGCAGGTGCTGGCGCAGCGCATCGCCGAGGCGCATCCTCATCTGGAGCTCGAGATCCACCCCGGCGCGCCGGAGCTGTACAACTTCCTCGTCGTGCTGGAGTAGTTCTCAACGTTGGGTTAAGGAACGCTCTGTGAGCCGTCTCACGGTCCAGGCGTAGAATGCCCGCCATAGGAGGCCTGTCGTGAAGCTTAGATCCCTCGCCCTGCTGGGCGCTGCGCTTGCCTTGCTGCTGTTGGTCTCTTGCCAGATCATCATCGAGCCGCCGGCCTGGCCGCCCGCCAACGCCGTCAACATCTCCACCGCTGGCGACGACGTCGCTCAGGGGTCGCGGACCCTCGCGCCCAACGAGTCGGTCGTCTACCGGCTCAGCAACACCGGCGGCACCTCTGGCGTCGTCTACGTCGAGCTGAGCACCGGCAACGCGGCGTTCGAGCTCGAGGTCATCAGCGCCAGCGGCCAGGTGCGCTACAGCTCGTCCTCGCGCCACTACTTCGGTTCCGGCCTGACCGCGCTGAGCGTCAGCGCCGCCGCCGAGCTCGACCCGCAGGCCATCGTCACCTCGGTCAGTTGCCGCGGCCCATGCGTGATCGTGCCAGGGCCAGAGTTCGGGTCGACGATGTACGCCAGGGTCACCAACCGCAGCTCGATGCAGAGCGCCGGCGTCTACTTCTTCAAGGACGTGTATCGGGACAGCGGGGAGCCGCTGAACGACTTCACCGACGCCCCGTTCATCAACCCCTCTGACGACTTCGGAGCCATCGAGACCGTCGGCGATGTCGACTACTTCAACGTCGTGAACCCCGGCAACATCACCTTCGACTACATCAGCAGCTCGGGCAACAACCTGCCGATCAGAGCAGAGGTGCGGGACGCGTCTCAGGCGCTCGTCGCCACTCTGAGCCCCGGCCAGAGCTTCGTGCTGGTGGCGGGCGACCGGATCATGGTCAGGGCCGCGAGCCCCACCTTCGCAGCCGTCAGCGCGTCCAGCGGCTACCGGCTGAGCTACCCTCCGACGCTCGAGGGCGCCGACGTAGTGCCCAGATCGGGCAGCCAGTAGCGGGGCGCAGGGCCTCGCCGGCAGATGAGCAACACGAGCACCTGACGCCCGCCGCCAGCTCAGCCTGGCGGCGGGCGGTCCTCGAAAGGGGGCTCCTTCGATGAGGAACTTCGTGAGCAACAGAGCTAGGAACCTCGCCAGAGCGACCGGTCTGGCGCTGCTGCTAATGGCTGCAATCGTGTTGGTCGGCTGCAGGCCACCGGAGGTGATCGCGCCGCCGGAGGACTCGATCCCGGTACAGGCCACTACCGACCCGGCGGAGGCCGTGCGCACCGTGACGATTCCGGCCAATGACGAGGTGGTCTTCGACCTGATCGTGCCGGCGGGGAGCGCCGGCAGCTACGACGTGTTCTACGTCGAGATCGACGCCAACCTGCCGCTGGAGCTGCGGCGCAGCAGCAACTACGGCCTCCTGGTCGCCAGCAGCTCCGGGCCGGGCTTCTTCGCCAGCGGGTCGGGCGCGCTGAGCACCTCGTCCGCTGAAGCCGAGGAGAGCGCCGCAGCAGGCGCCGGGCAAGCGGCCATCGAGCCGGAGGCGATCGGCGTCAGCCGCGTCTGCGGCGGCTCGTGCGTCATCCGGCCCATCGGCGACAACCTGCATGCGCGCGTTCGCAACACCAGCGGCACCAGCCGCGAGGTCACTCTCTACTTCTTCGTCGACGTGTTCCAAGACGAGTTCGAGCCGGAGAACGACTCGCGGCCGGGCGCGCCGCCGCTCGGCGCCGACGACCAGGGCGCGATCGAGCTCATCGGCGACACCGACTTCTGGCTGGCTCCGTCGCGGCGCGAGGTGCTGCTCACCCAGGCCGCCGGGGCCCTGCCGGTGCGCGCCGTGGTCGTCAACCACAACGGAGTGGCGGTATCCGAGCTGTACAGCAGTGGCGACTCGTTCGAGGTCTGCGAGGGCTTCTACGTGCGCGTCGCCGCGGCCGTCAGCAACCGCGCCGCCGCGCCGGGCACGAGCCTCTACACGCTCTCGAGCACGCCGCTGGCTCCGGACCCGGACTGCGGCGCACCGCAGACGGTCTCCATCACGGCCAACCTGAATCCGGGGGCGCCGCGTCACTCGGCGTCGCTGCCTCCCGGCGGAGCGCTCTTCCTCGACATGTCCGTCCCGCCGATCGTCAGGAACATGCCCGCCGTCTACTTCGAGCTGAGCGCCGACCTGCGCTTGGAGCTGCGCAACGCCGCCAACACCAGCGTGCTGGCCAGCAGCAGCTCCAGCGAGTTCTTCGCGGAGGGCGACGCCGGGCTGCTGCGGGAGGGCGCCGAGGAGCCGGCGGTGCGGGCAGAGGGGATCTCGACCACCGTGTCCTGCCGCGGCTCGTGCGTGATCTTCGAGGCGGGCGCGGGAGCCTACGTCGGACTGATCGTCAACGAGGGCTCGACCACGGTGCCGTTCGATGTCTACCTGTACGGCGACGACCTCGTCGACCAGGGCGAGAACGCCAACGACTCGATCGGCACGGCTCCGCAGCTCCAGAGCCCCGACGCGGGCGCGATCGAGACTATCGGCGACGTCGACCACTTCAGGGTCCCTTCGTCGGTGTCGGTGAGCTTCGATCCCGGACCGGGCATAGCCTTGCAGCTCGAGGTGGTCAACGCCAGCGGCGTGACGCAGATCGGCCCGATCTCCGGCGGCAACGTGCTCGTGCTCGGCGGTGAGTACCTGCGCGTCAGAGCCCAGGACTCGTCCATGGCGGCCGCCTCGGCGCGCTCCAGCTACTACCTGAGCGCCGGGGCCGCCGTGAGCGACGCGGAGGTAATCGCGCAGCGCACCGCACCGGCAAGTCCCCGCTAGACTCGGCTCTAGCTGTGCTGGCGCGCGCGACTAATCTCTACGAGGAGCCTTCGACGCTCCCCGTCCTGCTTCGGCGCTGGGCTCGACTCGTCCTGGTGGCGGTCGCGCTGGCGCTGCCGGTCGCCGCGGCGGCCGAGATCTGCCGGCCCGAGCTGCTCGGCACGCTGACCGATACCGAGCTCGACCGGCCGGCCACCGGCGCCGACGCCGCCATGCTCCTCAAGCGCGCCATCGAGCTGATCGAGCCGGCCCTGCCCGCGCTGCGGCGAGCGAGCTCGCTGCCCGTCGAGGACGGCCATCCGGCCTACTCCAGCGTGCGCTACCTGCACGAGCGCAGGCTCCTGCCCGCCGCCTGGCGCCCGGAAGCGATCGAGGCCGCGGTGTGGCACGAGATGCTCTCTGGGTTCATGGGCTGGTACAAGCTCTCCGGCCAGCTGCCCGACGCGCCGGCCACGACCGGCGACCTGCTTGACGACACGATGGCGGTGCTGGAGCGCGTCTCGGCCACCGTGCGGCCCGCGGCTCTGCTGGCGACCGATCCCGCCGACAGCCGCCGGCTGTCGTTCTGGGCGATCATCTGGAACTGGACCGTCTACCCGCGGCTGCTCGTCTTCCGCCCCGACGAGGAGCTCAGCCTCGACGACCTCAGAGGCGCCCTCAACTCGCTGGGCAACTGCGCCCTGCGCATCGAGAACTACGTGACAGCGCCGGAGGAGACCGCCAAGCGGCTGTTCCTGGCCCACAACGACTCGCGCATGTACGTGGTGGCCAGCCGGCCCGACCCCGGGACCTGGCCTTACAGCGTGGCGCCGGGCGAGGAGCTGGACGCCTTCGCCTTCTCGCTGCCCGAGCTAGACGGCGTGCGGCTGTACGCCGCGGTCTTCGACGGTCCGGCCGCGGGAGTCGGCACGATACTCGGGCTGATGTCGCGCGTGCGGACCAACATGTCGCCGTTCGCCTTCTTCGGGCATCTGGAGATCCCCTGAGACGAGGCGCCTAGCGCGCTTCCAGGGCGCACTCGATGTCGTCGCGCATTCTCAGCGCAGCCTCGCGGCTGGCGCGTACGCTCGCACCCAGCGTGCCGTCAGCGGCGCGCGGATAGTCGAGCGAGCGGCTGGCGCTGACGATCGCCCCGAACCCTCGCGAGTCGAAGGCGTCGACCGCATCGACGGCGCCGGCGCCCTGCGCGCCGTAGCCGGGCAGCAGCAGCACCGATGACCTGAGCGCGACGCGGAGCTCCCGCATCACCTCCGGCTGGTTGGTGGCCCCCACGACCGCCCCTAGCGGCCCGTAGCCGTCGTCGTCCAGCGGCAGGCTGCGGTTGGCCTGGCTCAGCAGCTCGGCGAGATGTAGGTAGACCGGTCTACCTGAAGCCAGCGGCAGCTCCTGGAAGTCCCGGCTGCCCGGGTTGGAGGTCTTGACGAGCACGAACAAGCCCCTGCCCGTCGCGGCTGCGGTGTCAGCCAGCGGCGCCAGCGAGTCGAACCCCAGGAACGGGTTGGCGGTCAGCGCGTCGCCGGCGAAAGGGCCGCCGTCGCTGAGGAACGCCGCCGCGTAAGCCTCCGCCGTCGAGCCGATGTCGCCGCGCTTGGCGTCGACGATCACGGGCAGGTCGAGGGAGCGGGCGCGCTCGATCACCTGCGCCAGCGCGTCCATGCCGGCCGGTCCCAGGGCCTCGAAGAAGGCAGACTGCGGCTTGCAGCACGCCGCCACGTCGTGCGTGGCATCCAGCAGCGCCAGCAGGTGCTCGGCCACGGCGGCGGCGACACGGCTCGACGATCCGCCGTGGCGCTGAGGATGGGTGTGCTCGAGCAGCTCGGGACGCGGGTCCAGCCCCAGGCAGACGCGCGAAGAGCGCGCGGCCATCGCGGAGTGGAGCCGAGCCGCGAACGCGGGCTTCAAGCTTCGGAGCGCCCGTGGCAGTGCTTGTATTTCTTGCCGCTGCCGCAGGGGCAAGGATCGTTGCGGC
>CAYYOK010000096.1:0-13267 GCA_964473205.1 uncultured bacterium | reverse complement strand
CAACCCGTCCCGTCCGACCACCTGATCGTCGTCGGCGCGCTCGACGAGGACCGGCTCGTGGCGCACGGCGACAAGCTGATGCTGGCGCCTCGCGAGGCGCCGCCGCTCCCTGGGGTCCATGTGCTGCGGCTGGGGCTGGCCCTGGGCGAGGTGAGGCGCGAGGGCCGCAGGGCGCGCTTCGTCCCCGCCCACGCCTCGGCGCTGGCCGCGCGCGCCGCGTGGCCCTCTCACGACCTGGAGCTGGGCGACCCGCGGATCGGCCGCTTCCTGGCCGGCGAGGAGCTCGAAGCAGCGGGAACGGGCGGGCCGGACGGCTGGGCGGTGGTGCGCGCGGGCGGCTTCCCCCTGGGCTGGGGCAGGCGACGTCACGGCTCGGTCAGGAGCATGCTGCCCACGGGACTCAGGAGGCAGGCGAGCTGACCTTGGACCCGAACGCGGGCTCTAGGACCCGCGATGAAGGCGCCGACGACGAGAAGCCGCCCCACCCTCGTGTACAAACGCGCGAGCTTCGTGGTAGAGTCTTGTTTGGCTTGTCGAACGCCAGCCACCACCGAACTGGCCGGCGCTTCTGACCAAAGGCTCCAAAGCTAACCGAGGACGTGAGCGTAATGAAGACATACTTCCCGAGCGAGAGCGAGAACGACTGGGTGCTCGTCGACGCAGCCGGACAGCGCGTCGGCAGGCTCGCCACCCAGATCGCCAGCCTGCTCAAGGGCAAGCACAAGCCCAGCTACACCCCCAACCAGCCCGGCGGCGACTTCGTCGTGGTCATCAACGCCGGCCAGCTCGAGTTCACCGGCCGCAAGCTCGACCAGAAGGTGTACACCCGTTACACCGGCTACCAGGGCGGCCTCAAGACGACGACCGCGCGCGAGATGCTCGCCAAGAACCCCGAGCGCATGCTCGAGCACGCCGTGTGGGGCATGCTTCCCAAGACGCGCATGGGCCGCCGGCTGATCCGGCGCCTCAAGGTCTACGCTGGCGACGCGCACCCGCACGACGCCCAGCAACCCAAGAGAGTTGAGTTGGCCTGATGGATCAGTACTACGGCACCGGTCGTCGCAAGGAGGCCGTCGCGCGCGTGTTCCTGCGCCCCGGCAGCGGCCGCATCACCGTCAACGGCCGCGACTTCCAGGAGTACTTCCGCGGCATCCTCGTCGGCGTCGAGGCCCTCGAGCCGCTCAAGGCGACCAACACCGCCGGCCGTTACGACGCGCTGATCACCGTGCGCGGCGGCGGCCCCAGCGGCCAGGCCGACGCCATCAAGCTCGGCGTCGCCCGCGCGCTGCTCAAGGTCGACCCCAGCTACCGGCCCTCGCTCAAGCAGAGCGGCCACCTGACTCGCGACGCGCGCATCGTCGAGCGCAAGAAGTACGGCCTCAAGAAGGCCCGTCGCGCCCCGCAGTACAGCAAGCGCTGATCTCTAGAGAGCACGGACTCTCATGAGTGTCCTTCAGGCCCTGGTCCTAGGTGTGGTCCAGGGCCTGACTGAGTTCTTGCCGGTCTCCAGCTCGGGCCACCTGGTCCTCGCCAACTACTTCCTCGGCTGGGGCGAGTCGCTGCCGCTGGCCGTCGACATCGCCACCAACACCGGCACGCTGCTGGCGGTGCTGATCTACCTGCGCCAAGACGTCCTGACCGCCTTGGGCGGCTTCGTCGCCGGCTTGGGTTCGGCCGAGGCGCGGCGCGGGCCGGGCTGGCGGCTCGCGCTCCTGGTCTTGGCCGGCTCAGTCCCTACGGCGATCATCGCGCTCAGTGTCAAGGACGTGTTCGAGCACCTCAACGCGCCGCTGCCCGTCGCGCTGGCGCTGGCGGTCACCGGCTTCATCCTGTGGTTCGCGCCGCGCTCTGGGCCCAAGAGCGAGGTCAGGCAGGTCACCTTCCTCGACGCTTTCATCGGGGGCCTGGTCCAGGGGATCGCGGTGTTCCCTGGCCTCTCGCGCAGCGGCTCGACGATCTCCGCGCTGCTGGCTCGCGGCATCGACGCCGGCCTGGCCCCACGCCTGTCGTTCCTGCTCTACCTCGTCGTCTCGTTCGGGGTCGCGGTGTTCGGCGTGCGCGACGTCATGGACGCAGACATCGGCGCGGGAGCGCTGATCGCGATGACCGCCAGCTCGTTCGTGGTCGGCTACGCGGCGCTGCGGCTCGTCTTCGGGCTGCTGCGGCGCGGCAGGTTCCGCGTCTTCTCGCCCTACCTGTGGGCCCTGTCCGCCGTGACGCTGCTGCACCTGGCCCTGACGTGAGGAACGCGAGCGCGGCGGTATGATGCGCAGGCTTAGGAGGCGACGACATGAAAGTAGTTACACGAATTGCCCCGTCGCCGACCGGTGACCCGCACGTCGGCACGGCTTACGTCGGGCTGTTCAACTACGTCCTGGCCAAACGCTCGGGCGGCAGGTTCGTCTTCCGCCTCGAAGACACCGACAGGCAACGGTACTTAGAAGGCTCAGAGAAGCGCATCCTCGAGATGTTCGAGTGGCTCGGCATCGAGCCCGACGAGGGCCCCGACATCGGCGGCGAGAACGGTCCGTACCGCCAGAGCGAGAGGCTGGAGCACTACCGCGCGCACGCCGAGCGGCTCCTCGCCACTGGTCTCGCCTACCGCGCGTTCGAGACTGCCGAGGAGCTGGACGCGATGCGCACCGAGCAGAAGCGCCTCAATCGCCCGGTCGGCTACGACGGCCGCGGCCGCGGCATGCCGCGCGAGGAGCAGGACCGCCGCGCCGCCGCCGGCGAGGCGCACGTGGTGCGTCTCATCACCCCCGACGAGGGCGCGACGACCTTCGTCGACAGGCTGCGCGGCGAGATCAGCATCCCCAACGCCGAGATCCGCGACCCGGTGCTGCTCAAGAGCGACGGCTTCCCCACCTATCACCTCGCCGTCGTCGTGGACGACCACCTGATGGGCGTCACCCACGTGATCAGAGCCGAGGAGTGGATCACCAGCACGCCGATACACGCCCTCCTATACCGCGCTTTCGGCTGGCAGGAGCCGGAGTTCGTGCACCTGCCGCTGCTCCGCAACCCCGACCGCAGCAAGGTGAGCAAGCGCAAGCTCGACACCTCGGTCGACTCTTACCGGCAGCAGGGCATCGTGCCGGAGGCGCTGCTCAACTTCCTCGCCACGATGGGCTGGAGCATGCCCGACGGCAGGGAGGTCTTCGGTGTCGACGACATGGTCGCCAACTTCGACTTGGACCGCGTGTCGCTCGGCGGGCCGATCTTCGACCTCAAGCGGCTCAAGCACTACAACGCCAAGTACCTGCGCGAGGTCCTCGCGCTCGACGACGTGGCCGGGCGGGTGGCTCCGCTCCTGCGGGCCGCCGGCTACACCTGGAATGACGACGACTACCTCCTCGACGTCGTCGACCTGCTGAGGCCCAGGGCCGAGACGCTCCTGGAGATCGCCGAGCAGGCCGGCTACTTCTTCACCGACTCGGTGCGCTACGACGAGAACGCCCGCAAGCAGCTCGCCGCCGGGCAGGGCTTCCTGCAGGACGTCGAGCGCGAGCTCTCGATGCTCGAGTTCTTCGACTTCGACGGCGTCGACGACATGCTGCGAGACTACGTCCAGGACCAGGCCGTGCCGATGGGCAAGGTGATGATGCCGCTGCGCGCCGCGCTGACCGGCACCACCAACGCGCCCGGCGTCGTCGACCTCATCGTCGTGCTCGGCAAGTCGGTGGCGCTGAGGCGCATCGCGCAGGCGCTGACCTTCATCGACGCGGGGCTGCCCGACGACGACCCCCAGAAGGCTCTGGAGGAGGAGAAGGCGCGCCTGGCCGCCGCCAAGGCGCAGGCCGGTGGACCGATAGTCAAGAGCGTGGGCCTCGAGGCGATCAGGGCCGCCCAGGCGGCCGCCGACGACGAGGGCCCGGGGCGGTGAGCCGGATGGAAGTTCAGTCCGTGAGCTGCCCATGAGCTGGTTCGACAGGCTCAGGCAGGGCCTATCCAAGACCCGCAATCAGATCCTCACGGACTCGGCTCCCGTGGACCAAGTGAGCGCTGCTCGGGTCGAGCCCGTGAACGAGCCGACCGTGGAGCCGGACTGGGAGGAGCTGGAGTTCTCGCTCGTCTCCGCCGACGTCGGCGCCAAGCTCGCCGCCGAGGTCGTCGCGGCCGCCAAGCGCGAGCGCCAGCGCGGCACCAGCTTCGCCGCGGCGTTGGAGAAGGCGCTGCTCGACCAGCTCGAGCCCGATCAACTCCGGCAGAAGCTGCGGCGCGTCGGGTTCAGCCTCGACGTCGGGCGCAGCGTCGTCGAGCCCGCCAGGAAGGTCGTCATGGTCGTCGGCGTCAACGGCGTCGGCAAGACGACGACGATAGCCAAGCTCGGCGCCTACTACCAGAGCCACGGCCGTCGCGTGATGTTCGCGGCCGGCGACACCTTCAGGGCTGCCGGCAGCTCTCAGCTGGCGGTCTGGGGCGAGAGGCTCGGCATCCCGACCGTCACGGGACCGGACGGCTCCGACCCCGGCGCCGTGGCGTTCGACGGCGCCAGCCAGCGCCTGGCGCGCGGCTACGACCTGCTGCTCGTCGACACGGCCGGCCGGCTTCACACCAAGCACAACCTGATGGAGGAGCTGAAGAAGGTCAAGCGAGTGATCGGCAAGGCCGACCCGGCCGAGCCGGGCGACGTCTGGCTCGTCCTGGACGCCGTCACCGGCCAGAACGGCCTCGAGCAGGCGCTGAGGTTCCACGAGGCCGTCGACCTGACCGGCGTGATCGTCACGAAGCTCGACGGCACCGCCAAGGGCGGCATCCTGCTGCCGATCGTCAGGCAGCTCGGCACCCCGATCAAGTTCATCGGGGTCGGCGAGGGCCAGGACGACCTGCAGCCGTACGACGCGGCGGCCTACGTCAAGGCGCTGCTCGACCTGCCGGTGGCGGCGGCCTGAGCCCCGCGCGCGATCCCGCGATGCGAGCCGCGCCGCCCACTGCCGGCTCAGAGGCTGGGGAGGTGCGCGAGGTGGTCGTGCTAGCCGCGACGCGGTTCGAGCTCGCGCCCCTGCTCGCGGCGCTGGGAGCCGCGGCGCCCGAGCCCGACCTGCCGTGGCCGCCGCGCGTTCACCTCGCCTACGGCGACAAGAGCCTCACGTTGGTCGCGACCGGGCTCGGCAAGGCCAACGCCGCCGCGGCGCTGGCGGCGGTCGTCGCCTCGCTGGACACCTCGGGCGGCACCTCACGGGACGCCTCGCGTGGCGCCTCGCCCGACAAGCCCCCTTCGGTGCTCCAGTTCGGCGTCGCCGGCGCCTATCCGGGCTGCGACCTGCCGCTCGGCGCCGTGGCCGTAGCCTCCTCGGAGCGCGACCTCGATCTCGGCGTCGGCGAGGACCGCACGCGACTCGGTCTCGACGCGATCGGCTTCGAGCTGCTGCCCGGCACCGGCGTCCACAACCTGATCGCCTTGGGAGGAGACAGCGCCAGGGCGATCGCGGCGGGACTCGGCGCGCCGCTGCTCGACTTCGCCACCTCCGACGGCGTGACCGCTACCGCCGCGGCCGCCGCGGCGACGGCGGCCCGCCACGGCGTGGCCCTCGAGTCGATGGAGGGGTTCGCCGCCGCGCAGGTCGCGCTGGCGCTCGGCCTGCCCTTCGTCGAGCTGCGCGCGGTCTCGAACCGCGTCGGAGACCGCGACAAGCGCAACTGGAAGCTGGCCGAGGCGGCGCGCGCGGCGGCGGCAGCCGCGCACTACGCCCTCGGGCTGCTGTAGGGTGCGTTCCTAGGAGGCAACGTGGACTTCCTCGACTCGATACCGTTGTGGGTCTACTTCGTGCTGCTCGGCATCACCTTCATGGCTACGCACGTGATCGGCTACCGGCCCGGCGCCAACCCACGCGGGAACCTGCTCTTGCGCATCGTCTCGTCGGTGATGCTGCTGGTAGCGCTGCTGCTGGTCGACCCGTCGCGGCCGACCGCGCTCCTGGCCGCGCTGCCGATCGCGGCCGCCGCCGGCTACGTCAGCGGTCGCTCGGCACCGGCGCTTAAGCCCAGGGCGCCCGCCCAGACCCAGGAGCCGGAGGGCGGCGAACCGGAGAAGCCAGGCTAGGCGCAGGAGAAGGCCAGGCCGTAAGCCCCGTTCAGGACGCTGCTCTCGCCGGTATACTCGCCGGCATGGCACTAGTCACGGGACTCGAGATCCTCGCTGCTGCCCGCGCCGGCGGCTACGGCGTGGGAGCGTTCAACACCAACGACATGGAGATCACCCAGGCGATCGTGGGCGCGGCGGAGGACACGCGCAGCCCCGTGATCGTCGCGATCTCCGAGGGTGGGGTCAAGTTCGGCGGCGAGGCACTCGTCAACCTGGTCAAGGACATCGCTCACCGCGCCAGCGTGCCCGTCGCGCTGCACCTCGACCACGGCTCGAGCTTCGAGTCCTGCATGCGCGCGCTGAGGCTCGGCTTCACCTCGGTGATGATCGACATGTCGCACGAGGACGAGGCGACCAACGTGCGCGAGACCGCCAGGGTCGCCCAAGCCGCGCACGCCATGGGCGTCAGCGTCGAGGCCGAGATCGGCCGCCTGGGCGGCATCGAGGAGCACGTCGACGTCAGCGCGGAGGACGCCACCCTCACCAAGGCCGAGGACGCCGAGCGCTTCATGGAGCAGAGCGGCGCCGACTACCTCGCCGTCGCGATCGGCACCTCGCACGGTGCCTACAAGGGCAAGGGCCGCCCGTTCAGCGACCACGCGCGGCTCGCGGACATCGCCAGGCGCGTGCCTCAGCCGCTGGTGCTGCACGGCGCGTCGGGCGTGCCCGCCGAGCTGATCGAGCGCTTCAACGCCGCCGGCGGCCAGATCGCGGGTGCGAGCGGCATCCACGAGGACGATGTCCGCCTGGCGGTGCGAGCCGGCATCGCCAAGATCAACACCGACACCGACCTGCGGCTGGCGTTCACCACGCGCCTCAGGGAGATCCTCGGCCAGGACCCGCGCGAGTTCGACCCGCGCAAGATCTTGGGGCCGGCGCGCGAGGAGATGAAGCGCGTCGTCGCCGAGCGCATGCAGGTCTTCGGTTCGGCCGGACGCGCCGACGGCTAGCAGACGACTCCGTTCGACCCGCCGCGCGCAGCCGGGCGGCTGGCGCGGGGAGTCAGCCCGCCGCCCCGGCCGCGTCGCGCGCGGGCGTGACGTAGACAGTCTTGTGATGCGCGTAGTTGACGGCACCCGGCGCGCCGCCGGGCTTGCGCCAGACGTTCTTGCGCTCGGTGTAATCGACGGGCACGTTGTCAGACTGCCGCGCCTCCGAGTGCCCCGCGGCCAGGCGCGCCGCGAACAGCACGGTCTCGAACGGCACCTGCTCGCCGGGCGCGCGGGAGTTGACCACGACGATCACATGAGCCCCGCGGTAGCCCTGGGCGTGGAGCCAGAGGTCGCGCGAGCGCGCGCGCCTGAAGGTGATCTCGTCGTTCTCCTTGGCTCCGCGGCCTATGATCACCCGGTAGCCGCGCGGATCGGTGAGCTCGATCCCTGCCCGGGCCGGAGAGCGTCCGCGACGAGCTTGGCGCCCCAGGTCCGCGCCGCGTTCCCCAGCGGTGCCGGCCGCGTCCAGACGGCTCCTCAGCACGGAGGTGTCGGCGGTCGGTAGCGAACGCAGCTGGGCGTCGAGCTCGCGCTCCCTCTCGCGCAGCTCGCCCAGCGCGGCTTCCGCGGCGCGTGCGCGCGCCGCGACCCTGCGTGCGCGATGGTAGCGCTCCTGAGCGTTGTCGGCCGCCGACAGCTTCGGGTCCAGCTCGAGCGAGACCGCCTCGCCACCGAAACCCGTCAGCTCCGCGCGCGAGGCCCCGCTCTCGACCTCGGCGGCGCGCGCCAGCAGCAGATCGCCCTCCGAGCGCAGCAGCGCGGCTGTCGGTTCCGCGGCGAGCGCGGCCTCGGCGTCGGCCAGCCTGGCGCGTATCGTCCTCAACTCGCGGCCGAGGAGCTTGCTCACCTGAGCGGCGAGACGCTCACGGTCCGCCTGGCTTCTCGCGGCACGCTCGCTACCGGCTGCGCCCGCTCGAACGGGGGCGTGACGGGCGAGGTAGGCAGCCGGGCGGGCTACGAGGCTCTCTATCTCCGTCGCCACTGCACGCGCGTCCTCCGCGGTCAGGACCTGGCTGGGTCTCATGCCGGTCGCAGCCGTCAACGCTGCCTGAAGCTCGGCCCCGATGCCGTCGATGACGCGCCTGACGTCGGCGAGCTCTCGCCCGACGAGCGCAGCCTCGAGCTCGGCCGCGCTGGCGTCCCTAGGGTCCAGCTTCGGCTGCGCCGCGGGCGGTGCGTACCTGACACCCACGGCGAGGCGCCTGCCGCCGCTCCGCCCCGGCCGCTCCGAGCGCACCTCGCGCTCGACGCCGAGGATCGTGCCGTCCTCGCTCAACAGGACTAGGTTCGCGTGAGGACCGGTCGCCTCGAGAACCAGCCTGACCGGAGGCGATGGCACGAAGCCCGCGGAGCCGCCGAACTCGAAGAAGGCTATGCGATCGAGCCGGTGCTGGGTGGCGCTCAGCAGCTCGCCGGCGGCCCTGATACCGAGCTGAGCCTGGAGGCTCGTGAGCGGCTTACGGCTCGGGGAGGAGCCATCGGCGGCGCGGCGCGGCGCGGCGGCCGGCTCGAGGCTCAGACCCGGGCTCCCGGGCCGGCTGACGATGCGCAGCGCGCTGCCGTCCGCCAAGCTGAGCTCGCAGGTGCGCTCGTCAGGGAAACGCCACGGCGACCTCTCGCTCGGCAGCTGCGCCGCCAGAGCTTTCAGGATCTCGGCTAGAAGCAAGCCCTCCACGAAGGTAGCCGCTGTCAGTTGAGAGGACGGTCGAAGCCGCCGAGCTTGGCCTTGGCGCTCTCGACGTGGCGCGTCAGCGGCAGGTACCACTCGCTGCCCGGCGCCGTGTGCTCCAGCGCGGCCTTTGCGTGCATGAGCACCCTGGACGCGTGCTCTTCGCCCTTGTGGGCGTAGACGTCGGCCAGCATCTGATGGGCGCTGGTCCACAACGGGTCGCCAGGCTGGCTGGCGCTGACGGCCTGCTCGAACCAGCCGGCAGCCTCGTCGAGCAGGTAGTACTCGAAGGCCACGCTGCCGAGCGTGAGGCAGGCCGGCGCGGTCGATCCCAGCTCCAGGGCCTGCTCGGCCACGGTCTTGGCGGCCTCGTACTCTCCCCCGCGCAGCTTGACGTCCGCCAGGTCGGCGAGCGCGTCGGCGCGGTGCGGGTAGCTCGGGTCGGAGACGACGTCGCTGAGCAGCTCCTCGGCCTGCGCCAGGCGGTCGCACTCGATCAGGGCGTAAGCGGTCTCGTGCTGCGTGTAGGCGCGGTGCTCGACGGGCGAGGCCGCCAGCGCCTGCTCGAACGCGAGCAGCGCCTCCTGTTGCCGGCCCAGCGCCGCCAGGGCCTGGGCGGTAGCGAAGACGACGCTGTAGGCAGCGTCGCTGGGCGCGCCGTCGCCGGTGATCGCGGAGGCCTCGGTCAGCAGGCCGAGCGCCTGGTTGGGGTTGCCGAGCTCCAGGTGGGCGCGGCCGAGCAGGTAACGGTGCACGGCCAGCTCCTCGCGGTGCAGCAGCCGCTCGTCGACGGCGGCCAGCACCTCGAGCGCGTCCTCGGTGTCGCCGAGCTCGATGAGGGCGCCGGCATGGCTCAGCCGCTCCGGCCCGCGCTCGCTCTCGGGAGCCAGCTCGACGGCGCGAGCGAACGCCTCGGCGGCGTCCTCCCACTCCGACATCGACTCGCGGCACTGCCCGAGCAGGGACCAACGGCGCCAGTCGAGGTAGGCGGGCAGCGCGCCCTCCGGTATGGCAGCGAGGCGCCTGGCGGAGCTCTTCGGAGCGTCGACGACGAACAGCGCCGAGGCGGCGTGGTAGGCGGCGACCGGCTCGGCGTCGTCCGGCAGGTCCTTGAGGCCGCGCTTGACGTCGCCGACGGAGCCGCCACGGTAGGCGGCGAACTCCCAGAACAGAGCCCGGTAGAGCTGGCTCGATGCGAGCGTGGGCTCGACGGCTATGGCGCTGCGCAGCGCCGGCTGGCCGTTCTCGAGGCCGTCCTCGCCGTAGAGCGCGTAGAGCGCGGCCAGCTGCAGCCAGTACTGTCCCTGCGACGACCTGCCGGCCGGTCTCCGCGCGGCGCTCTGCAGCGCGTTGTGGAGCACGGTCAGGGCGGCCTCGTACCTGCCCTCGGCCAGCGCGCGATGCGCCGACTCGAGCTCGGAGCCCCGGTGACGCCGGAACAACATGTCGCACGCTACCATGCGCGCGCGTCCTACACGAGACAAGTGCCACATCTCAGCCTCTGGGCGCGGTGTGCAACTATGTAGCCATGCGGGTGCTGTCGCTCAACGCCAACGGGATCCGGTCGGCTCACACCAAGGGGTTGGTGCCCCTGCTCGCCTCGCTGGCTCCAGACGCCGTGTGCCTGCAGGAGGTGCGCGCGGAGCAGGGTGCGGCTCCCCTGCCGGAGGGCTTGAGCGAGTGCTACTGGCACGCCGCCGAGCGCAAGGGCTACAGCGGCGTGGCGACGCTGCTGCCGCGACCGGCGGCCTCGTGCCGCGTGGGCATCGGCCTGGGAGAGTTCGACATCGAGGGGCGCGTGCTGGTGACCGAGCTGGACGAGAGCTACGCCGGCGACCTCGGGCGCATCGAGCTGATCAACGTCTACGTGCCGTCCGGCACGACGGGAGACGTGCGGCAGGAGGTGAAGATGCGTTTCCTGGCCGCGCTGGTCGACTTCGTGAAGGACCGCCTAAGGCTTGCCGAGCAGACGCGCAGCTTCGAGGTACTGCTGTGCGGGGACGTCAACATCGCCCACACGAAGCTGGACATCAAGAACTGGGCCAGCAACCAGAAGACCTCGGGGTTCCTGCCCGAGGAGCGCGCCTGGTTGAGCGACTTCCTCGCGCTCGGGCTCGTCGACGTCGTCAGGCAGCTGGCGGGTCCGGAGACCGCCATCTACAGCTGGTGGTCGCAGCGGGCGCCGGGGGCGCGTGAGAGAGACGTCGGCTGGCGCATCGACTACCAGTTCGCCTCGCCGCGCCTCGCCGAGCGCGCCCACGCCTTCGGCATTCCACGATTGCCGGTCGTATCTGACCACGCGCCGGTCTGGGTCGACTACGATGTGCGCCGTGATGCTACGCCACGTGGCGCGCTTCCTCCCAAGCAAAGCTGACTACAAGCTCAGATACGCTCGCGTAGACCTCCTGGCTGGGGTCACCGTAGCTGTCGTCGCCCTGCCCCTCGCGCTGGGCTTCGGGGTGACGTCGGGCGCCGGGGCTGCGGCCGGCATCGTCACGGCCGTAGTGGCCGGCTTCGTCGCGGCGTTCCTGGGCGGCTCGCACTACCAGGTCACCGGGCCCACCGGCGCCATGACAGCGGTGCTGCTGCCGATGGTCGCCGTCTACGGCGCGGGTGTGCTGCCGCTGCTGGCCTTCCTCGCCGGGGTCATCCTCATCGTGCTGAGCCTGGCTGGCGTCGGTCGCTACGTGCGCTTCATACCCTGGCCCGTCGTCACGGGGTTCACCAACGGCATCGCGGTGATCATCTTCCTGCAGCAGCTCCCCAACGTGCTCGGCGTGAGCGCGCCGCATGGCGAGAGCATCGTGCTGATCTCGTTCAGGACGGTGCAGCAGTGGCTGCAGGCGCCGACGTTCGCCACGCTCGTGCTCGCGGCCGCCACCATCGCGGTGATGGTCGGCTGGGGGCGCATCAAGGCGCTGGCAGTGCTGCCGGCGAGCATGGCGGCGCTGCTCCTCGTCAGCCTCATGTCGCTGCTGCCGCAGTTCGAGAGCGTGGCACGCATCGGAGCCGTTCCTCGCTCGCTGCCCATGCCGCAGTTCCCGATGATCGCGTTCAGTGACGCGTTCGTCGATCTCGCCAGAGCGGCCATCGCCGTGGCGGTCCTCGCCGCGCTCGAGAGCCTGCTCTGCGCCGTCGTGGCCGACGGGATGACTGTGGGCGACAAGCACGATCCCGACCGCGAGCTGCTGGGGCAGGGCCTCGGCAACATCGCCTCCTCCCTCTTCGGTGGGCTGCCCTCGACGGCCGCGCTCGCCAGGACCGCCGTCAACGTGCGCTCCGGCGCCCGCACCAGGCTGGCGGCGATGTCTCACGCCGTCGTGTTGCTGCTGGTGGTGCTGTTCCTCGCTCCTTTAGCCTCTCGCATTCCACTTGCGGTTCTCGGCGGCATCCTGATGGTCGTGGCGGTGAGGATGGTCGAGCGTCACGCCACGGTGCTGACGATCCGCAGCACCAAGTCGGACGCGTTCGTCTTGCTGCTCACCTTCGTCGTCACCGTGCTCTTCGACCTGATCCTCGCCATCGAGGTCGGCCTGGTCGCCGCGGCGATCCTGTTCATCGTCCGCATGAGCGCGACGTTCAAGGTCGACCCGATAAGCCTCGAGGGCACGACCATCGAGCCGCAGATGACCGACAAGGACGTCGACCATCTCCAGCCCCTGAAGGACAAGGTCGTGGCGTTCCGCGTCGAGGGCCCGATCTTCTTCGGCGCCGCCGACAGGTTCATCGACATGCTCCTCAAGGTCGACTCCGGCATCGAGATACTGATCCTGAGGCTGCGCCGCGTGCCTGTGCTCGACGCCACCGGCGTCACCGCGCTGCAGGCGTTGAAGGAGCGGTTGGAGCGCCGGGGCGTGCTGCTGCTGGTCTCGGGACTGCAGCCTCAGCCGGCGATGCTGCTTCGTCGGACCGGTGTCTACGACGCCCTCACCGAACGCGGCAACAACGACTACCCCACGACCGAGGGCGCGATCACCGCGGCTCGCCGGAAGCTCGGCTTGCCGGACGAGTAGCGGACGACGCCTCCGCTGCCGGAGTCAGTTGGCAGCAACGGGGCTGGGCGCGTCCACTCGAATGACGAAGTCTCCGCCGGCACCGGCATCGACGGACACCGCCTGGCCGTCCTCGACCTCGCCCGCGATGATCTTGCGCGCCAGTGGCGTCTCGATCTTCTCGCGGATCAGGCGCCGCAGCGGCCTGGCGCCGAACATCGGGTCGTAGCCCTGGCGCGAGAGCTGCTCCATCGCCGCGTCGGTGAGGTCGAAAGTGATCCTGCGCTCGTCGAGGCGACGCTGTAGCCGCTCGAGCTGGATGCGGGCGATGTCGGCGACCTGATCGGCCCTGAGCGCGTGGAAGACGATGATGTCGTCGACGCGGTTGAGGAACTCCGGCCGGAAGTGCGCCTGCAGCTGGCCGAACACGGTGCGCTTGAGCTCCTCGTAGTCGGCGCCCGAGCGCGTGGCCTCGAGGATCTGCGGGCTGCCGATGTTGCTGGTCATGATCACGACCGTGTTGCGG
>CAYYOK010000095.1:0-13301 GCA_964473205.1 uncultured bacterium | reverse complement strand
CGGCACCGACATCGTCGGCTGCTTCATGATCGGGGTCCCGACGCTGCCGGTCGACGCGGGCGAGCTGCAGCGGCCGGCGCTGGGAGTCGACCTCGCCGTCCTCGGCGAGGACGGCGAGGAGCTGGCCAGCGGACCCGGCGAGCTGGTGTGCCGACAGCCGCTGCCGTCGATGCCGCTCAGGCTGCTGGGCGACGCGCACGGAGAGCGCTACCGCGCCGCCTACTTCGGACACTTCCCGGGCGTGTGGCGGCACGGCGACCGCATCGAGCGCACCGTCACCGGAGGCGTGATCGTGCACGGGCGCTCCGACGCGACCCTGAACCCGGGTGGGGTCCGCATCGGCACCGCCGAGATCTACCGGCCGCTCGAGTCGATGGTCGAGGTGGTGGAGGCGGCCGCGGTGGGGCGCGAGGAGCCTGGCTCCCTCGAGCAGGAGGTCTGGCTGTTCGTGGTGCTGAGAGAGGGAGGGGAGCTGACGCCCGAGCTGGCCAAGAGGATGCGCTCCCGGCTCAGGGCCGAGGCGTCGCCGCGGCACGTGCCGAAGAGGATCTTCCGCCTCAGCGAGCTGCCGAGGACCCGCAGCGGCAAGCCGATGGAGCTGGCCATCGGCCAGGTCGTCAACGGCCGGGCGCTGACCAACGTCGAGGTCATCGCCAACCCCGAGGTGCTCGAGCAGGTCGAGGCGGCGGCGCGAGACCCCGGCTCGGGGCTCTGAGGGCGACCCCCGAGCCGGGACGTTCCTGCGAAGACGTAGCAGAAGGCCCGGACCGAGCCTTCCTCGGGCTCAGCCCTTGACCGCCCCTGCCGTCAGGCCCGCCACGATGCGCTGCTGGAAGATCAGCACCAGCACGACCAGGGGGATCGTGACGAGGACGGCCGCCGCCATGATCTCGCCGAACGGCTCCTGGCGAGCGATCTCGCCCGTGAACAGCGCTATGGCCACCGGCACGGTGCGCGATAGCGGATCGATGATCGTGAAGGTGAGGGCGAAGAGGTACTCGTTCCACGCCTGGATGAAGGCGAGAAGGCCGGTAGTCACCATCGCCGGGGCGGCGAGCGGCAGCAGCACGAGCCTGAACGACTGCATCAGCGTCGCTCCGTCGACCTGCGCGGCCTCGAGCAGCGAGTCAGGCAGCGCGCGGAAGAACGCCGTCAGCACCCAGACGGTGAACGGAAGCGTGAACAGTAGGTAGGAGAGGATCATGCTAGGTATCGCCGGCATGCCTAGCACGCGGATCACAGCGTAGAGACCTGCCAGCACCGCGATCTGCGGGAACATGGTCATCGCGAGGATCACGTAGAGGGCGGGCTGCTTGCCGGCGAAGCGCATCTTGCCGAGCGCGTAGCCCGCGAACGAGCCGACCACCAGGCTGAGCAGCGTCACCGACGCGGCCACCAGGGTCGAGTTGAGCATCGCGCGCACGAACCTGTCGTTGCCGAGCACCGCTCTGAAGTTAGTGAGCACCGGGTTCTCGGGCCACAGCGTCGCTGGCGTGCGGATCAGCTCGGGTTGCGACTTCAGGGCCGATACCAGGGCCCAGTAGAACGGGAACATCAGGTAGATGAAGATGATGGCCACCAGCAGCCAGAACGCGATCTGACCGAAGAGCCTGCGCTGTCGGCGGGTCATTGGGTGTCGACTCGCATCCCGCGGATGTAGAGCACGGCGAAGACGGCGACGATCGCGAAGATGATCACCGACGCCGCCGACGACAGCCCGAAGTCCCTCTGGTTGATGAGCACGTCCTGGGCGTAGCTCGCCATCGAGTAGCGCCGGTTGCCCAGCACGACCTGGAAGATATCGAAGACGCGCAAGGAGTCGAGCGTGCGGAAGATGAGCGCGACGGCCAGCGTCGGCGTCAGCAGGGGCAGCGTGATCCGGAAGAACTGCCTGATGCGGCTGGCACCGTCCATCTCGGCCGCCTCGTAGAGCTCGGAGGGGATCGTCGACAGGCCGGCCAGCAACAGCAGCGCCATGAACGGCGTGGTCTTCCACACGTCCATGGCGATCATCGAAGGCAGCTGCAGAGCGCTGCTGCCGAAGAAGTCGGTGCGGCCGTCGGATATGCCCAGGTAGCTGCCGACGGCGTTGAACAGCCCGGCTCGCGTCGGCTGCAGCATCCACTCCCAGATGCGCGCCGAGACGGCGGTGATGACCGCCCACGGCACCAGCATCGCCGCGCGCATGACGCCGCGGCCGGGGAAGTTGCTGACCAGCACCAGCGCGATGATCATCCCGAGGATCGTCTCGAGCGACACGGCGACGACGGTGAACAGAGCCGTGTCCCAGATCGCACGCACGAAGGCGGAGGAGACCGCCCCGAGCACGTAGCGCTTGCCGAGCAGGTCGAACTCGAAGACGGCGCGGTAGCGCAGCGGCTGCCGCGGCAGCACCTCGATCCACGACTCGTGCTGGACGCGGCCGTTGACCACCACGGGCTGCCCGGCGTCGTCGAGCCTGGCCGGCAGCTCCTTGATCGTCAGCGAGAGGAGCTGACGGTAGTTCGCCAGCCCGACGTAGCGGGTCTCACCGGCGCTGGCGAAGCGGGCGTTGGTGAAGCTGCTAAGCACCACACGCGCGAACGGATAGAACGCGATGACCGCCAGCACGATGAAGGTCGGCGCCAGCAGCAGTTGGGCGACGCGCCGCTCGTTGCGAGCGAGCGAGCCCAGGCTGACCGCCGGCTTGGCCGTCACCTGCTCGGTTTCTTGGTCGGGCCGGGCGCCACCTGCGTCGGCCACGATCAGATATCAGCGGCGCGGCGGCCGCGTATGACGGGCTCGGCCCGGGTCATGAGACCCAGGCCGAGCTCTGCCGAATGACTCACGTGCGCTGTCTAGGGCTGCCCGAGCTCGAACCCGGTCAGGTCCTGGATGTCAAGCTCGGCTATCGCCAAGGCGGTGCCGGCCGACTCGTCGCCGGTGAGAACGCTGTGGACGGCCGACGAGAAGAGCCTCGACACCTCCGCGTAGTTGGGCGAGGCGACCGTCGAGGGGCGCGCCACCGCGTTGATGAACACGTCGTAGAGGCTGCCGAAGAAAGGAACGGCCGCGAGGACCTCGGGGTCCTCGTAGAGCGCCATGATCGTCGGGTTGTAGCTGCCGACGATGGCGCGGGTCTTCTGCTCCTCGTAGGAGGAGAGGAACAGCGCGACGTCGGCCGCCACGGCCGGGTTGGCGCTGTAGCGCGAGACGCCGAGCTGCCAGCCGCCCAGCGCAGCGGCCGGGGTGCCGCCGTCGCCGGCGGGGAGCGGCGAGACGTCGAAGAGGTCGGCGATCACGCTGTCCGAGGCGTTGCCCAGGCTGTAGGCGTAGGGCCAGTTGCGCATGAAGGCGGCGTTGCCGGCCTGCCACATGTTGCGGGCCTCCTCCTCGCCGAAGCTGGTGACGCCGTTCGGGGAGATGGTGCCCACCCAGCCGGCGGCGCGCTCGATGGCGGCGACCGCTGCCGGATTGTTGATCGTGATCACGCCGTCGGGGCTGATGATCGTGCCGCCGCCGTTGGAGTAGACCCACTCGATGGCGTCGCAGGTGAGGCCCTCGTACGAGTTGCCCTGCCACACGAAGCCCCAGAAGTCGGGGTTGGAGGCGCGCTCGCCGTCCTGGATCGTCTGCGCCATGGCCGTCAGCTCGTCCCAGGTCGCGGGAGGACCGGAGAAGCCGTACTTCTCGAGCAGGTCCGTGCGGTAGTAGAGCAGCCCGGCGTCGGTGAACCACGGGATGCCGATGAGGCGGCCGTCGACCGTGTTGTTCTCGATGATCGCGGGGAAGTGCTCGGCCGCGGCCTCATGGAAGCCGTCGTACTCGTACAGGTCGACGAAGTGCTCGGCGAGGTCGCCAGGCCAGATGACGTCGATCTGGTAGATGTCGACCGAGGCCGACTGCGCCTCGAACAGCTGCAGGTACACGCCGAGCCGGCTGTCGGCCAGGTCGGGCGTCTCGAGCACGTTGACGGTCACGCCTGGGTTCTGCTCCATGTAGCGGGCCGCCGCCTCGCGGGTCAGCTCCAGCTCTATGCCCACCGCGCCGGCCGCGACCGTTACGGTCTGCGCCGCCGCCAGGCTCGTCAACAGAACGATGCCCAGCACTACTGCCAGCTTCCTCATGTGATCCCCTCTCCAGCGCGCCGGCGCGCGATCAGGCGCGGCTTGCGGCGTGCCCTGAACGACCGTCAGGTACGACGACCCCACGCGCTCCGCGCGCGGTTACCACCAGACGACTCGTTCGACGCCGTGATGATAACAATCTCACATGAGACGGCGCCAAGTCACAGTTGACAGAGAGACACAAGACGACCAGCTTCAGGTGGCTGGACGCCCTACGAGCTTGCTGACGAGCTCCTGCAACCGCAGCTCGTGGAACGGCTTGGTCAGCATCTCGGCCTTCGGCAGCCGGCGGAAGGGACCGGTGCGCGGCAGCTCGTCGACGAGCACCAGCATCTGAAGGTGAGCGTGGCCGGGCCGGCGCCTGACCTCCCTGACCAGCTCCCAGGCTGAGCCGTCGCCGTCGTCGTCGATGACCATGGCGCTGGGGTGGAACTGATCGGTCGCTGCTTCCGCCTCGTCGTAGTCCGTCACGGTCTCGGCACGGAAGCCGGCGCGCTGCAGCGCCAGGCGTATCAGGCGCTGCAAGGCCGTGCTGGGCGAGACCACGAGCACGAGCGGATCGACGACGGCGTAGGGCGCGGGCTCGATGACGCCCAGGCGATGGAGCTGGCTGAGGATGTGGAACACGTGCCTCTCGGTCAGGTCGAGCTCCGCCGCCAGGGTCCTGGCCGACTTGCGCCCGTCGACGTAGCCGAGTACCTCCCAGCCGCCGGAAGGCATCTCGACCTTGGTCGGATCGCCCTTGCGCACGAACACGGTGCCGGGCGGCAGGTCGCTGCCCTCGAACTCGTGCTGGCGCTGCGCGATGCTCATCAGCAGCATCATCGAGTCGACGCTGTGGTCGGTCGGGGCCTGTGAGGCGTCGGTGGGGCGGTCGGTGAAGTCGAAGCGCCCTTCAGACCAGGTCAGCAGGTCGGCGACCACCTCGTAGACCTGCCGCTCCAACGCCCTGTGCAGGTCCTTCTCCTGCAGCAGCCCCATCTCGACCGCCATCAGCCCGAGCCGCGTGCCGGCGTTCTCGGTGTGCTGGCGCCTGAGAATCTCCTGGACCTCGTGGGAGCTGACGAGGTCCATGCGCACGAGGATCTCGCCCAGATGGACGCCCGGCTGCACATGAGCGAAGTCGATGCGGCCGTGGTCGAAGTAGATGCGCGCCCTGGCGTTGGCTCGCTCGACGGTGAGCACGCCCGACTTCTGCCCGGTGGCTATCACCTGGAAGACGTCCGACAGCGGCATGTTGCGCAGGCTGCCCTGGATCATGCGCTCAACCGTGGCCGCCCTCGACGAACAGCCCGACCTCGTGACCAATAGGCGCCTGGATGCCGAGGTGGCGGTACGCCTCGGGCGTGGCGACACGCCCGCGCGCCGTGCGCTGCAGCAGGCCGCGCTGGATCAGGAACGGCTCGTAGACCTCTTCCAAGGTGGTGGCGTCCTCGCTGACGGCCGTGGCCAAAGTGTCCAGCCCGACGGGACCGCCGGCGAACTTCTCGACGATGCAGCCGAGGATCGCCCTGTCGCGCCTGTCGAGGCCGGCGTCGTCGATGCCGAGCGCGTCGAGCGCGGAGCGCGCCCGCGCCAGGCCGATGGCGGTCTCGCCCGCGACGTCGGCGTAGTCGCGCACGCGCCTGAGCAGCCGCTTGGCGATGCGCATGGTGCCGCGCGCCCGGCGTCCGATCTCGAGGGCGGCCTCTCCCGAGAGCTCCAGGCCGGCCAGCTCGGCGTCGCGCCCGACGCCCGAAGCCAGCTCGTCGTCGGAGTAGAACTCGAGGTGCTCGATGATGCCGAAGCGGCTGCGCAGAGGGCCGGTGATGAGGCCGGGCCTGGTCGTGGCGCCGATCAGCGTGAAGCGCGGCAGCTCGAGCCTGATCGAGCGTGCGGCGGGGCCTTGGCCGAGGACTATGTCGATCTTGAACTCCTCCATGGCGGGGTAGAGGTGCTCCTCGGCGACCCTGCCGAGGCGATGGATCTCGTCTATGAACAAGACGTCGCCCTCCTCGAGAGCGTTCGTCAGTATCGCGGCCAGGTCGCCCGGCTTCTCGATCGCGGGGCCCGAGGTGACGCGGATGCCGACGCCGAGCTCGAAGGCTACGATGTGAGCCAACGTGGTCTTGCCGAGACCCGGAGGGCCGTAGAGCAGCAGGTGGTCGAGTGCCTCGCCGCGCGACCTGGCAGCCTCGAGGTAGACAGCCAGCTTGCGCTTCAGGCGCGTCTGACCGACGTACTCAGCGAGCGTGGTCGGGCGCAGCCTTAGCTCCTCCACGACGCGGATAGTACCATGCGCCCCAGCGCCTTCCCGGCGCTGTAGGCTGCGTTCGCAGCGCTCGGGTTCGGCGCTGGAGGCGGAAGGAAGCTGGTAGCGTGGCGACACACCGCGTCGTAGTTGGCGATCAGGAGAGGGACCTGCAGGTGGTGCGGGTCGGCGAGGTCTCCGTCGCGCTCTTCAACATGCTCGGCGACACGCTGCTGACCGAGGCCGCCGCCGAGGAGCTGTCGCGGCGGATGCCCGAGGGCGTCGACGTGATGGTCACGCCCGAGGTCAAGGCCGTGCCTCTCGCTCACGCGATGAGCGTCAGGACCGGCGTGCCCTACATCGTCGCCCGCAAGACCCTGAAGCCGTACATGGTCGGCTCGGTGAAGCGCTCGGTGCTCAGCATCACCACCGGCAAGCCGCAAGACCTGGTCATCGACGGCGCCGACGTGCCCAGGCTCGTCGGCAAGCGCGTGGCGATCGTCGACGACGTCGTCTCCACCGGCGGCACGCTGAGCGGGCTCGTCGAGCTGCTCGAGGACGTCGGCGCCGAGGTGGTCGCCACACTGGTCGTGTTCAGCGAGGGCGACGAGCGCGACGACGTCATCGCGCTAGGCCACCTCCCGCTGTTCCGCGCGGAGGAAGGCATCTGAGCTGACCGGCGGGCCCGGCGAAGGCCCCGTGGCTGGGAGAGCTACCGAGATGGAAGACGTCAAGGAGCGGATTCACCGGCGCCTCGCATGATGCGTGGCGGGAGTGCGAGCTAGATGGATGACGTGAAAGAAAGGATCAGAGAGCGCCTCGACATCGCCGAGGTGATCGGCCAGGTCGTGGCGCTGAAGCCGGCCGGCCGCGGCCAGCTCAAAGGCCTGTGCCCGTTCCACAGCGAGAAGACCCCGAGCTTCCACGTCAACGTCGACCGCGGCTTTTACTACTGCTACGGCTGCCACGCCGGCGGCGACGTCTTCAAGTTCGTGATGGAGACGCAGGGCCTGAGCTTCGGCGACACGCTCAGGCAGCTCGGCGAGAGGGTGGGGGTCGAGGTCGGCTCCTCGCCCCAGGCCGCCAAGGAGCGGCACGACCTCTACCGCGTCAACCAGCTGGCGCTCGCGTACTTCAGGGCTCGGCTGGCGGCGGAGCCGGAGGCGCGCGACTACCTGCGGCGGCGCAGGCTCAGCGACGAGAGCGTCGAGGCCTTCGAGATCGGCTACGCCCCGTCCGGCTGGGACGGCCTGCTCAAGCACGCGCTGACCAAGGGCGTCAGGGAGGACGACCTGCTCGCGCTCGGCCTGATCATCGAGAACGAGCGGGGCCGGCGCTACGACCGCTTCAGGTCGAGGCTGATGTTCCCGATCAAGGACCGGCTCGGGCGGCTGGTCGGCTTCTCCGGCAGGGTGCTCGACGACTCGCTGCCCAAGTACATGAACAGCCCCGAGTCAGCGCTGTTCAAGAAGTCGGAGCTGCTGTACGGCCTCGACCGCGCCAGGAGCGCGATCCGCGAGAGCGGCGAGGTCGTCGTCGTCGAGGGCTACACCGACGTCATCGCCCTGCACCAGTCGGGCATCGGCAACGCGGTCGCGGCGTTGGGCGCCACCCTGACCGCCGAGCAGGCCGAGTCGCTCGCACGGCTGGACACCCACACCGTCTACCTGGCGTTCGACGCCGACGAGGCGGGGCAGAAGGCGGTGCTCTCCGGCCTGGACCAGGCGGTGGGGCGGCGCCTGATGGTCAAGGCCGTGCGCGTGCCGCACGGCAAGGATCCGGCCGAGGCGGTGCTCGGCGGCCACCTCGAGGAGTTCAGGCAGGCGCTGGCGCAGGGCGTCTCCGAGGTCGAGTTCCGCTTCCACCGCGTGCTCGAGCGCTTCGATGCCGACAGCGTCGACGGCCAGAGGCAGATCCTCGAGGAGCTGCAGAGCGTGCTGAGGCCCCGCGAGCTGTTCGACCCGGTGGCGAGCGAGATGCGGCGGCTCGTCATCGACCGCCTCGGCATCGCGCCGGCGCGCCTCGACGAGTGGCTGGCGATGCGCGGCGCCAGGCGTCCCAGCGCGCTGGAGGTGAGAGGCATGCGCGGCGCCGGCAGCGAGCTCGACCAGACGCGCAAGCTGGAGGCCGAGCTGGTGTCGCTGCTACTGCTCGACGAGGAGCGGCTCGGCGAACGCGCCGCACGCGTGGCGGACGCTCTCGGTTACGGCGGTCGCGCCGGCCTGGCGCCGCGGGGCCGGTCAGGCAGCGAGGGCGACGCCGACGGCAGGGTGCCCGCCGCTGACCCTGCGACCGGGTCGCTGCTCGAGGTCTTCGTCACCGCCTGCCTGGCCGGCGTCGGCGATCTGCACGGCCTGCTGCACGAGCACTCCGGCGGCCCCGAGGTGGCCCTGATCTTCAGCCGCCTCCTCGAGGAGGGCAATCAGGGCGACAGGGGCCCGAGGATGGACGTCGACGAGCAGCTCGACAAGGCGCTGTCGCGGCTGCGCGAGCTGCAGATCGAGAGCGACAAGACCTCGAGCCTGCAGAGCCTGAGGGCGAGGCTCGCCGAGATACAGCGCCAGCTAGCGGCCGGCGACCTCGAGCGCGAGGCGCTCGACGACCTCTACCAGGAGCTCAGGGTGGTCCAGGCCAGCTACGCCGCGCGCGAGGCCGAGCGGCGCTCGAGGGCGGCCTCAACGATCGACAAGCAGCGACGGCGCGGCCGCTGAGGGCGCCTCAAGGCGGCGCGCCGCCCGCACGCGGCCCCTGCCGCAGCGTCCTGAGCGTCGCGGCGGCGTCGGCGAGCACCTCCGCGCCCCTGACGCCGACGCCGGGGATCGACACCAGGTAGGCGGCGTCGGCCGCCGCTCTGGCGCCGGCGCGGTCGCCGCGGCGCACCAGCCGCTCCAGCGCGCGCCACTGGACGGGATCGACGTCGGCGGCGGGTGCGGCTGGCAGCGGCAGCAGCAGCGCCTGCGCCGCCGACGGCTCGAGCTTGAGCAGCCCGCCGCCGAGCGCGTGGCCCTCCAGCTCGGCCGACAGCTCGCTGAGCGAGCTCAGGGAGGCGGCCGCGAGCGTCGTCGCGGCCGCGGCCCCGCTGCCGGAGCGGCGCCACACGCCGTGCAGCGTGTTGCAGACCGCGACCTGAGCGTCGTTGACGCTCAGCCTGGGACTGGCGCTGGCCATGGCGGTGAGCATCAGGTCGGGTGGAGCTGTGCGGGTCACGCGGTACCAGGGCGTGCGGTGGCGCGCCTTCGCGCGCGCGTGCACCCCGGCGGCGGCGCCAGCCTGCAGGTAGGCGCTCACCGCTGCGTCGCTCTCGTCGCTGGGGGCGAACAGCAGGCCGGCGTCGCCCGACTCGGTGGCCGCGAGCCAGTCGGAGTCGGTGAACGCCAAGCCCTCGAGCGCGCGCGAGCGGAAGACAGCCCGGCGCAGCTGCGACGCGCCCAGGCCCAGCTCGAGAGCCTGCTCAGGCTCCAGGTGGAAGTAGTCGTTGGCGCCGGTGACGTACCCGATCATCGCGCGAGCGTGGTGGCCGAGGCGACTCACGCTCCGGCTGGTGCGCAGCCACGACAGCATCTCCGCCGCCTCCGGCTTCAGCCAGGCGTGGTGCAGCTTCAAGCTGCCCTTCGTGAGCCCGTCGGTGTCGAGCGGCGTGTAGTCGAGCGAGTCGAGGCCGGCGGCCAGGTCGAGAGCCGAGCGCACGCGGGCGAGCGCGAACGAGCGGCCGGGCCGGCCGTGCCCCTCGGCGAGCAGCAGCAGCGTGTGCTGGTCGAGGTGCGGGAAGAGCGGCTGCGCGAAGGTGACCAACCTGACGCGCCTGAAGCGCCCGGCCAAGAAGGCGAGTATCGACTTGGCGTAACGCGCATGACCGAGCTCGGCCGGTACCACCAGCGCCAGGCGGCCTCCCGGCTGCAGGAAGGTCGTGGCGTGGATCAGGAACGGCGCCCAGTAGCTGGCCAGCGGGTCGAGCGCGACGCCAGCCGCCGCCGAGCGCTCGCTGGCGACGGCGCGCTGCGCCCGCGTCAGGCGCTGGAAACGCACGAAAGGCGGGTTGCCGACGACCGCGTCGACGCGCGGCAGATCGGCGGCCGAGACCTCGAGGAAGTCGCGCTCGAGCAGGCTGCTGGTCGGTGCTCGCGCGCTGCGCCCCCGTGCTTCGGTGCGGCTGAGCGCCGACACGGCGGCCGCCGCGGCCCGCGCCGCCTCGCCGTCGACCTCGACGGCGTGAACCTGGCCGCCCCCGACCTCCGCGAGCCGTCTCAGAGCGGCTACGAGGAACGCACCGTCGCCGCAAGCCGGGTCTAGCACGGTGCCGGGTGCTACCACCGCCCAGTCGACGAGCGCTCGCGCGACCTCGGGCGGCGTGTAGTACGCGCCCCTCGCCTTGCTGTCGGCAGCTCTCGGCGTGTCGGCCACGGGCGATTCTACCCGAGCCCCGCCGCGTCCCGACCGCGCGCCTCGCCGCTTCCGGACCCGGCGCGACACCCCGGCGGGACCGCGCGCGATGCCCTTCGGGACCGCCCGCCAGGCTGCCTGCAAGGGACATATGTCTCGATTGACACCCCTATGGCCCCCTGGTATCTTTGTCCCTACACGCGTCGGGGGCGTTTACACGCCACAGGACGACGTTTTTTTATGCCTCTTCGATGAAACCCCCGCAAGCTCGTCGACGCAGAGCGGTTGGCGTGCCTGCGTGATGGAAGGAGGACCGCTTGGAAGCGCATGGTGAACGGCTGCTCCAAGACCTGGTGAACCAGGAGAAGAGCCTCGTAGCCAAGGTGGAGGACGCCAAGGCCAAGGCCAAGGCGACCATCGACCAGGCCCAGAGCGAGGCCGCCGCTGCTGTGGCTGCCGCCAAGGACAAGGCCGAGCAGCTGGCTCGTTCCGAGGCCGAGGCCGGCAACGCCGAGGCAGAGGCCGCCCACGCCAGCATCGTGTCGGCCGCCAAGGAGGCCGCTCAGGCGCTGAGACTGCGCGCCGACGCGCACCGCGAGGCCGCCGTGAAGTCGGTACTGGAGAAGGTCTTGCCGTGATCGCCGCGATGGACCAGGTGACGGTCGTCGGCAGGCGTTCTTTGGCCAAAGACGTCCTAGCCAGCCTCCAGAACCTCGGCGTCGTCCAGGTCGAGTCGCTCGACCCGGCTCAGGTGCTGGCCTCGGAGGGCGGCGAGCTCAGGCGCGTCAAGCTCTCTGGAGCCGACGGCAAGTCGAAGGAGAGCTGGGACAGGCTCGCGGCCCGCACCACTGCGCTGCTCGACGCGTTGGGCATCGTGCCCGACGGCTCGGTGCCCGGCAGGGCGGAGACCAACGAGGACCCCGCCGAGCTCGAAGCTCACCTCTCCGAGCTGGGCTCGCTCGTCGACCGGCTCCTGGCCGAGCGCAGCGACCTGCAAGACGAGAGCGAGCTGATGCGCACGTTCCAGCCGCTCCTGAGGGACCTCGCCCCGCTGCTGGCCCCGCTCGACGGCTCCCGCTACCTGGTGGGCGCCGCGTTCCTCCTCCCCGAGAAGGACGTTCCCGACGTCGCCGCCAAGCTCAAGGCCGAGCTCGGCGAGCGGTTCGAGCTCGTCTCGCGCCGCCACGCCGGCGAGATGCTCGTCGTGGCCGCCGCGCTGCAAGGCGACGCTCCTGCGCTGCGAGCCGCGCTGGCGAAGGCGGGCGTGTCAGAGCTGACGTTGCCCGACCGCTACGCCGCGCACGGCATCGCCAAGGCCGCTCACGTCATCGAGGAGCGCTCGCAGTTCGTGCCGAAGCGCCTCGCCGCCATCAAGGAGGAGCTCGCCAGGCTCGCGTCTCAGCACGAGATGCGCCTGCGGCAGCTTCACCGGCTGGCGCTGAACCAGGCCGAGCGCTACCACCGGCTCGAGGACCTCGCCGAAGGCCGCTACGGCTTCGCGCTGCGCGGCTGGGTGCCGAGCGCCGACAGGCCGAAGGTCGTCTCGACGCTCGCGCAGCAGTTCAAGTCCGATCTCGTCGTCGACACCCGCGCCGCTGATGAGCACCACGACCACGGTGTGCCCGTCAAGCTCGAGAATCCCGGCTGGGTACGGCCGTTCCAGGCGCTCCTGAACCTCTTCGCGCCGCCCAAGTACGGCAGCTTCGATCCGAGCTGGACGCTGGCCGTGTTCTTCCCGCTCTACTTCGGCCTGGTCGTGGGCGACATCGGCTTCGGGCTGCTGTTCGCCGTCATCGCCACGCTGTTCAAGCGCATGGGCTCGGCCGGCAAGTCGCTGAGCCTGGGTCCGCTGGGCATCACGTTCCCGGCCGAGTCGCTCAAGAACATGTCGACGCTGATCTACTGGTGCGCCGCCTGGAGCATCGTGTTCGGCTTCATGTTCGGCGAGTTCTTCGGCAACTTCCTCGAGCACTTCCCGCCCGGCAAGCCGATCTTCTACACGACACTGCACCACGACCCCGGCTACGGCTTCATCAACATCCCGCTGTTTCGCGTCGAGGTGTTCACGCCGCTGCTCCTCGCCAGCATCGGCTTCGGGGTGCTGCAGGTCATCGGCGGCTGGGTGATCAGGACGATCTACGGCTTCAAGCACCACGATATGAAGCACGTCTACGAGGGCATCGGGATGGTCGGCGGCCTGAGTGCGGTCGTGCTGTTCGCGGCCAGCTACCTCAACGACTCCATGACCCCTCTGGTCACCACGCTCGTGGCGGTCGGGTTCGTGCTGTTCCTCGCCGGAGCGGTGCTCGCCAAGATGCCGCTGATGCTGGTCGAGATCATCTCTAACTCCGGCAACATCCTCAGCTACTTGCGACTCTTCGCCGTCGGCCTCTCGGCCGCTCTCGTGGCCAACCTGGCCACCGACCTGGGCTTCTCCATCGCGCACCTGCTGCCGGTGTTGGGCCCCATCCTGGGCATCGTCGTCGGCCTGGCCGTACATCTGGTCGCGATGGCCCTTACGATCATCGGACATACACTGCAGCCCTTGCGTCTGCAGTATGTCGAGTTCTTCACCAAGTTCGGCT
>CAYYOK010000094.1:0-13361 GCA_964473205.1 uncultured bacterium | reverse complement strand
CAGCAAGTGGTTCGAGATGAGCCTCGAGATGGAGCGCGTGATGGAGCGCGAGATGACGAAGCGCGGCAAGCAGGTGCGCCCCAACGTCGACTTCTTCAGCGCCTCCGTCTACCGCATGCTCGGCTTCGCCACCGACCTGTACACGCCGATCTTCGCGGTCGCGCGCGCCTCTGGCTGGCTGGCGCACCTGTACGAGCAGTACGCGGACAACCGCCTGATGCGACCGCGGCTCGCCTACACGGGCACCACCGGCAAGACGTTCACGCCGGTCGAGCAGCGCTGAGCACGGCCCGCTGACCTGAGCTGCGAGACGTCTCGCCGATCGCTGATCGCTACGGGGCCTGGGCTCTGATCTCCAGACCGGTCACGAACCCCCTGACGGTCTCCTCGTAGCTGGCGGGGTCGTGGTTCCAGCCCTCGACGTGCTCGACGCCGTCGAGGCGGTAGTAGACGAGGTTCGGGCCAACCGCCGCCGCGAACGCGTCGACAGCCTCGATCGGCACGGTGCTGTCAGCGGTCCCAGCGATCAGCAGCACGGGCAGCGCCAACGACCGGGCGCTCGCGACCTGATCGAGAGAGCCGAAGTCCGCGCCCGTCCGCAAGCGCGCGGCCAGCAGCGCCAGCCGCGTGAGCGTGCCGGGCAGCGGCAGGCCCGCCTTGGCCGCTCCGAGCCGCACGACCGCGAACGGGTCGACGAGCGGGGAGTCGAGCACCATCGCGACGGGCTCCGGCAGCGACCGGTCCCAGCGCTTCAAGGCTTCGAGCGCCACCGCGCCGCCCATCGAGAAGCCGACCAGCACCACCCTGTCGATCCCTTGCGCGGCGAGGAAGCGCGCGCCGGTCAGAGCGTCTTGCCACTCGCTGGCGCCGTAGTGGTACAGGCCGTCGGGGCTGGCCGCCGACAGGTCGTGGTTGCGGTAGGCGACCGCCAGCACCGGCATGCCGAGCCGCTCGAACACGGGCATCATGCGCTGGGTCTCGACCAGCTCGCCGCGGCGGCGGCCGTGCAGCATCAGCGCTGCGGTGCGTCCCTGGCCGGGCACGTACCAGGCGCGCAAGGCCCCGACCTCGCCGTCCAAGCTCAGCTCCTGGTAGTCGAAGCCGTGGTCGGCCTGCGGGTCTTGGCGGTAGTAGAAGGTGTCGAGGCGGGCCGGGGTCCCTGTGCGGGGCGCGGCGCCGCTGACGACGGTGAGGGCGCGCTGGACGCTTCCGCCGCCGTGCGAGAGCACCTCGCCCAACCTGCCGAAGCCGCTCTCCCAGATCAGACCGTAACTGCCGACGGCGTCGGACCTGGCGAACTGGGGCGCTCCGGCTTCCGGCGCGGGCAGGGTGACGACGCCGGCGTCGTAGGCGAGCACCTCGAACTCCGGCATCAGGGAGTAAGGCTGAGGCACGATCACGCGGCTCGACAGCGTCCAGGCCAGGAATCCGACGCCGGCCGCGATCACGAGCAAGAGCAGGGTCAAGCTCAGGGCTAGCCTCCTCAGCATGTCGCTCCCCTCGCTACCAAGACACGGCCCCGTAGGTGTCCTCGCGGTCGGGGCTGGTCGAGAACATCACCACCGGTACTCCCGTGTGCTCCTCGATCAGCTCGAGGTAGGCGAGGACCTCGCGGGGAAGCGAGTCGCGACTGCCCAGACCCTTGAGGTCGCCCCAGCCCGCCACGTCCTTGAAGCGCGGGGCGTCGCCGTCGTGGCCGACGGCCACCCTGACGTTCTCGAGCCCGGCGAGGACGTCGAGCTTGGTGACGACCAGGCCGTCGAAGCCGTTGATCTCACAGGCGTACTTGAGCTGCGGCAGGTCGAGCCAGCCGACGCGGCGCGCGCGCCCCGTGGTGGTGCCGAACTCGTCCCACTGGTTGGCGCCGCTGCCGCGCAGCCGCGCGGCCATGCCCTCGTCCTCGATCTCGGTGGCGAACGGGCCGTGCCCCACGCGCGTGCTGAACGCCTTGACGACGCCGTAGACGCGGTCCAGCGCCTTGTGGCTGACGCCCGCGCCGACGACGATGCCGCCCACCGTCGGGTGGCTGCTCGTCACGAACGGGTAGGTGCCGTAGCCGAGGTCGAGCATCGTGCCCTGCCCACCCTCGAACATCACGCGCTTGCCGTCGCCGAGCGCTCTACGCGTCAGAGCGCCGGTGTCGCGGACCATGGGCCCGATGCGCTCGGCCACCTCGCGCAGCTCGTCGAACGCGATGTCGACGCTGGTCCAACCGACCTTGGCCGTCGAGTTGGGCTTCGCTTCGATGAGCCGGCCGAGCCGCTCCCTGAGCAGGTCGGGCGCTAGAAGGTCGCCGGCGCGCACGCCGATGCGCCGCGCCTTGTCGGAGTAGGCCGGCCCGATGCCGCGGCCGGTGGTGCCGACGAAGCCGCCACCCTCGTCGTTCTTCTTGTGGTGTGGCAGCACCAGATGGGCTTCCTGCGACACCCACACGTCGCCCACGTCCCGCCGCGCGCTGAGGCCGTCGAGCTCCGAGACGAACGCCCACGGATCGATGACCATGCCGCCGCCGAGCACCGATACCGGCCTGTCGTGCAACGTGCCGCACGGCAGGTGGTGAAGCTTGTACACCTGCTCGCCGACGACGACCGTGTGCCCGGCGTTGGCGCCTCCCGAGTAGCGCACCACCACGTCGGCGTCGTGCGCCAACGCGTCGACGACCTTGCCCTTGCCCTCGTCGCCCCACTGGGCGCCGATGATCGCGATACCCGGCATCTGGCCTCCCTGGCCGCACCGCCGGGATCCGGCTAGGTGGGGCCACCCCGGCGAAGCGTACCAGGGAAGGCCGGTCTAGACGCTCACGTGAGCCGCTAGGAACCACCGGTCCTTCTCGATGGCGCGCTTGATGCCGATAGCCACGTCCTGGCTGGCAGGGTCGACGTCGGCGAGGCCGTCGATGGCGGCGTCGAGGTCCTTGATCACCTCGTCCATGTCGGAGACGACGCTGGCGATGATCGCGTCGACCTTGGCGAAGCCGGCCGGCACCGCGGTCGGTTTGGCCTCCTTCGCGATCGTGGCGAGACGGCCGTCGACCGGCAGGCCCAGCGCCACGATGCGCTCGGCGGCCTCGTCGGCGCCGTCCTTGGCGTTGTCCACGATGCTGTCGAGCAGCTCGTGCACCGCGATGAAGCCGCTCCCGCGCACGTTCCAATGAGCCTGCTTGCCGTTGACCGCCAGGGCCTGCAGCCCCACTACCAGAGGCGCGAGGAACTTGGCCGCTGCCGCGGCGACGTCGGGCTCGGCGGCGGTGGAAGTTACCGTCTGGGACTTGCTCATGGAAGGTCCTCCCTCGGTGGAGCGGCAGCGCCGGCTCGCGGCGGACGCGCTCCTCATCCCATCGTAGCCGCGCCTCGCCGGCTTAGATGAAGCCCGAGCGTCAGTCCAGACAACCGTCCAGCACGTCGAGCGGCACGACCTCGGCGCCGGCCACGACCCGGTCGCGCAGGTCGCGAGCGATGGCCTGCAGCCGCGCCGTCACCTTCTCGGCCGGGAACTTGAGCGTCAGCGCGACGAACTCCTCCGCCTGCCTGAAGCGCAGGATCGCGTCGTAGTCCTCGGCGCTCGCCACCGGGTCGGGCGCCCAGCGCCTGAACCCGCGCAGGAAGGGCGGCACGAAGCGCTCCGCCGCCTGGGCTGGGGTCAGGTCGCGCTGGCTGCGAACCGCGTAGTAGATGGGCATGGCCAGGTCGAAGGCGTAGGAGGCGTAGCCGCAGTCGTCGAAGTCGATCGCGGTCCAGGTCTCATCGTGCAGCAGCACGTTGCCGTGATGGAGATCGGCGTGGACGAGACCGGCGTCGCCGGAGCCGTCGATGAACGGCCGGACGCGCTCGCGCAGCGCGAGGGCGCCGGCGTGGAACTCGGGGTCGGTCTCGGCCAGCGCGGCGACGAGGCCGAAGTGGGACGTCTCGACGTAGCGCTTCCTGCGGGGTCCCGGCGGCCGCCATGCGCGCGAGTGGGCTTGCAGCCTGCCCAGCACCTCTCCCCAGCGCTCGATCGAGGTCTCGGTCCAGTCGGACGGCCCCGTGATCCTGCCCTCCGCCTTGCGGTAGGCCACGACGAGCTCAGCGCCCGGCGCGAGCTCCTCGACCCAGGGCCCGGTCTCGGCTCGCAGCGGAGCAGCCACGGGCACGCCCGACTCCGCCAGCGCGAGGAGCCAGTCGACCTCGGCCTGGACCTGGTCGACGGTGCGGTGACCAGGGGCCATCACCTTGAGGATCGCCGGCACCGAAGGTCCGGTGAAGGCGTAGACGTCGCTCTCGAACGAGCCGAGGGCGGTCAGGTCGGCAGCCGCGACGCCGTGGAGCCTAGCGGCGGCCTCCAGGACCTCCGACGCGCCCGGCTGCCCGCTGGCGCTCAACCGAGGAACCTCGCCGCTTCCTCTGGTGACGGCAGGCGGCAGGCGTCGGAACGGCCGAACCAGCGGTAGCGACGGAGGGCGACGACGTCGTAGATCGCGTCCCTCAGCCGCCTAGGGACCACCAGCCAGACGCTAGCCAGCGGCCATGGCGCGCGCAGGCGGCGGGCTATGCGCAGGGCCGCGGTCGAGCGGTCGAAGAGACGGCCGTCCTCGATCAGGTAGATGGTGTTCGGGCCGGTGGCGCTCGTGGCGACCGCGAAGCGGTCGAGCAGCTCTCGCCCGACATCGGATTGGAGCGCCGCGAACCTGATGCTGCCGGCGCGGTCGCGCTCGATGATGAACCGCACGGCGGCGTTGCAGAGGTTGCACACACCGTCGAACAGGACTATCGGACCGTCCTGACCGGCCTCGTCGACGGCGGCAGCGCGTCTCATCAGCCGAAGTCTGGCACGCCGGGCCCCTTGGCGGTAGCCTAGTGCCCGTGGCCACTAACTCGCGACCTCGGGTACTGCTAACCACCGGCAACGCCATCCGCACCTCCGGACTTCATCGGGAGGACGCACTGACCGGCCGGAACTACTCGCTGGGCGTCGTCGCTGCCGGCGGGTTGCCGACCATGGTCGCGGCGACCGACCCCGCGCTCGCCGAGGCCTACGCCGCTTCACACGACGGCCTGCTGCTGACCGGCGGCGTCGACGTGGATCCCGGCGCGTTCGGAGCCCTGCCCGAGCGCGATCTCGGCGAGGTCGACGAACGCCGCGACCTGTTCGAGCTGGCGCTCTACGCCGCCTTCCGCGCGGCCGGGAAGCCGGTGCTGGGCGTCTGCCGCGGGATCCAGGTGATCAACGTGGCCGAGGGCGGCACCCTGCACCAGCACCTCCCGGCCGTGCCAGGCACTTTCCAGCACGGTCAGCGCGATCTCCGCGGGGAGCCGCTGCATCCGGTGACCCTCGAGGCCGACTCGACGCTGGCGCGCGCCTTCGGACGCACGCTGATCAAGACGAACAGCTACCACCACCAGGCCATCGACCGCGTCGGCGCTGGACTCAAGGTCGTGGCGCGCGCCGGCGATGGCGTCGTCGAGGCCCTGGAGACGACCAGCGGCTCGTTCGTGCTAGGCGTTCAGTGGCATCCAGAGATGAGCTTCCAGCAGTGGCCCGAGCACCGCGCGCCGTTCGAGGTCTTCCTCAACGCCCTCAGCAGGGTCGCCGCGCCGCACGGCTCCTGACGGCAGCGCGTACCCGCTGCGCAGCGGTCGGTGGCCGTCCAGCGGCTGCTCGCCGCTCGACTGTTGACGTCCGCGAGCGTTCTGGTAGACTCTCCGCCATGTTCGTTGCGACCCTGAGCGGAGGTGGTGCCGTGGACGACGGCTACGGCTACGCACGGCCGAACCCCCGCCGCATCGCGGTCGCGAGCCTCAGCTAGACGGCTCACCGCCTCGATCGGCGCCAGCCGAGGCGGTAGCAGCACGCTACTGACACCCAGATCCAACGCACACTCATCCTCGCAAAGAGACCCAGGCCTGCTTGTGTCGCTCGCGCCCGCGATAACGGCGCGGGTTCGGCACGCAGCCGGGCCGGGCGGGCGGCTTCCGCGGCAGCAGGCGGCAGCCCCAACCGGCCGCCGTCAAGACGGGTCGCGCGAGGACCCCACGGGAGTTGAGAACCAGATGGTCATCGTCATGCACAAGGGCGCCCCACAGGCAGCCATCGACAGGGTCATCGCCGAGGTCAGGGAGCTCGGCTTCACGCCTCACGTCAGCGAGGGCGAGTCGCGCACGCTGATCGGCGCCATCGGTCCCGCGCCGACCGAGGCCCTGCGCGAGCACCTCGGCGGCCTCAGCGGCGTCGAGACGGTGGTGCGCATCACCAAGCCCTACAAGCTGGCCTCGCGCGAGTTCCGCCACGACGACTCGTTCGTGATGATCGGCGACGTCAAGACAGGCAACGGCCGCTTCGTCGTCGCCGCAGGGCCGTGCGGCGTCGAGAGCCGCGAGCAGCTCCTCGAGACGGCCGACATCGTCAAGCGCCACGGCGCCAGCGTGCTCAGAGGCGGCGCCTACAAGCCGCGCACCAGCCCCTACGCCTTCCAGGGTCTGGGCGCCGACGGCCTGGCGATCCTCGTTGAGGCGCGCGAGCGCACCGGCATGCCGATCGTCACCGAGGTGACGACGCCCGAGATGGTCGAGTCCGTCGCTGCCAGCGCGGACATGCTGCAGATCGGCGCCCGCAACTCGCAGAACTTCGCGCTGCTGGCCGCCGCCGGCAAGTCGGGCCTGCCGGTGCTGTTCAAGCGCGGCATGTCGACCTCGATCAGCGAGTTCCTGCAGGCGGCCGAGTACATCCTCTCGCAGGGCAACCCGAACGTGATCCTGTGCGAGCGCGGCATCCGCACGTTCGAGACCGCCACGCGCTTCACGCTCGACGTCAGCGCCGTGCCGGTTCTCAAGGAGCTGAGCCATCTACCGGTGTGGGTCGACCCGAGCCATGCGGCGGGCAGGCGTCCACTGGTGAGCGCGTTGGCCCTCGCCAGCGCCGCCGCCGGCGCCGATGGCCTGATCATCGAGGTGCACAGGCAGCCGGAGGAGGCGCGCTCGGACGCGGCGCAGCAGCTCGACGAGAGCGAGTTCGCCGTCCTGATGCCGCGGCTCAAGGCCGTCGCCGGGGCGCTCGGGAAGTCGTTGTGAGAGAAGCGCTGTGAGGGAGACAGCGTGAGGCGGGTACCGTGAGGCGGGCACCGTGAGCGACGCGCGCATGGCCACCGTGGCGGTGGCGGGCGTCGGGCTCATCGGCGGCTCGATCGGCCTGGGGATCAGGCGTCACGGGGTCGCGCGCCGCATCGCCGGCTACGACGTCGATCCGGTCACCCTGGAGGCGGCTCACGGGATGGGCGTGGTGGACGAGACGTGGCTCTCGCCCGGCCCCTGGCTGGCGGAGGTCGACCTGCTGGTGCTGGCGGCGCCGTCGGGCAGCATCGTGCCGCTGGCCGAAAGCCTGCTGCCGCATCTCAGGGATGGCGCCGTCGTCACCGACGTCGGTAGCGTCAAGGGTCCGGTGGTTGCTGGCCTTCGCGGGCTGCTGGCGCGCCCCGGCATGCCCGAGGTCGGCTTCGTCGGCGGCCACCCGATGGCCGGCAGCGAGCGCGGCGGCGTCCTGGCAGCCGACGCCGGCCTGATGGAGAACGCTGTGTGGGTGCTGACCCCAGAGCCTGACACGGACCCGGCGGCGCTGGCACTGGTCAGAGGTTTCGTCACCGACCTGGGCGCGCGCGCCATCGAGATGTCGCCCGAGCAGCACGACGCGCTGGCCGCGACGGTCAGCCACCTGCCGTACCTGGCGGCCGTCGCCCTGACGGGCATGGTCGACGAGGGTGAGGACCGCGAGCTGAAGATGCTGCTGGCGGCCGGCGGCTTCAGGGACCTGACCCGCGTTGCCAGCGGCGACCCGCGCATGAGCCGCGACATGGTGTTCACCAACCGCGACGCCGTCCTCGTCGCGCTCCGGCGCTTCAGGGAGCAACTCGACTCGCTCGAATCGCTGCTCGAGGAGCCCAACAGCCTGCTGGAGCGCGCCCAGGCCGCCAAGCGGGCGCGCGACGGCATCCCCATCGTCAGGCGCGGCCTGCTGCCGGCGCGCTACGAGGCGACCGTGGCCGTGCTCGACCAGCCGGGCGAGCTGGCACGCATCACGCGCGCGCTGGCCGATGCGAGCATCAACATCAAGGACCTCGAGGTGCTGAGCGTGCGCGAGTCCGGTGGGGCGCTGAGACTAGCGTTCGAGAGCGCCGACCAGCTCCGCAGCGCCGGCGAGGTGCTGGCGGCGATCGGCTATCAGGTGCGACAGCGCAACGGGAACGGGGACGGGTCCGCGGGCGCGGCATAGGCGGCCCAATGCACGCGCGGCGGCGCCCGGTCGGCGCGGGGTAGCGTTGTACGCATGGCGCGCGAAGACCTGTTCGACCTCGCCGTGGCGCGCGCCGATACTTACACCGAGCGCCTCGGGTTGCCGCGCGGCGACTCGGCCGCTCTTCGCGCCGGGCTCGAGCTCTGGTACCTCCGCACCCGCTTCGCGTACCGGATACCCCTGGAACAGGTCGTCGCCGCCTTGACCCGCCGGCCCGAAGCCGGCGGCACCTGGCTCGGCGGCCCCGACGGTGGATGGCAGGACTGACTGAGGTTGGGTACTCCAGAGCGAACCGGTGCCCGCCTCCTCGGCTAACATCTCCGACATGACCCAGCCGCACCTGTCCGCTTCCCGTCACGAGAGCGGCGGACGGACGGCTGTCTTCCGAGGCACCCTTACTGACGCCCACGGCCGCATCGTGAACGACCTGCGCATCTCGGTCACGCCGCGCTGCAACTTCCGCTGCTCCTACTGCGACCCCATGGGCATCGGCGCCCACGAGCCTCCCGGCACATTGCTGGCCGAGCACTTCGGCGTCATCCTGCGCGCCGCTGTGGGCCTCGGCATGCGCAGCGTCAGGTTCACGGGTGGCGAGCCGCTGCTGCGCAAGGACCTGCCCAAGCTGATCGAGCTGGCTCACGAGGCGTTCGCGGACGCGGGCACAGAGCCAGATCCGGACGTCGCCATCACGACGAATGCCAGCGCCTTGAAGCAGCGCCTGCCCGAGCTGATCGCGGCCGGGCTGCGGCGGGTCAACGTCTCGCTCGACGCCATCGACCCGGCCGTGTTCAGGCACGTGACGGGCGGCGGCGATCTCGCCAAGGTCCTGGCAGGCATCGAGGCCGTGGAAGAGGCCGGCCTGGTCCCCGTCAAGGTCAACGCCGTGGTGTTGCGGGGCGTCAACGACTCACAGGTCTCCACGCTGGCTGCCTTGGCGCGAGACAAGCCGTGGCACGTGCGCTTCATCGAGTACATGCATCTCGACAACGCCGCCTTCGGCACTTACGACGAGCGCTTCGTGCCGGGCAGCGAGATCCGGGCGGCCGTCGAGGCGGCGCACGGTACGTTGACGCCCGCCCCGACCGACCCGACCGCGCCGGCGCGTCTCTACTCGGTGCCAGGTTGGCTCGGCAGGATCGGCTTCATCAACCCTGTCTCCGAACCGTTCTGCTCGTCATGCAGCCGTATGCGCGTCACCTCCGACGGGATGCTCAGGCCGTGCCTGCTGAACGACCGCGAGGTCGACTTGAAACCGGCACTGCTAGCCGATGATCCAGTGGCTGCGGTTCAGGAGACGTTCCTGGTGGCTGCGGGGCGCAAGGTGGCTTCCGGGTTCACGGCGCCTGTCGCGAGGCTGCGGACGATGGTGGCTATCGGAGGTTAGGGGTCAAGAAGGCAAGTCACGCGTACCTGGGTCGAACGCGGCCACTACCCACTGGTGCTTCCCAGGCCGGTAACTCAGCGCGATGTAACCCAGATCTCCGAACGCGAACACGGCTCCCTGACCAAGGGGACCAGTCGGTGCGCCGGTCACGACCCGCATCGCCGCGTTGAGGATGCCGCCGTGAGCAACGACGAGTGTCCTGTCGACTCCGCGCCGCACTAACGCGGACAGCGCCGAGGCTGCCCTTGACGTGCCCTCCCACTGGCTCTCGCCGGAACCCGCGAATGGCAGGAAGGGATGGATGAACGCAGGCGGCGGGTAGCGCTCCGCGGCTTCCTCGAACGACATTCCCGCCAGTGGGCCGTTATCGAGTTCTTGCCACTCGTCAGACTTCTCGACGGAAAGTCCCAGTACCGCGGCGACGATCTCTGCGGTCTCGGAAGCACGTTGCAAGGGACTGGCGACGACCCGATCGAACGTCACACCCCGAGTAAGCCACTCCTCGGCGAGACGCTTGGCTTGGCCGCGCCCGATCTCCGTCAACGGCGAGTCGTAGCGACCTTCATGCACATGCTCGTCGTCTGCCAGGGATCGACCGTGGCGTAAGAGGACGAGGTCGACGGTGCCCATGCCTCTGATTACCACGCTAGTGGGCGACCCTCACAACCAGTGGATCCAGGACTCTCCCCTTGCGCCTGAGCCTCGCAGGAACTGAGTCAGTGCCTCTATGAGGTTGCCTGGGTACGCCAACCGAGCCCGATCGAGTTTCCTCGGGTTGGTCATCACGAGTCCGCCATGCGCCTTTCCCTGACCGACCCACTGATGGTGAAGCGCCATGAAGTCCCGCACGTTCTCTGTTACGAAGGCCCTACCCTCGACGGCGGCCAGAGCGAGCAACTCGGCGTCGGAGATGCCTCGAAGCAAGTCACCGGCCGCGACCGCTTGCACGTCCGCGCCACCGCGACTCAGCGCATCGGCTACCGCCGGGGCGTGCATCTCGTCGAGGAGTAGCTTCACCTAGCGAGCAGCTCTTGCTGTCGTCGCCAGGCTGACTCCTCCTCATCCGCCGCTCGGGCGCGATCAGCCAGCGCCTCGTCCACCTCTTCGGCGTAGTCCGCGTAGTACGCGATGGCCGCGTCGATCATGGCTGGGTGGACGTTCAGTAACTCGGCGGCACGCCTGCGGCGGTCCTCGATCGGGACATCTCCCCCGACCATTGCGCCGATGACGTCGACTATCTCGGGACCGGCGAGCAGCGTGGCGCGCCTGCCGGTCGGGCCGTCGCGGAACACGATGTTGGGGTGCGCAGCCTCGGGCAATCCCTCCTCGATAAGCTGCTCCGCCACGACCGAGATGGACCTTCCCTCAGCGGCGGCGCGAGCCTTGAGCCTGTCGCGGAGTGAGGCGTCGGAGAACCGAACGGAGACCACGCTCATGACTACGTTGTAGTCGTATGTAGTCGACCACGCAAGGCGCATCTGCCGCGTACGCCTCTCCGCCGGCATCGCTGAAGGCTACTGACTGCCAGTGAGTCTTACTGCGACCAGCTCAGTTATGTCGGTGTCAGGTAGAGCGTAGACGATCAAGCCGGACTCAGAGGCGACGCTGTAGTCGAAGACCATGCTGAGGCTCAGCTCCGCGGCGACCTCTGCGACCAGCCTGGTTATGTCGTCGAGAGCGGGCTTCACCAGGGCTTGGATCTCTGCCTCAAAGCGAGCCGTGAGCGACTGCAGCGTGGAGAGAGTGACGCTCAAGAGCTCGCTCTCTTCCGGGGTAAGTTCGACACCCGATTGCTGCTTGCCGAACAAGTCGTTCGCGCGAGCGTTGAGGTCGTTCACGTCTCTACGCGCCTGCTCCTGGAAGCTGAGCAACTGCGGGTACACGGCGTGGAGACTCAGTAGGTATTGCGAGTTTATGTAAGCGGCCCGGAATCCTGACTCCTGAGCGCTGCCGAGTCCGAGAACGGCCAAGATCGCGACGACGATTGCTGCGCGGATGATCCCCAGTCTGGTCATTTGGCCAGAACTTTACGCACAGTTCATGAGAAGCACTCCTTCGCTCCTTGCCGGCACCATCTAGTACCTGGCGCGAGGGCGCCACTCACCCCAAGATTAGTTGGCCAACCTGGCCAAGTTCTGCTAACCTGAACCGTATGAGCGATGCAGTGAGCATCAGCGAGGCCAAGACTCAGCTCTCCAAGCTGATCGCACGTGCCGAGCGCGGCGAAGAGGTCACTATCCGTCGCGGTGGAAAGGTCGTCGCGAAGATCGTAGCGTTGGAACCAGCAGGTCACGCCGGGCGCCGCGTCTTCGGTGCGCTCAGTGGTCAGATCTGGGTCGCAGATGATTTCGATGAGCTCGGTCCTGAATGGGCGGAGCACACGTGACGGAGGCACTGCTGGACACCCAAGCGCTGCTGTGGGTGCTGGCGGGCGACGCTCGCGTTCCCGACGCGCTGTCCAAGAAGCTAGACGCCTCACCTTCCAGCTTCGGGATCAGCGATGCTTGCATGTGGGAGATCGCCATCAAGCGTTCTCTGGGCAAGCTCACGACTCCAGACGACCTACCAGACATCGTGTCCAGCCTGGGGTTCGCGCATGTGCCCATCTCGCGACGCCAGGTTTGGGCGGTTCGTAACCTGCCGTTCCATCATCGCGACCCGTTCGATCGTCTGCTGGTGGCCCAAGCCCTCGACCTTCAGCTACCGGTGGTAAGCAGTGATGAGCTGTTCGCAGGCTATGGCGTAGACCTCATTCGAGTGTAGCTTCGCGGGACTACGTCAAGTCCCCTGAGAGGCTTTGGCGCCCTACTGCGAAGTTGCGCTCGGCTCACGTACCAAACAGATCACGAACCCATCCCACCCCTTGAGCCCCACGGTCTGCAGAGCGGTGGCCGAGATCGACTCATCGCCACCGAGCTTCTCCACGAGCGCCCAAGTGCCGTGAACCCGCGGATCGTCGCTCCGCACGTCGGCGACGGCGCCGTTGCGCACGACGTTGTCACAGATTACGACCGTCCCTGGTTTGCTGAGTCGCAACGCCGCATCGAGGTACCGAGGATTGCTCGGCTTGTCGGCATCGATGAACACGAGATCGAATGGCTCGGTTCCTGAGTCGATGAGCGCGTGAACCGAGTCGATGGCCGGCCCGACTATCAACTCGATGCGGTCAGCGACCCCGGCCCGCTCGAAGTTCTCGCGCGCGACCGCCGCCGTCGCCTTGTCGATCTCCAGGGTGATGACGGTGCCGTTAGGACCTACGGCTCGAGCCAGCCATATCGTCGAGTAGCCCGCGAGCGTGCCGAGCTCCAGAACACGCCTGGCTCCCGCGATCTGAGCCATGAGCGCCAGGAAAGCACCCTGGTTCGGCGCCACGTCCGCTTCCGGCATGACCGTACGCGAGGAACTCTCTCGCGCCTGCACGAGTGCCTCGTCTTCCTCGACGAGACGGTCGATGAAGTACCGATCGACCTCCCGCCACCTCTCGTCACCGTCGTACATGCGCGCGACTACTCAGCGAGCCTGAACAACGCCGCCATCCCCTGCCCACCACCGACGCACATGGTGATCACGCCGTGCTCGGCGCCACGCCTGTGCATCTCGGCGAACAGATCGGCAGCGATGCGCGCCCCCGTCGCGCCGAGCGGGTGGCCGATCGCGATGGCTCCGCCGTTGACGTTGAGCTTCTCGTCGGGGATGCCGAGCTCGCGCTGGCAGTAGT
>CAYYOK010000093.1:0-13562 GCA_964473205.1 uncultured bacterium | reverse complement strand
ATCTCGTTGGTCTTGCTGGCGATCTCGATCAGCAGCTTGGCGCCGATGTTCTCGATCGGATCGGGCAGCTCGATGTCCTTGGCGACGGTGACGCCGTCCTTGGTGATCGTCGGGCCACCGAACTTCTTCTCGAGGACCACGTTGCGGCCCTTCGGGCCCAGCGTGACCTTGACCGCGTTGGCGACGGTGTTGACACCGCGCTCCAGACCCCTGCGGGCCTTTTCTTTGAAGACCAGATCCTTAGCCATAAACTCTCCAGTTCCTCGGTTCTCGTGTCTCGTTACTCGACGATGGCGTGGATGTCGCGCTGGCTGAGGATCATCAGCTGCTTGCCGCTGACGTCGACCTCGGTGCCGCCGTACTTGGCGAAGACGACCGTGTCGCCGACCTTGACTTCCATCGGCTCGCGGTTGCCGTTCTCCATGACCTTCCCTGCGCCGACGGCGAGCACCTTGCCGCGCTGGCTCTTCTCCTTGGCCGTGTCGGGCAGCACGAGTCCGCTTGCGGTGGTCTGCGGCTCCTCGATCACCTCGATGATGACCTTGTCACCAAGCGGCTTGAGGCTTAGCTGAGTACCTGCCATGGGTTCCTCCACCTTGAGTTGGGGATTGTCTTCTTGGCACTCGGCATGCCGGAGTGCCAACCACCGCGCATGTTACCTAGACCGGCTCGGCTCCGTCAAGCAGCGTCTTGTCAAAGTCCTTTAGTCGACCACGCTCAGGTTCTTGCACAACGCGCGCGCGGTCTGGTTTAGGCTCAGCCGCGCTTCACGCCCCACACGAACGCCGGCACGAACGCGGCGGCGAAGGGGATGTTGTAGGTCAGCACCCGCAGCAGGCCGCTCCAAGCCGAGTCGAGGGACTCTGTGTTCAGCAGCGGGTCGACGGCCTCCTGCACCACGCCCCAGTTGACGCTCAGGAACCCCGTCCAGGCGAGGAGCTGGATGACGACGAACACGATCCCGACGAAGATCGCCGCCAGCTTGCCGATCTTCTTCAGCGCGTAGCCCGCCACGAAACCGGCCACGGCGCCGAAGGTGAGCTGCTGCACCCACGGCAAGGCCGCGGAGAGGTCGGGGATCTCCACGGCCGGATGCTATCACGACCCGCTCGGCAGGCCGCGGCGCGTACCGGCGAACCACGCGTGCTGCGCGGGCAGAGCCGGGCCGAAGCGCACCCCGGAGCACGCCGCCGGAGCACACCGGAGTAAGATGACAGCCGTGAGCAGGGCCACGCCAATCAGGATCTCAACCGCCGTCGCGGCTGCCGTCGCCGACGGCAGCCCGGTGGTCGCGCTCGAGTCGACGCTGATCACCCACGGGCTGCCCCGACCCGAGAACCTGGCCGCCGGCCGCGCGCTGGAAGCTGTGGTGCGGGCCAACGGAGCGTTGCCCGCGACCATCGGAGTGCTGCGCGGCGAGCTGGTCGTCGGCCTCACCGACGACGAGCTGTCCTACCTCGCCTCCGTCAGCGCCGACAAGGCGTCGACCTGGAACTTAGCGGCGGTGATGGCAGCCGGCCGGGACGCCGGCACCACCGTCGCCACCACGCTGCTGGCTGCCGACCTCGCCGGCATCGCCGTGTTCGCCACCGGCGGCATCGGCGGCGTTCACTTCGCGGCCTACGACGAGTCGGCCGATCTCGCCGCGCTCGCCCGGCATCCGGTGCTGACCGTGTGCGCCGGGCCCAAGAGCATCCTGGACGTTCGCGCCACGCTCGAGCGCCTCGAGACCGCCGGCGTGCCGGTCGTCGGCTACCGTAGCGACACCCTCGCCGGGTTCCTGATGCCGGCCACCGACCTGAGGCTGAGCGCGCGAGCGGACTCGCCCGCCGCGGCCGCGCGCGTGCTCGCCACCCAGCGCCGGCTCGGCCTCGCCGCAGCGGTGGTGCTGAGCAACCCGGTCAGCGCAGGGCTGACGCGAGAGCAGTTCTCGGCCTACCTGGCGGAAGCCGAGGCAGGGCTGCAGCGCGACGGGGTCTCGGGCGCGGAATCGACGCCCTACCTGCTCGGCGCCTTGGCCGAGGTGTCGAACGGCGTCACCGTCGAGGTCAACACGCGCCTGCTGAGGGAGAACGCGGCCTTGGCGGCGCAGGTGGCCGCCGAGTACTCGCGCCTGGCCAGCGAGCGTGGACCCGCGCCCGTGCTGGCTTCTGCCGGAGGAGCAGCGCGATGAGCGGCCCCGGACACATCGGCATCGCCGGCGACGCCCAGCCGGGGGACCTCGGCGCCAGCCTCAGGGCGGCTCGCATCGAGAAGGGCCTGGAGCTCTCGGAGGTGGCCGGGCTCACCCACGTGCGCCGCGAGTACCTGGCCGCGCTCGAGGAGGGCCGCTACAAGGACCTGCCCGAGGACGTCTACACCCGCAACTTCGTGCGGCTCTTCGCTCAGGCCGTCGGGATCTCCCCCGACCACGCGATCTCCGCCTACCAGTCGGAGCGCAAGCGCGCCGGCGGGCTCTCCACCTTGGAGATGAAGCTCGAGCAGGAGCGGCGCGGCGACCCGCCTCCGCGCGCCAAGCGCAAGCAGCGCGCCGGCGGCGGCCTGCCGCGGTTGGGACCACTCGTGCCTACGCTCGTGCTCGTGGCCGGGCTGGTCGCGCTCGCCGTGTGGGGCTTCAACAGCCTGCTGTTCCGCCCCACGACCCCTCGCGCCAACCAGACGACTCCCCCGCCGGCCGCGACGGGTGGAACGAACGCGGGCCAGAACGCGCTGCCGGCCACCGTCCCTGGCGTCGTGCCGACCGATGCCGGCACGGGCACCGCGGATCCGGTCACGATCCTGGTGAGCGTCACCAGCGCGCCCCCCGGAGCCAGGGTGAGCATCGACGGGTTCGTGTTGCCCGGCGTCACCCCCATCTTCGACGCACCCGTCACCGCGCGCGCCGGGCGCGTGCTGAGCGTCAGCCTCGACGGCTACCAGCCCCTCACTCAGAGCGTCGACCTGCTCGAGCCTCAGACCCTGCACGTCGAGCTCGCGGCCCAGAGCGTCGTCGAGGCTCCAGGCGCCACCCAGACCGAGACCGCCGGCCCGGCCGCGGGCGCCGGTCAGGTCGCGTTGGCGATCCGCGCGAGCACCTGGCTCGAGGTCTACCGCGGCACCACGCGCATGGGAGGCGAGCGCCTCGTCTACCGGACCGCCGAGCCCGGCGAGTCGTTCGTGTTCGATCTCCCGGTCTACGTCCACGTCGGCAACGCCGCCGGCATAGAGGTCACCCTCGGCGACAGCGTGCTCGGCGTCATGGGCTCCGCGGGAGCCGTCGTCGGCCGGGCGTTCGCAGCCCAGTGACGGCCGCTGGACCCTTCGCCGCGGGCGTCTGACACCTAGCAGTGCACTGGAACCTCGCCACGGCCTCGCTGCGCCACCGTCCGCTGAGGACGCTGCTGACGGCCCTCGGCATCGCCGTCGCGGTCGCGTCGACGGTCGTGTTCATGTCGATCGGCGAGGGGCTGCGCAAGACCTTCGCTGACCAGCTCTCGCGCTTCGGCCCCGACCTGCAGGTGACCTACGGGGCGGACTACTACGACCTGCTGCCCAGCGCCGACCTGCCGATCGAGTACCTGAGCGAGCTGAGGTCGCGCGCCGGCGAGTTCGGGCTGCGCGCCGTCACCCCGTTCTACACCTACCTGCGCGGCGGCCTCACCCCCGGCCAATCGTTCGTGTTCCACGGCGTGCCCCTCGACACCGAGCTGGACGACCTCTTCGGCACTACCCGGCTCCTCTCGGGCCGGCGCCTGAGCACGGAGGACGAGGGAGCGTACGTGGCGCTCGTCGGCGCCTCGGTCGCCAGCCGCTCCGGTCTCTCGGAGGGCTCCGTCTTGCGCCTCAACCCCTCGGCTTCGCTCGAGGTCGTCGGGCTCATCGATGGCGGGGGCGGCCTGGTCGACAACCTGATCGTCGTGCCCCTCAGCTCCTTGCAGCGGGCGACCGACGTCCACGACCGCCTCAGCTCGATCGTCATCGACCTGGTCGACCCGCTGGCCGCCGAGGCGACGGCCGCCGCGATCAACGCGGCCTACCCCGAGCTCGGGGCCAGGACCGCCTCGAGCATGGTCGAGGTGGTCGGCGACAGCCTGCGCATCTCCGACTTCATCCGCCTCGGCATCAGCGCCATCGCGCTGCTCGTAGGGGCGATCGCCGTCGCGAACACGATGATGATGAGCGTGTTCGAGCGCACCAAGGAGTTCGGGGTGGTGAGGGCGGTCGGTGCCAAGCCGCGCTTCTTGTTCCAGCTCGTCGTCGTCGAGTCGCTCGCGCTGTCGCTGGCAGGAGCCGCTTTGGGCTTGGTCGTCGGGTTCCTCGGCTCGCGCCTTCTCAACCGGATCGCCGTCGACTACATCGGCCTGGCGGTGTCGGCCGTGACGCCCAGGCTGCTGCTGTTCGCGGTCGGGGTGGCTTTCCTCGTCGGGCTGCTGGCCGGGCTGCTGCCCGCCTCCAGAGCGGCGCGCATCCCGATCGCGACGGCCGTGGCGCGCGAGTAGCGCTTCGCGGCTAGCGGCCTTTTCCCCTCGCCCGGACCTCGCTTCGGCTACCATCGGCAGCATGCACCTAAGCGGCCGCCGCGCGCCCCGCCCGCTCGCCCTCCTCGTCCTGTGCTCGTGGCTGCTGCTGGCCGCGAGCGCGCAAGCCCAGACCTACCAGTGGCGCGACGTCGTCCAAGAGGTCGAGATCCGGCCTAACGGCGACGTGTACGTCAGCGACACGCGCACGCTCTGGACCAACGAGGACTTCGGCGAGGCCTTCATCTGCCTCGACCTGACGCCGCCCGTGCTCTCCTCCGAGCTGCGGGTATCGGTGACCTATCTGGACAGCTCCGGCGCGCTCGGATCCGGCCCCAACTGGTCGATCTACCGGCAGACGTGCGAGGTCGACGGCCGCCGCAACGGCGTCGAGCTGGTCGTGCGCAACGACAGGCGCATCTCCGAGCGCAGGGTGCGCTTCGACTACGTGCTCCACGGCAGCGTCAAGGCCTACACCGACGTCGTCGAGTGGTACTGGAACCTCGTCGAGCTCGACCACCCGACGATCATCGGCTACCGGCTGAGCGTGCGCGCGCCCGGCCGGATGGCCGAGCCCTTCGACGCCTACGTGCACACCCGCGGGAACGCCGAACGGCCCGTCGTCACGCTCAGCGCCGACCGCAGCCGGCTCGACGTCTCGTTCCAGCGCATACCGCGCTTCAACGGCGTCGAGATCCGCTACATGATGGACCCCGACCTCTTCGAGATCGAGGGAACCGAGCCCGGCCACCAGAAGATCCTGGAGGACGAGGCGCGCGTCGCCGGGCTGGACCTGCGCCTGGCGACGACCTCGCGCATCAGACGCAGCCCGCTCTGGGGCCTGCTCGCGCTCGGCGGCATCGGCACGCTGACCGGCGGCGTGGCGCGCGCCTACCGCCGGACCGGCCGCGAGCCCAAGAGCGACGGCATGCTCTATCCCTTCGAGCCCCCTTCCGACCTCCCGCCCGCCGCCGTGACCGCGCTGCAGATGCAGCGCTTCAGCCAATCGGGCATGGGCAGCGCCATGCACGCCACGATCATGGACCTCGCCAGGCAGGGCTACGCCGAGTTCAGGCCCAAGGGCAAGAAGATCAACATGCAGCTCGACCTGCAGAAGAGCACCGACGGCCTGTTGCCGTTCGAGGTCGCGGTGCTCAACTACCTCAAGGGCGCGGCGAAGGTCGGCCGCGGCAAGGACCCCAGCTTCCTGGAGTTCGACGAGCTGAAGCAGTACTCGCAGAGCAGGGCGGCATCGTTCATGCCGCCGTGGGCCAAGAGCGTCAGGTCCTGGCTCGAGCGGCAGCGCGGAGGCGCGCTGGTGGACGCCGACAGCATGCGCACCACCAACCGGTGGGTCAGGCGCGGGCTGCTGGTCGCGGTGGCATGCGGCGTGCTGGCGGTCTTCCTGGCCGGCGAGGCGCGCGGCCTGTTCATCGCGGGCGGAGTCGTCGCCGTTATCGTCGTCATCTTCGCCAGCACCGGGCTGCCGCGCTGGCGCGACGACATCGCGACCGAGGTGTACGGCTGGCAGGGCTTCAAGCGCACCTTGACCGACTACACCCTGATGAAGGACGCCCCGCCCGACTTCTTCAACCTGTGGGACCGCTACTTCGTCTACGCCGCGGCCCTCGGCGTGGCCGAGAAGTACCTGCGCGAGATCCGGCGGGCGGCACCGCTCGCCGGCGTCGACGAGGCGACGATGGTCAGCCGCGGCCACTGGATGGGCGGCAGCGGGACCTTCTCGAGCCTCAGCAGCCTGACCTCGAGCGTCTCCTCGCTCAGCAGCGCTCTCTCCTCCGCCTCGGCCTCGGCGTCGTCCGGCGGCTCCTCGTCAGGCGGCGGAGGCGGCGGGGGCGGCGGAGGCAGCTCCGGCGGACGCTAGGTCCCATCCGACCCAGCGCCTGTGGCAGGCCGATTCGGCGACACCGGCCGGTGGGATCGCCGGGGGCCAGGCCGTACTCGGCGGGTTAGCATCTACAGGTGCTGCAAGCCGTCTCCCTGAGCAAGGCCTACGTCGACGGCGGCAACCGCGTCACGGCTCTGAGCGACGTGAGCGCCAGCTTCCGCTCCGGCAGCGTCACCGCCATAGTCGGCCCTTCCGGCTCGGGCAAGTCGACGCTCCTCAACCTGCTGGCTCAGTTCGACGTGCCCACGAGCGGCGAGGTGAGGCTCGACGGCGCCAGCCTCGCCCACCTGAGCGAGAGCGAGCGCTGCGAGCTGCGCCTGACGAGCTTCGGCTTCGTCTTCCAGTCCTACAACCTCGTCAACGTGCTCAGCGCGGCGCAGAACGTCGAGTTCCCGCTCGGCCTCGCCGGCGTAGCGCCGAAGGAGCGCAAGGACCGCGCCCTGGAGCTGCTCGAGCGTTTCGCGGTCGCGCACAGGGCGCATCATCTGCCCACTCGCCTGTCGGGCGGCGAGCGCCAACGAGTGGCGCTGGCGCGCGCCCTCGCCAACGATCCGAAGGTCGTGATGGCCGACGAGCCCACCGGCAACCTCGACAGCCGCAGCGGCGACGCGGTCATAGCGGCCCTGCGCGCCGTCGCCGCCGACGGCAGGACCGTCATCATCGTCACGCACGACCCGCGCGTGGCCGGCGCGTCCGACGAGGTGATCCAGCTGTTCGACGGCCGCGTGAGGGACGCGAGCGCCGGCAGCGAGCACGAACCCAGCGCGAGGCTGGCGGCCGCGTCGTGAGCGAGCCAGCCGCGCGAGTGGTCGAGGCCGCGTCGGTCAGGGGTCGCTGGATGGGTGTCGCCGGCGCCCTGCTGGCCGGCAGCGCGGTGGCGCTAGGCGCCTTCGGCGCTCACGCCCTCGAGCCGCTGCTCACGCCCGAGCGCCTGGCTACCTTCGAGACCGGCGTGCTCTACCAGTTGGTGCACGGGCTGGGCCTGCTCGCGGTCGCGGCGCTCGACGGCGGCAGCGGCAGGCTGCGGCTGCCGGCGGCGCTGCTGCTGGGCGGCGCGGCGGTCTTCTGCCTGAGTCTCTACCTGCTCGTCGCCACGGGTGTCGGCGCGTTCGGAGCCACCGCCCCGCTGGGCGGCAGCGCGATGATCGTCGGCTGGGCGGCCTTAGCCGTCGTGATCGCCAGGCGCGACCGGCCAGGCGCCTGAGCGCACGATGCTCTGGTAGTCGTAGTAGGAGCGTTTCGGCACGCGCTCGAGCGTGCCGGGCACCAGCTCGACGAGCCCGAAGCGGCGGCTGAAGCCGTCCGCCCACTCGAAGTTGTCCACCAGCGTCCACACGAAGTAGCCGCGCAGGTCGCAGCCCTCTCGCCACGCCTCCGCGGCGGCCGCGAGGTAGGAGCGCAGGTAGCGCCCGCGTCCTAAGTCTTCCAGCGCTCCGTCCGCGGATCGCCGAGTGTCGGCGTAAGCGGCGCCGTTCTCCGTCAGGCAGACGGGCGGGTTGCCATAGTCGCGCCGGAGGCGCGTCAGCACCTCCGTCAGCGCGGCGGGCGCGACCTCCCAACCCATCGCCGTCACCGGCGAGCCGGCCGGCGGGTCAACCAGCCTCACGCCGGCGGGCGAGGACTCGTCGGCTACGACCCACAGCCGGGTGTAGTGGTTGACGCCCAGCATGTCGATCGGAGCTCGGCACACGTCGAGGTCGCCGCCTTCCACGTGCGCCTCGAGCATGCCCGCGAGCGGCTCAGGGTAGTGGCCGTTCAGCAGAGGGTCCAAGAACGCGCGGTTGAAGGCGACGTCGGCGAACTCGGCGGCCGCCTCGTGCTCCTCGCCGTCCTTCGCGGGAGCGAAGCCTTGCAGGTTCAGTATCGTCCCGAGCTGCGCCTCCGGCCGCTCCGCGCGCAGGCGCTCGATCCCTAGGCCCGTCGCGAGGTTGAGGTGGTGGACGGCGGCGAGGCCGGCCCCGAGGTCGCGAAGGCCGGGAGCGTGGATCCCGGCGACGTGGCCGAGCAGCGCGTGCACGTTGGGCTCGTTCATCGCGAAATAGCGCCCGACGCTCGAGCCGAGGGCGTGAGCCATCCGCTCGACGTAGTCGGCGTAGTAGAGCGCGGTGTCGCGCCGGGGCCAGCCGCCGCGCTCCTGCAGCGCCAGCGGCAGGTCCCAGTGGTAGAGACAGACCCACGGCTCGACGCCTGCGGCGCAGAGCGCCTCGATGAGCCTGAGGTAGAAGTCGACGCCGCGCTGCTCCAGCCGCCCCTTGCCGCTGGGCATCACCCGCGGCCACGAGACCGAGAAGCGGTAGGCCCCGATGCCGAGATCGGCGAGGAGGCGCACGTCCTCCCGGAAGCGGTTGAGGTGGTCGGTCGCCACCCTGGCGTCGGTCCCGTCGGCGATGTTGTCGGGCAGACTGGCGAAGGCGTCCCAGATGCTCGGTCCCTTGCCGCCCTCGGCCGCGGCGCCCTCGATCTGGAAGGCCGACGTCGACACGCCCCACACGAAAGGCTCCCGCCCGGTGGACGTGTCAGGTGCCGAGCGTGACATTCGCAGATTCTATGCTCTGGCCGGGCGCGACGCCCGCCCAGTCTCAGCGACGCGCGCGGACGCCGCGTCGGCTAGCCGCCGAGCTCGGTCGGGGTAGCATCCCAGCCATGTCTCGCGCCGGCGGCATCGGACACGAAGACGCTGCGCCGGCTCGGCGGCCGGGGCCGTTGGCGGTGCTGGCTCTCGCCGTAGCGGCTGTCTCGTTCGCCGCGGTCTTCGTCCGCCTGGCGGACGCACCCGGCACGGTGGTGGCGTTCTACCGCATGGCGCTCGCCGGGCTGGTGCTGGCGCCGTTCACCTACCGCGCGCTCAGGCGCAGCCGGATCCGCGGCCGCAACCTGGCGTTGACGGCCGGGGCCGCGTTCCTGCTGGCGGTCCACTTCGCGAGCTGGATCACGTCCTTGTCGCTGACCTCGGTGGCGGCGAGCGTGACCTTGGTGGCGACGGCGCCGCTGTGGGCCGCGCTCTTCTCCTGGCTGTTCGCCAAGGAGCCGCCGCGGGTGGGTGTGGTGGTCGGGGCCGCCGTGGCCGTGGTCGGAGCCACGGTCTTGGCGCTCGGAGGCGGCGGTGGCGAGGAGCGTACGCTCGGCAACGCGCTGGCGCTGGTCGGCGCTATCGCGGCTGCGGGCTACCTGAACCTCGGGAGGGCGGTGCAGAGGTCGGGCGTGGCGCTCGACGCCTACGTCGGTACCGCTTATGCGCTCGCCGCCCTGGTGCTGCTGCCGCTGCCGGCCCTGTTCTCGCAGCCCTACTTCGGCTACTCTCCGAGCAGCTACGCCTGGATAGCCCTGCTGGCCCTGGTTCCCCAGCTGATAGGCCATACGGGGCTGAACTACGCCTCACGACATCTCGATACGGCGCTGGTTGCCACGGCTACTCTGGCTGAACCGATCGGTTCAGGGATACTTGCGGTGCTGATTTTCGGTGAGTTGCCCGGTTCTACGACGCTGATCGGCGGCGTGATCGTACTCGCCGGCTTGGTGGTGGCAGTGCGAAGCGGAGTCTCAGGCCGCCGACCCGGGGCGGCGGCGCACCGTGCAGACGGCTAGCGCTCTCATGAGAGAAAGGCCGTCCACACGAGCAGGATCGGCGCCGGGACGGTCTTCCGAGTGCGTGCAATTCCTCACGAACTCTGCTACCATGTGTCACGTGAGGGAGCCGGTCTCTTCATCTTCAGATCCCGATCCGGTCTCCTCGGCAGCGCAAAGCAAAACTACTTAACTAGAGCCGTCGCATCTGGCGAGGCAGCGCCTTGCCTGTTTGTTTCGAAGGGAGCGGGTGCGTTGAAAGAGCAAGCGAAGACGTTCAAGAACGGCGACCAGGTCGTACTGCCTCCGTACGGGGTAGGCATCGTGTCGGGCACGACCACGAGGAACGTGGCCGGCAGAGACCAGAAGTACTACCAGGTCGAGTTCCCCAACGGGACTTCGCGTGCTTACGTGCCCGTCAGCGCACCGCACGGCACCGGCCTGCGCCCAGCGCTCACCCGCGACGAGGTGCAGAGCGTGCTCGAGCGGCTCAGCAACGGCCGCATCACCCTGCCCAAGCAGTGGGCCGCCCGCCACCGCAAGGTCACCGACCTGCTCACCAGCGGGGACCCTTACCAGATCGCCACGCTCGCGAGCGAGCTGCGCCGCTGGGACCTCGAGCGCGGCCTTCCCGACCTCGACCGCCAGGCGTACCGCCGCGCCCTGCGTCTGCTCGCCGGCGAGATCAGCGCCGTGCTCGGCGTCTCGACCTCGGAGGCCAGGGCGTTGATGGACGCCGGGGACGAAGACGAGCTGAACTAAGCTCCCAATCGAAGCTGGAACCGCGCGGCTGGGCGTGCCCGAACCACGGGGGCGCTCAGCCGCTCTCTTTGGCCAGCCAGCGCAGCGCTATGGCGTAAGCCGCGTAGTCGTCGATGTCGCGCGGCGGGTAGCGCATCCCCGTAGGCACGAGCCGGGCGAGGCCGCGGGGCGGGTTGTCGCGGAAGTAGAGGGCGCGGGCGTCGAGGGTGGTCGAGCGCTCGTCTACCAGCACGGCTTCGAGACCCCTCGCCGCGAGCGCCGCCAGCACGTCGCGACGCCCGGTGCCGGCTCCTACGAGCACGACCGCACCGGCCGGCAGGTCGAGGCCGGGTAGGTCTCCGACGGTCACGACGGCGCTGGCCAGGAGGCTGCCGGCCTCGCTGACGTAGGCGACGCCGACGTTCCTACCCGGATCGAAAGCGACGAGCACGCGGTCGGCGTTCATGCCTCGCGTGCTCGTCGCTTGCGACATCTGGTTGGTCTTGCCCAGCAGCGACTAGGCTTCTGGCCTGGCCGCGGCTGGCTGATCGCCGAGCGGGCGCGCTGGGACGGCCACCTCGGCGGTGACCTCCACCTTCTCGAGCTTCTCGAGCGAGCGCTCGTCCGCGACGCGGGTGCGGCGGATCTCGTCGAGCCCGGTGCCGGCCGGAACCAGGCGGCCCAGGATCACGTTCTCCTTGAGGCCGACGAGGTCGTCGACCTTGCCCGCCAGCGCGGCCTCGGTCAGCACGTGGGTGGTGTGCTGGAAGGACGCGGCCGACAGCCAGCTCTTGGTGATGAGCGCGGCCTTGGTGATGCCGAGCAGGCGCGGCTCCCAGGTGGCGGGGCGCTTGCCCGCCGCCTCGAGCGCCTCGTTCTGCTGCTCGACATCGAAGCGTTCGACGGTCTGGCCTTCGAGGAAGGTGCTGTCGCCCGGCTCCTTGATCTCGGCGTACTTGAGCATCTGGCGCACGATGACCTCGATGTGCTTGTCGTGCACGCTCACGCCCTGGCCGCGGTAGACCTTCTGGACCTCGTCGACGAGGTAGGCCTGGGCCGCGTCGGAGCCCTTGGTGTTGAGCAGGTCGTGCGGGTCGATGCTGCCGCGGCTGAGCGGGTCGCCGGCGTTGACGTGGTCGCCGTCGCGGACGGTGAGACGCAGGTTGCCGTCGACCTTGTAGGTCTTGACGAAGGCTCCATCCTGCGAGGCGACGGTGATCTTGACCTTCTCGTCGTCCTGCTCGAGCGAGACGATGCCGTCGAGCTCGGAGATGATCGCCCTGACCTTGGGCTTGCGGGCGTCGACCAGCTCGATGACGCGCGGCAGACCCTGGGTGATGTCGGCGCCGGTCGCGATGCCACCGGTGTGGAAGGTGCGCATCGTGAGCTGCGTGCCCGGCTCGCCGATCGACTCGGCCGCGATGACGCCAACCGCCTCGCCGAGGCTGACCTCGCGCATCAGCGACATGTCGAGCCCGTAGCAGGCCTTGCACACGCCGGAGCGGGTCTGGCAGTTGAGCGGGCTGCGCACCTCGATCTCGCGCAGCTCGGGGTGCTCCTTGAGGCGCGTGGCGATGGCCTCGACGTCCTCCTTGTAGAGCAGAACGCCTGCGCTGAGGCTGAGGTCGCCGAGCTCGAGGTCCTGAGCCAGGGTGCGGCCGTAGAGGCTCATGTCGAGCTGGCTGCGCGGGCGCTGGCGGCCGTCGGCGCCGTAGAGCGGGACGGCCTGGAAGCCGGCGGTGCCGCAGTCGTCCTCGCGCACCACTACCTCGTGGGCCACGTCGACGAGCTTGCGCGTCAGGTAGCCGGAGTCGGCGGTGCGCAGCGCGGTGTCGGCGCCGCCCTTACGGGCGCCGTGCGTCGAGATGAAGTACTCGAGAACGTCGAGGCCCTCGCGGAAGTTCGCGCGGATCGGCAGGTGGAAGGTCTCCCCCGACGGCTTGGCCATCAGGCCGCGCATGCCGGCGAGCTGCTTCATCTGCTGCGGGTTGCCTCTGGCGCCGGACTGCGCCATGACGAACAGCGGGTTGAACGGCATGTTCTGCTGGAAGTTCTCGAACACGGCGTCCTTGACGTGCTCGGTGGTGTCGTTCCACAGCTTGACCGTCTGCTGGAAGCGCTCGCCCTCGGTGACGAAGCCGCGGTCGAAGGCGGCGTTGATGCGGTCGAGCTTCTGCTGCGCGTCGGCGAGCAGCTCCTGCTTCTTCGGCGGGATCGCGACGTCGTCGATGCCGATGGTGATGCCGCTGGTCGAGGAGAGCTCGAAGCCGTACTGCTTGAGGCCATCGAGGAGCGCCGCCGTGCGGTCGATGCCGAGGTGCTTGAAGCTCTCGAGCACCAGGTCGCGGAGCGCGCCGCGCTCGTAGACGGTGTCGTAACGCAGCAGCTCGGGCGGCACCTCACCGCCCTTGGCGACGGTCTCGCGCACCATGCGCGCGAACAGCATGCGGCCGGGGCTGGTCTTCTCGAGCTTGCCGTCGATGCGCACGGTGACGACGTCTTGCATGTCGATCGTGCCGCGCTCGACCGCCAGCAGCGCCTCGTCGACGTTGCCGAAGCGGTAGCGCAGGCGTCCGGCGCTGGTGTCCTCGCCGTTGACGACGATCGGCGAGTTCAGGTCGAGCTCGCCCGCGGCGAACGCGTCGAGCGCCGCCTTCTCGTCGGCGAACTCCCGGCCGGCCCCGCGCTTGCCGGTGTAGACCTGCGTCAGCACGTAGAGGCCGAGGATGATGTCGCGCGCGGCCTGAACGTTGGGGTTGCCGTGCGCCGGGCTGAGGAGGTTGTGGCTCGACAGCATCTGGAGCCTGGCCTCGGCCTGCGCGTAGACGAACAGCGGCACGTGGATCGCCATCTGG
>CAYYOK010000092.1:0-13724 GCA_964473205.1 uncultured bacterium | reverse complement strand
CGCGCCGACGGCACAGCCACGACGCGGTTGCCCATCGCCAGCGCCGGCGCCACCAGCGACACGAACGCCAGCAGCGGCGCGTCGTCGGGGCAGACGACGCCCAAGACGCCCCACGGCTCGTTCATCGCCAGGGTCACGTTGCGCATCGGCGTCGGATGCACCGCGCCGTCGTACTTGTCGGCGTACGAGGCGTAGGTGAAGAGCCTCGCCACGCTGGCCTCGACCTCGCGGGCCGCGGCGCGGCGCGAGGCTCCCGTCAACGCCCTCAGGCGGCTCTCGAACTCGGGTGCGCGCAGCGCCAGGTTCTCGGCCAGGTAGAAGAGCACCTGGGCGCGGCCGTGCGCCGTCGCCTTCGTCCAGCTCGTGGACTTGACCGCGGCCTCGACGGCGTCGCGGACGTCCTTGCGGTTGCCGAGCGGCGCCTCGCCCACACGTGCGCCGTCGGCGCCGAGCACCGGGTAGCTGTAGTTGCCGTCGGGACGCTTCTGGGCTCCGCCGATGTAGAGCTTCGGCGTGCGGTCTATGCCCGGCATGCCGCCCGGGCTGTCGGCTCCCCGCAAGCCGGCGTCCAAGTCGTCGCCTCCGGCCAGCGCCACCAGCTCATCAGCGGAGTACTTCGGCAGCTCCGCCTCCCACACCGGCACGAGGTACTCGTACATGCCCTCGCGGCCGCCCTCGCGACCGAAGCCGCTCTCCTTGTAGCCGCCGAAGCCGGCAGCGGAGTCGAACTGGTTGGTGCAGTTGACCCACACGACCCCAGCCTTGAGCTGCGGCGCGATGTCGAGGGCGAGGTTCACGTTCTCGGTCCAGACGCTGGCGGCCAGCCCGTAACGGCTGTCGTTGGCGAGCTCGACGGCCTCCGCGGGCGTCCGGAACGTCATGCTGACGATGACGGGCCCGAAGATCTCCTCCTGCGCGATGGTCGCAGCGGGCGCGACGTTGGTGAAGAGAGTCGGCGGGTAGTACCAGCCGTCCTTGGGAGCCGACCAGCTCGGCTGGTAGCAGTGAGCGCCCTCGGCCTTGCCCTGCTCGACCAGGCGCTCGATCTTCGAGAGCTGCACCGGCGCGATGATCGCCCCGATGTCGATGCCCTTGTCGAGGGACGGCCCCTCGCGCAATGACTCCATGCGCTCGCGCAGCTTGTGCTCGACCTTGGCAGCCACGCTCTCCTGCACCAGCAAGCGGCTGCCGGCGCAGCAGACCTGGCCCTGGTTGAACCAGATGGCGTCGACGACGCCCTCGACAGCGCTGTCGAGGTCGGCGTCGTCGAACACGATGAAGGGCGACTTGCCTCCGAGCTCGAGCGAGAGCTTGAGCCCGCGTCCGGCCGTCGCCTGGCGGATGGCGCGCCCCACCTCGGTCGAGCCGGTGAACGCGACCTTGTCGAGGCCGTCGTGACCGACCAGCGCGGCGCCGGTGGCGCCGTCGCCCGTGACGATGTTGAGCACGCCGGGCGGCAGTCCGACCTCGGCAGCCAGCTCGGCGAAGGCCAGCGCCGTCAGCGACGTGAACTCGGCGGGCTTGAGCACGACGGTGTTGCCGGCGGCCAGAGCGGGAGCGACCTTCCAGGCGAGCATCAGCAGCGGGAAGTTCCAGGGGATGACCTGGCCGCAGACGCCGACGCCACGGTAGCCGGCGAACTCGGTGTCGAGCAGCTGCGCCCAGCCGGCGTGGTGGTAGAAGTGCCGCGCGACGAGCGGCACGTCGATGTCGCGGGTCTCGCGGATCGGCTTGCCGTTGTCTAGCGACTCGAGGACGGCAAGCAGGCGGGCATGCTTCTGGACGTGGCGCGCCAGAGCGTAGAGGTAGCGGGCTCTAGCGTGCCCACCCAAGTCGCGCCAGGCCGGCAGCGCCTTCCTGGCGGCCTTGACGGCGCGGTCGACGTCCTTGGCGTCGCCCTGCGCGACCTGCGCCAGCTCGCGCCCGTCGCCGGGGTGGTAGGTGGCGAAGGTGGCCCCGGCGGACGGCTTGGTGAAGCGCCCGTCGACGAAGTGACCGAAGCGGCGGCCGAAGCGGTCCAGCCAGGCCTCGGCGACGTCGGCGGCCTCGGGAGCCGGCCCGTACTCCATGCTGCTGAAGATCTCCTTGATGCTCATGCTCGGCTCCGGTTCGAGGGACAGGGACGCGGCGCGCGCGGATGGCGGCGGGATATGAAACCGCTCATGCGAGCAGGCCCACTCATGCGAGTGGGTGGCGGTACGAGGCGGAGTACCTGCCTGTCACGTGATGCTCGAGCTGCCGCTCGATGTCGCCGAGCAGCGAGCTGGCGCCGAAGCGCAGCAGGTCGGGCTCGAGCCAGCGCCTCCCGAGCTCCTCTTTCATCAGGATCAGCCAGGCCAGCGCGTCCTTGGCGCTGCGCAGGCCGCCCGCCGGTTTGAAGCCGACGAGGTAGCCGGTGCGCTCGAAGTAGGCGCGGATGGCCCTCACCATCACCAGGCTGACCGGCAGAGTCGCGTTCTCCGTCTCCTTGCCGGTCGAGGTCTTGATGAAGTCGGCGCCCGCCATCATCGCGACCAGGCTGGCGCGCATGACGTTGCGCAGCGTGCCGAGCTCGCCCGTGGCGAGGATCGCCTTGAGGTGCGCGTCGCCGCACGCCTCGCGGAACGCCTTCACCTCGTCGTACAGCGCCTGCCAGTCCTGTGTGAGGGCGTGGCGGCGCGAGATGACGATGTCGATCTCCTGGGCTCCGGCCGCGACCGAGCGGCGGATCTCCTCGATGCGCGTAGATAGCGGCGAGAGGCCGGCCGGGAAGCCGGTGGATACGGCCGCCACCGGCACGCCGCTGCCGCGCAGGGCCTCGACGGCGGGCGGCACCATCTCGTGATAGACGCACACGGCCGCGACCTTGATGCCGAGGTCGGACACGCCCAGAGCCTCGAGCAGGTCGTCCCTGACGGGCCGCACGGCCTTGGCGCACAGGCGCCTCACGCGCCCGGCGGTGTCGTCTCCGGCCAGCGTGGTCAGGTCCATGACGGTGATGGCCTTGAGCAGCCAAGCGGCCTGCCAGTCCTTCTTGACGCTGCGGCGCGTCGTCAGGGTGGCGGCGCGGCGCTCCACGGCGCTGCGGTTGACGCGGGCACCCTGCACCCAGTCGAGCTCCAACGGCATGCCGGGGTTGCGCTCCAGGCCGCCGTGAGCCGCGCTGCGGACTCCAACGTCGAGGCCAAAGGCCGCATCGGCCAACACGCTCGACTCGCTCATACCTCACCCCTCGCAGCCGCACCTTTCGGGCCAGCTAGGTCGCCTGACACGCGAGGAACGATAGCACCGCTCGCCGGCGGCCCACTGTGCGGCTTCTGGCGCTACTATCGTCGTCGAACGGGAGGCCACCTTGCAACTCAGCCGTTTTCCACGCCGGCGCTACACCGCCGCTCCCACCCCACTCGAGCCCCTCGCGCGGCTCAGCGAGCACCTAGGCGGCCCCGAGCTGTGGATCAAGCGCGATGACCTGCTCGGCCTAGCCGCGGGCGGCAACAAGACCCGCAAGCTGGAGTTCCTCGTCGGCGCGGCGCTGGCCGAGGGCGCCGACACGCTCATCACCAACGGCGCGGTGCAGTCGAACCATTGCCGGCTGACGCTCGCCGCCGCCGTCCACGAGGGCCTCGCCTGCCGCCTGGTGCTCGAGGAGCGCGTGCCGGACAGCTACAGGGAGGGCGCGACCGGCAACAACTTCCTCTACCGCCTCCTAGGCGCCGAGAAGCTGACGCCGGTCCCGGGCGGCGCCGACCTGGCCGCGGCGATGCAGCGCGAGGCCGACGAGGTCGCAGCCGCCGGGCGGAGCGCCTACGTGATCCCCGGCGGCGGCTCGAACCCGCTCGGCGCCCTCGGCTACGTGGCGTGCGCGCAGGAGCTGCTGCAGCAGGCGGACGAGATGGGCCTGGCGCTAGACAGCCTCGTCACGGCCAGCGGCAGCGGCGGCACCCACGCCGGCATCGTCGCCGGACTCACGGGCTCGAGCTCAGGGATACCGGTCACCGGCATCAGCGTCAGGGCGGAGAAGGCGCCGCAGGAGGCCAAGATCTTGGACCTTGCCAGGCGCACGGCGGAACTCGCGGGCTCGAGCGTGCCTGTGACGCCGGAAGACGTGGTCGTCCACGACGGCTACGTGGGCGAGGGCTACTCTCTGCCGACCGACTCGATGGTCGAAGCCGTCCGGCTCTTCGCCCGCCTGGAGGGGATACTCCTCGATCCGGTCTACACCGGCAAGGCCGCAGCTGGGCTCATCGACCTGGTGCGGCGGGGCCGGTTCAGGCGCGACGAGCGGGTCGTGTTTCTCCACACCGGCGGCGCTCCGGCGCTCTACGCGTACCAGGACGTGCTGCTGGCATGAGGCTGGCGCCATGAGCCCGCTCGCATGAGCCGCCGTCCGCTGATCGGGGTGCTCGGTGGCCTCGGCCCGGCCGCGACCGTCGATCTCTACGCCAAGGTCGTCGAGCTGTCCGCGGCCGCGGGCGCGGCGGCGGATCAGGACCACGTGAGGCTGGTGATCGACGCCGACCCCGAGGTGCCCAACCGCAACGCGTCGGTGGCCGGCGCGGGCGAGTCGAGCGCGCCGGCGCTCGTCGCCAAGGCGCTGCGGCTCAAGGCCGCGGGCGCCGAGGTGCTCGCCATGGCCTGCAACGCCGCCCACGCCTACCAGGCGGAGATCGAAGCGGCGTCGGGGCTGAGGCTGATCAGCATCGTCGACGAGGCGGTGGACGCGGTGTCTCGCCACGCGCCCGCCGGAGGCGGGGTCGGGGTGCTCGCGGCCGCAGGCACGCTCGACGCGGGCCTCTACCGGAGCGCGCTGAGCCGGCAGGGCTTCTCCGCCATCGAGCCGGAGGGCGAGCTGCGCGAGCGGTTCATGGCGCTGCTCTACCGGATCAAGGCGGGGGACACGGGCGAGGCAGCTACCGGCGAGATGGCCGCCATCGCCACGGCCCTGATCGAACGCGGCGCAGGCGTGCTGGTGGCGGGCTGCACCGAGGTGCCGTTGGTGCTGTCGTCCGAGGACGTCCCCGTGCCGCTCGTCGACGCCAGCCTCGAGCTGGCGGCCGCCGTGGTGCGGGCTGGAGGGGTAGGCCGAGGCTGAACCATCGCTCCAGAAGCGTCCGCCCGAGCGGTTCTGGCCCGTGCTAATCTTGGCCACGCAGCGCTCAGGTGTGGGATATCTCTCAATGGGATCTCTCGAGGTGCCTGCGCCGGTGCGATACTCGCTACCCGTGGAGGAGAACAAGTGAAGCGTCTAACCAAGTCAGTCCTAGCGGTGGTTCTCGCCGCCACGCTGTTCGTCGGCTTCGCCCAGCAAGACGGCGACATCCCCTCGCGCCTGGTGCTGGGCATGGTCCCCAGCCGCGAGGCGAACGTCATCGTCGACAGCCTCGGCCCCATCGCCGACATGCTCTCCTCGCGCCTGCTGATCCCGGTCGAGACCTTCGTCAGCACGAACTTCGTCGGTCTGGTGGAAGCGGTGGGCACGGGCCGCGTCGACATCGGCCTCTTCGGTCCGGCTGCGCTCGTGCAGGCCGTCGACGCCTACGGCGCCGAGGTCATCCTCGCCTCCGTGCGTCAGGGCGCCACCAGCTACCGCGCGCAGTTCAACGTGCGCTGCGACAGCGGCATCACCGAGTTCAGCCAGCTCCGCGGCCGCACCATCGGCTTCGTCGACCCCGGCTCGGCCTCGGGCTACCAGTTCCCCTACGTCACCCTCTCCACCACCCACGGCATCAACCCTGACACCGAGATGACCTCGGTCTTCACGGGCTCGCACGATGCCTCGGCCCTCGCCGTCTACCTCGGCGACGTCGACGTCAGCGTGACCTTCGGCGGCTCGCCCGGCTCCGACGGCCGCGAGACCATCGAAGCCGACTACCCGGACGTCAAGGAAGTCGTCTGCATCCTCGGCTACTCCGACTACATCCCGAACGACGGCGCCGTCGTCCGTGCCGGCCTCGACTCGACGCTGAAGCAGCAGATCGCCGACGCGCTGATCGACATCGCCAACACCGAAGAGGGCCGCCAGCTCACCCAGACGCTGTTCAACGTGACCGCGTTCGCCCCGATCGACGCTTCGGCATACGACATCGTCCGCGAGGTCTCGCGCACCTTCCAGCGCTGAGCGACCAGCAAGACACGAGGGTTTTCCCTCCAGCAAGAGGCACGCTCAGCGGGGTTATCCCGCTCAGCGAGGCCGAACAAGGAGTTTCCCGCCCGGAGAGGCGCAGTGGCTATCGCCGCTGCGCCTTTCCGTTGTACGCTCGCCCGTGTCCCACATCGTCTTCGATGACGTCGAAGTCACTTACAGGACTGGCCTGAAGGCCCTCAAGGGCGTGAGCCTCGAGATCCCTCGAGGCCAGTTCGTGGTGATCGTCGGCCTCTCCGGCGCGGGCAAGTCGACGCTGATCCGCACCGTCAACAACCTCGTCGTACCGTCGGCAGGAAACGTCATCGTGGACGGCCGCAACGTCACTCGCGCCCGCGGCCGCGAGCTGCGCGAGATCCGCAGTGACGTCGGCATGATCTTCCAGACCTTCAACCTCGTGAAGCGCTCCGGCGTGCTCCGCAACGTCCTGGCGGGACGTCTCGGCGATCTGCCCGCCTGGCGCGGCGTGCTCGGGATGTTCCCGACCGCGGACCTGGCCCTCGCCCACGAGTGCCTGGGGCGCGTCGGCATCCCCGAGAAGGCCTTCGTGCGCGCCGACGCCCTGTCGGGCGGCCAGCAGCAGCGCGTCGGCATCGCCCGCGCTTTGGCTCAGAAGCCCTCGGTGATGCTCGCAGACGAGCCCGTCGCCAGCCTCGACCCGCCCACCTCGCACGCGGTCATGCGCGACCTGAAGCGCATCGCGCGCGAGGACGGGATCACCACCATCGTCAACCTGCACTTCATCGACATGGCCCGCGAGTACGCCGACCGCATCATCGGGATGCGCGACGGCCTTATCGTCTACGACGGGCCCCCCGAGGACGCTTCCGACAAGGTCTTCGAGGACATCTACGGGCGCCCGATCGATCACAGCAAGGACATCCGAGGTGCCTGAACCCCGCCCAGCGGGCGGCGCGACCCCAGGGGCCGCAACCGCGCTGCCGCGTCCGCCTCTGGTCGGCCGCCTGAAGTCGCTCGGCACCGTGGCGATAGTCGTCGCGCTGTTCGTTCTCGCCTACCGGCAGACGGCGTTCAACCTGCCGGCGCTGTTCACGGGCGCCTCCGACTTCTTCCGCTTCTTCGGACGCATGACGCCCGACCCCACCGCCCTGCCCCTGATCTGGGGCCCTCTGGTCGAGACCCTCCAGATCGCGTACGTGGCCACCATAATCGGCACCTTGATCGGTCTGCCGCTGATCTTCCTGGCGTCCGCCAACACGGCGCTCGACCCGATCTCGATGTGGGTCGCGCGCACGCTGCTCACGATCCTGCGCAGCATCCCCGACCTCCTCTGGGCCGCCATCTTCGTGCCGATCGTGGGCCTGGGGGCGCTGCCAGGCGTCATCGCGCTGACCTTCTTCACGGTCGGGGTGCTCGCCAAGCTCGGCAGCGAGACGGTGGAGGCCGCCGACCCCGGCCCGCTGGAGGCGCTCAGGGCCGTCGGCGCGGGGCGCAACCGCACCATCGTCTACGGCGTCTGGCCTCAGGTCGCCGCGACGATGACCTCCTTCGTGCTGTACGCGTTCGAGATCAACGTGCGCGCCTCCGTCGTGCTCGGCTTCGTCGGAGCGGGCGGGATCGGGTTCCTGCTGCAGCGCTTCATGAACTTCTTCGACTACCCCGGGCTCGGCATGCTCATACTCGTGATCTTCGCCGTCGTCTTGCTCATAGACGGGCTCTCCGTGTGGGCCCGTTCGAAGCTGATCTGAGGCCTCAGGTGAGCATCGCTTCGATCCCACGCCCACCCGCCGAGCAGCGCCGCACCCGTGCGCTCATCGTCATCGCGCTGATCGCGGCTTTCGCGCTGTTCATCGTCGCGGTCGCCACGATGAACTACCCGAGCTGGGCGAGGTTCCGCACCGGCGTCTCGGTCCACCTGACCGCGTTGCTGCGCAGCCTCGTCAACCCGCAGGTCGAGCTGTTCCCGCAGGCGTTCCGCGCCATGATGCAGACCTTCTACATGGCCATACTCGGGACGGCCCTGGGAGGCGTACTCGCCTTCCCGCTGGCCTTCCTCGGCTCGGGGAACCTGCTCGGGCGGCGCGCCTTCGCACTGCCCGGCAAGGCCGTCCTGGTCGCGGTCAGGACCTTCCCCGAGATCTTGCTGGCCGTCATCTTCGTGGCCGCGGCCGGACCAGGCCCCACGGCCGGGATCATGGCGATGGGCCTTCACTCGATCGGCTTCCTCGGCAAGATCTTCTCCGACGTCATCGAGGGCATCGACCAGGGTCCGATGGAGGCGATCCGCGCCGCCGGCGGCAACCAGGTGCAGGTCTTCATCTACTCCGTGCTGCCGCAGGTGCTGCCGGAGTTCCTCTCCAACCTGCTCTACCGCTTCGAGATCAACCTGCGCTCCGCCGCCGTCCTCGGACTGGTAGGCGCGGGCGGCATCGGCCTGATGCTGGTGCAGCGGCTCTCCTTCCGGCGTTGGACCGAGATCTCCGCCATCCTCATCGTGATCGTGCTGTTCGTCGTGGTAGTCGACACGATCAGCTCGCGCATCCGCCGCACCTTGGTGTGAGGCTCGCGGCTTGGCGGTTGGCGCTCGCCTGCTTCGTGCTGGCGGCGCTGACCGGCGCGCTGTTCAGGTTCTCTGTCTACCTCGGCACGCCGTTCGACCTGCTGCTCGGCAACGTCAGGCACGCGCACTCGCACCTGATGTTCTTCTCGTGGGCGACGCCGGTGCTGATGCTGCTCGCCGACGCTGCGCTGCGCCGTAAGGGGCGGGCGCTGCCGGGCGGAGCGGGCGTGGCGATCGCCGCGGCGGTGTGTGGCCTTCTCGCCTACACGCCGTTCCTGCTCAGCGGTTACAGCCTGCTCGCCGTCGGCGGCCGCGAGCTGCCGCTCTCGATGATGGCTTCCGGCCTGAACGGGCTCGTCTGGTACGCGTTCGCGGCGCTCTACCTAGCCGGCTCTTGGCGTCTGCGGCGCGACCTGCCGCTGCGGCTGCTCGACGGCGCCACCGTGCTGCTGCTGGTGGCGTCCGCAGGCGCGGTGCTGCTGGCCAAGGAGGGCGCGGGCGGAACCCTCACCCAGGTGACGATGGCGGCCTACGTCGACCTGTTCCTCACCGCCTTCGCCGACGGCTGGTTCGGCATCGGGGTACTGGCTGGGTTGGCGCTGGCCGCCGGGTCGTCTGCCGGCGCTCAGGGCAGCAACTTGGGCAGCAACTTGGGCAGCAACTTGGGCAGCGTGGCCGCCTGGTCGCTGACCGTCGCCCTCACGGTGAGGTCTCTCGCTCGGCTGTTCCAGGACGCCTACGGCGCGACGGGTCTCGGCGCGGTCGAGAGCCTCGCGGGTCTCCTGGCGGCCGGCGCGTGGCTGCTGCTGGCGTGGCAGCTATGGCCGCGCCGCTTGCACCTAGACGGTGGAACGCTGCTGCTAGCCCGCGCGGCGCTCGGGCTGCTGGCGCTGAAGGCCGTGGTCGAGCTCGCCGTCGCGACGCCGGCTGGCGAGCAGTGGATCGCTCGACAAGGCTTGCACGTGCTGCTGCTCCACGCGTTCTTGCTGGGCGCGGTCACGTTCGGGGTCGTCGCGGCGGCGCGCGTAGCGTTCGGTCGCGCATCCTTCGCGCTGCCGCGCTGGCTCGTGGCCACCGTGGCCGTGATGGTCTTCCTGCTGTTGCCGCAGACGCGTCTGTGGCCTTCCGCTCTCGCCGGGTTCTGGGTGCTGCCGGCGGCGGCGTGGTCCAGTCTGGGGCCGCCGGTCGTCGTGGGGATCGCGCTGATCCTGGGCCTTAGCCCGAGAGACTCACGACCGGATGTCAGCGAGTCACCTTGACGCTGCCGAGGAAGTAGCGCCTGCCGTCGACGTTGGCGATCTCGGCCGCTTCCGGCGTGATGCCTGGATCGATGATCTCTCGCGACACGGGCGTGTCAGGACTCAGCCGCAGCAGCGAGCCTCCCGCGAAGCCCGGGCCCTCCAGGGGGTCCTCGTCAGCCAGGAGGTCCCAGACCGTCGGAGCCACATCGACGGTGGCGCAGGGGACGTCGATCCTGGCGCCGGCCTCGAACCTCGGACCCACCCCGACGCAGAAGGCGCGCATGTCGTACGGGGAAGCCGTACCGTGCGTGGACATCAGCGGTGCGTAGGAGGTCAGCGTAGCGACGTCACCCTTGACACCGAACTCGTTACTGCCGTGACTCCACCTCGGACTGACCGCCAGCAGCGGCGCGCGGTCGTGCCCGATCGGACCCGTGGCGACCTCCAGCGGCAGGACGCCTTGTCGCTCGCTGATCCCTGGAACGGTGCTGAACAACAGCCCGCACCAGCTGCGCTGCAGCAGCCAGTCGGTGAGGCGGTGGAGCGCAGCTGGATCGTAGGCGCCTTCTGGCGAGTAGATGAAGTCGGCCACGGCGACGAGGTCTCCGAGATCCAGCTCGGAGCGGGCGTCGACCAGATGCTCGGATAGCGAGCCGGAGTGCAGTACCGAGGAGTGCCCGTGGTCGCTGATCAGCAAGAGGTCCGTCTCGTCGGCCAAGCCTCTCTCGTCGAGAGCTTCCAGCACCGAGGCGACGCACTCGTCGACAAGGCGCAGCGCATCCCTCATCTGCGGAGAGCCGAGGCCGTAGAAGTGCTGGCTCGCATCCGGCTCGGTCAGCCACAGCGTCATCACGCGGTTCTCCCGCTGGCCCAGGTGCACGTCCATCAGCGCCCGCGTCGCCCAGCGGCAGCTCTGGTGCTTGGCCCGGCCCGACTCGGCAGGCGGCGCGCCGAGCTTGTCGTGCAGGGCGGCGAGGTCGGCGTCGCCGTAGTCGGAAGTCGCGTTGAGGATGCGCTGTGGGTACCTGGGGTTCCACAGCAGCGAGGCCCCTGGCGTGCTCGCGGCAGCCACTGCCAGGCGCTCTCCGCGCTTCCGCAGGCGGTCGCCCAGGGTCGGTGCCAGCACTACCCCGCCTGGCAGCGAGCCATCCAGAGCCAACAGCTGTCGCGCGTCGGCGGTGTCGATGACGCTGGCTCCTCCCGCCGAGGTCAGGTACATGGTGTTGTTGATGATCCCGTGCCTGCCAGGCAGCACACCCGTGGTCAGCGTCGTCATGTTGACGCGGGTGTGCGTCGGGAACACCGAGTGGAACGACGTGAACGTGCTGCCGCGCCTCATGAGCGCGTGGTAGGTCGGCATCAGGTCCGGGTCGACCAGATCGGGCCTAAGACCGTCCGCACCGATGACGAGGACCCTTCTTCCGTCGCTTGGTCTTGCGTTAACCATGGCGAATCCTCACGTGGAACTTATTGCCCTCGCATGATACAATGTTCGGGAACCTGTCGCCCACCCTGAAGGAGTCGAGAGAATGCGAAGAGCACTGACCGTACTCGTCATAGCGCTGGCCAGCCTGGTCTCTGCCCAGGGCGCGAGGCCCGACCTGTCCATAGGGGTCACGGGACTGCCCGACGGCCTGGACCCTGCAGTCAACATCAACATCGGCGCCAACGGGTTCCGAACGCTCTACTCGGTGTACGACAGGCTCATCCACCGCGACTTCCTGAACGGGGGGCTGCAACCCGGCCTCGCGACCGCTTGGAGCTGGGTGGACGACACCACCTTGGAGCTGGAGCTGCGAGGCGACGTAACCTTCCACGACGGTTCCGCGTTCTCCAGCGAGGACGTCGTGTTCACGTTCGAGCGCATCCTCGATCCCGGTTCCGATTTCGTGACGGCACGCGGGACGTTCGGCAACATCGCTTCGGTCGAAGCTGTCGACGCGGCGACGGTTCGCATCCACACGAAATCGCCAGATCCGGTGCTGGAGCAGGTGCTCACCATGCAGGAGGCGGCGATCGTCCCGGCAGACGCCTACGCGACGCCTGAGGAGGCATCGCGGTTCAACCAGAGGCCTATCGGCACCGGGCCGTACCGGGTAGCGTCCTTCTCGACCGGCGACCAACTGACGCTCGAAGCCTTCGATGCGTACTGGGGCGGCACGCCGACCGCCGGCCAGGTCCTCTTCAGGGTCATCCCAGAGACGTCGGCCCGCATCACCGCGCTCGTCAACGGTGAGGTCGACATCATCACCGCGGTGCCTCCTGATCAACTGAGCACCATCCAGCGCTTCGCGGGCGTGCGGGTCAGCGAAGCCGTCCTCGACAACATCCACCTGCTCCGGTACAACACGAACAACCCGGTTCTCGGCGACGCCAGGCTGCGGCAGGCCATGAACCTGTCGATAAACAGGCAGCTGCTGTCCGATGCCCTCTGGGACGGCGCGGCAGAGGTGGCGAGGAGCCACCAGTTCGAGGCGTTCGGCGACATGTACGACGCCGACCGGCCTCTCGACGTCTACGATCCCGAGCGCGCTCGCCAGCTGGTGGCGGCTTCCGACTACGACGGCGCGACCGTCTACCTCAACGCGCACCCGACCTGGTACGTGAACGGCATGCCCGCGGCCGAGGCCATAGTCGAGATGTGGCGCGCCGTCGGCATCAACGCCGAGGTGCGAGTCGTGTCAGGGCCGGCCGAGCTCTTCGGCCTGAGCGCCAGCGACCCGTTGGCCATGGTGAACTCGTGGTCGAACTCCATGCGCTTCGCAGACCCGGCCGGCGGGCTGTGGGCGAACTGGAGCCCCTCGGGTCCGCCCCAGGCCAGCGGCTACTGGAACGCACCCGAGGAGTTCAACCGACTCGGAGCCGAGTCTCTCCAGACGACCGACCCGGCGGTTCGCAGGGCCAACTACCTCCGCATGCTGGACATCTGGCAGGAAGAGGCCCCGGGAGCGACCCTCTACTACTCGGTGGAGTTCTACGGGATACGCGACGGGGTCAACTGGCAGCCCTACAGCGACTTCTACATGGACCTGCGACCGTCGAACCTCAGCTTCGACTGAACCCCGTCCCGAGCCTCTCGGTCCGATCGCTCATGATCCCCAGCCGCCCTGAAGCGGCTGGGGATCGCGGTCGTCGATGCCGTGTGAGCCTGCTCGCCCTCACAACAGGAAGTCTTGGGCCGCGGTAGAGCCCGGACCGTCCACCGCTGCACGCATGGCGTCGAGCGCCAGCCTGGTCCGATGGAACTGCGCGCTCACCTCCCACAGGCTCGACTCCGTCAGGTCCCAGCCTGTGGCTCTCGCCCTGTCACGCACCCAATCGATAGTGGCCTCACCCGCCTCGCCCGCCAGAGCGGGAGGCCGGACGGACGGCGCTGGGTTGCCGGTCAGCTGAGTCAGGTAGGCTTCTTCCCTGCCGTCGTCGGCCACACCAGCGGCGATCGTCGGTGTGGCACGCGACCACTCGGTCGCCGACTCGTACGACCCCGCGACTCGCAGCAACAGGCTCTCCCGCCAGCGGCCGGCCATCAGCTGCATCCCGATGGGCAGTCCGGACTCGCTGAAACCGCAGGGGAGCGCCACGGCGGGCTCACCGGTCAGGTTGGCGAGCCGGTTGAAGCGGGAGACGTCGCTCCTCGCAGACGCGACATCGTCTATCAGATGCGCGGTGAACGGCGCTGCGGGCAGCAGCAACACGTCTACTGACAGGAACAGCCGCTCCATGCTCTCACGCAGACGCTCACGCTGATGCATGGCGACGAAGTAGTCGTCCGCGGACAGCAGCAGACCCGGGACGAGCCGCCGGCGCACCACGCTGCCGACGCGCGCCCGCTGGTCGAGCA
>CAYYOK010000091.1:0-13798 GCA_964473205.1 uncultured bacterium | reverse complement strand
CGAGCGGTACGCCCTGAGGTCGAAGTCCCTGATGTCGTGACCGTCGACGAGGATGCGGCCACCCTGGAACTCGTAGAAGCGCGCGATCAGCTTGCCGAGGCTCGACTTGCCGGCGCCGGTGTGCCCGACCAGCGCCACGGTCTCGCCCTCCTCGATGACCATGTCGAAGCCCTCAAGGACCGTCTCCTGGGCGGTGTAGCGGAAGTCGACGCCCTCGAACTCGATGCGTCCCCGCACCCGTGACGGCGCGGTGCTCCCCGTCTGCACCACGCGGGCCTCGGCGTCGATGAGCGCGAAGACTCGCTCGCTGGCCGACAGCCCGAGCTGGAACTGGCTCCAGAACGAGGCGATGCTGGTGAGCGGGAACCAGAACATCCCTACCGCCTCTACGAACATGAACCATTGGCCGGGCGTGATCTGGCCGCCGAGCACCCGCCCGCCGCCGAAGTAGATGATGAGCACGGTGCCGATGCCGCCGATCGCGCCGAGCACCGGGAAGATGGCCGAGAAGGTGAGGCCCTGGCGCAGGTTGAGGCGGTAGGACTGCTTGTTGACGTCGTCGAAGACAGCGTAGATGGCGCCCTCCTGGCGGAACGCCTTGGCGACGCCGATCCCGGTTATCGACTCCTGGACGTTGGCATTCACGTCCGCCAGGACCCTGCGCGCCTGCTGCGTCACGCGCCTGGCGATCCGCCGGAATCCGAGGGCGACCACGACGATGACGGGCCCGATGGCGAGGGCGATCAGCGCGAGCCGCGCGTCTATATAGAACAGTATGGCCACCAAGATCGCCACCTGCAGGAGCTGGCTGATGAGGTTCATCGTCAGCGTCACGACGTTGGAGAAGTCCTGGGTGTCTGACGTCACCCTGCTGACGACGCGGCCCGTCGAGTACTCGTCGTAGAACGACATGTCGCGGGCCATCACGGCGTCGAAGGCGTCGGTGCGCAGCTTCAGCACGACGTTGCCGACCGCCTTGGCGGTCAGCCACTGCCGGAGGAAGTTGAAGCACCACGACAGCGCTCCAGCGGCCACGAACGCCGCCACGAGCCAGCCGGTGCGGTCCCAGATCTCGGCCCGCAGGTCGCCGGCATCCGACAGCCTGTCGATCCCGACCGACACGAGCAGCGGCAGGCTGGCGTCGAGCATCGCGGCCACGAACACCGACAGGCCGACGAGCAGCATCGTGCCGAGGAACGGCCTGAAGTAGCGGTAGATGCGCCTGAGCAGCTGGGTGTCCGAGTACTCGCGGTCGTAGCCCTCGGCCGCGAGGCCGTCCATGATGAAGCCCATTAGTGGGCGCTACCTATCGCATGACTCATCGCGTGATTCGCCGCGTGATTCACCCCGTGACTCATCAGTCGTACCTCTGGAAGATGCGCTGGTAGAGCGCGCTAGACGCCAACAGCTGCTCGTGCGTGCCGCTGTCCACTAGCCTGCCGCCGTGAAATACGAGGACCAGGTCGGCGCGCCTGATCTGCGACAGCCTATGGGTGATCATCAGCGTGGTGCGGCCCTCGAGCACGACGTTGATCGCCCGCTGGATGGCGTCCTCGGTGGCGCTGTCGATGGCGCTGGTCGAGTCGTCCAAGATCAGGATGCGAGGGTCCGTCAGCAGCGCCCTGGCGATGGCCAGCCGCTGCCGCTGGCCGCCGGAGAGCGTGACGCCGCGCTCGCCGAGCACCGTGTCGTAGCCGTCGGCGAAGCCCATGACGAAGTCGTGCGCCTGCGCCGCCTTGGCCGCGGCCTCGATGTTGGCGCGCGTAGCGACGGCGCCGAGGCCGAACCCGATGTTGTCGGCCACCGAGCGCGAGAACAGGAAGACGTCCTGCTCGATGACCGAGACCTGGGAGCGCAGCGACTCGAGGTTCCACTCGCGCACGTCGACGCCGTCGATGAGGATGCGCCCCTCGTCGGCGTCGTAGATGCGGTTGACGAGCTTGGTGAGTGTGCTCTTGCCGGATCCCGTCTGCCCGACGATCGCCACCGTCTGCCCCGCCGCCACCCTGAACGAGACGTCCTCGAGCACGTTCTTGCCCTCGGCGCTGCCCTCGTAAGCGAAGGTGACGCCGTCGAACTCGATGTCCCCCTCGATGCGCGCGCTGCGGCCGCCGGCGTTCTCGTCCATGTCGACCTCGCTCTTGATCAGCTCGAGGATGCGGCCGGCACCGGCCAGGCCGAGCTGCACGAGCATGAACGTGAAGATCGAGATGAACGCCGGGAAGCGCATGACGCCCATCAGGCCCATGTAGGTCACCAGCTCACCGGTCGTCAGGTCGCCGATCGAGACGAGGTAGAGGCCGTGAACCAGCGCGCCGGCGACCGCCAGGCCGATCAGCAGCAGCGGCAGGTAGCGGGCCTGGATCAGGCCCGAGCGCACGAACAGGTCGCGGAACCTCGCGGCGTCACGGTAGAACTTCGCCTTCTCCTGCGGCTCCTGCACCGTGGACTTGACCACCTCGATGCCGGTGATCGTCTCGTTGAGCCCGGCGTTGAGCACGCCGAACTGGCGGCGCATCTCGCCCGACACGGGGTTGAGCTGCCGCATGTACGAGCGCAGCGCGAAGTAGAACACCACGACGAAGGCGAGGGGCGAGACGAGCAGGCGGTAGTCGAGCACGCCGATGAAGACGATCGGCACTACGAGGCTGCTGACCGACTCGGTGATCAGTGACACCCCCGGGTTCATCATCGGGTTGAGCTGCCTGACGTCGTTGGCGGCTCGCGCCATGATGTCGCCGACCCGCTGCCGGTTGTGGAAGGTCTGGCTCTTGCCCAGCAGGCTCTGATACAGCTCCTGGCGCGCGTCGCGCTCGAGCCTCTGGCCTATGGTCTCGATCGAGAACGCCTGCGTCAGGTCGAGGACGCTGCGGACCACGACCAGCGCCAGGATCACCAGGGCGATCCGGGCCACATCGCCCAGGCGCGCGCCCTCCAGCATCACCAGGTCGAACGCGCGGCCGACCTGGGTAGGGATCAGCGCGAACAGCACGTTGGCCAGCAGCGCGCAGCCCAGGAACAGCAGCAGGAGCGGCGAGTAGCGCAGCAGGTGCGAGACGATCCACCGCGCCGGAGAGCGACGGTCGTACACCGCCGCGCCGGCGACGCTGAACTCGCCCGGTCCTGCTCTGTCGACTGCTTGAAGCGTAGTGACCAACCCTTCCGAACGACCGAGCCTAGAGCCTACACGTTCGGCGGCGGGAGTCGTAGTCGTCGCGCGCGCCAAAGCGTTCGGCACCGAGCCCTAGCACCAGTTGACTTTAGAAATCAAATTGACGTATATAATCAGTTACCTTCAAGCAGTGGTTCGCCGGCGCTCGCCCGAGGCGGTCGCCGAGAGAGGCTGGGACATGCTCCGCGGCACGAACCTAGAGCATGCACGCGTGCACAACCTGCGCACGGTCCTCGAGACCGTCAGGCTGCACGGGCCCCTGTCGCGCGCCGACATCGCCAGGCGCAGCGACCTCACGCCCCAGACCATCAGCAACCTCGTGCACCACCTGCTCGACAGCGGTCTGGTGATCGAGGCGGGCCAGCGCCAGGGCCGCCGCGGCCGCTCCTCCACCGACCTCGCGATCAACGGCGAAGGCGCCTACTTCGTGGGGCTCGACCTCGACCGCGGGCACCTGACCGGCCTGCTGATCGACCTGGCCGGCGAGCCCAGGGCGCGCGTGCACCTCGACATGACCTTCCCCTCCCCCGAGCAGGCCATCGAGCTGATGGTCGAGAGCGTCGCGCGGCTCACCGCCGCGGTCGACCCGAGCCGCGTCTGGGGAGTCGGCGTCGGCTTCCCCGGCCCGCTGCGCATCGTCGACGGGGTCGTGGACAACGTCATCAACCCCGAAGGGTTCCCCGGCTGGGAGAGCGTGTCGGTCGCCGAGGAGCTCGCCAGGCGGGTCGACTTCGCGGTCTTCCTCGAGAACAACGCGACCGCGGCAGCCATGGGCGAGAGCATCTACGGCGTCGGCCGCGACCTGGAGAGCTTCTTCTACGTCTTCCTCGGCGTCGGCCTCGGCGGCGGGATCGTCAAGGGCGGCGCGCCGCTGCGGGGCTGGCAGGGCAACGCCGGCGAGATCGGCTACCTGCCCGACCCGGGCACCGACGACGGCAGCGACAACGGTGGCAGCGGCGACTACCTCGGCCGCTACTTCGACATCTACCGCCTTTACAAGCGCCTCGAGCTTCAGGGCTCGCCCCACGGCACGCTCGAGGGCCTCAGCGACCTGCTGGCCGCCGGCGACGAGCTGATGCTCGAATGGCTCGACACGGCTGCCGACAGGCTGGCGCCGTGGCTCCTGGCAGCCCAGTACCTCCTCGACCCGCAGGCCCTGGTGATCGGCGGAGGCTGGCCGGACGACCTGAGGCTGGAGCTGTCGACCCGCCTGGAGGCGCGCCTGTCGCGCTCGCGCTCGAAGTTCATGCCCTACGCGCCGACGCTCCTGCAGGCTGCGTTGGGACCTGACGCGGCCGCCCTCGGCGTCGCCACGCTGCCTCTCTACCAGCTGCTTTCCCCCTTCCCGACGGCCGCAGCCGGCGCCAAAGCCCGGCGACCCGACGAGCACCCGCTGGTGCTGGGAGGGCGATGAGGCCATCTTCCCCATCCAGAACGGACCGGCTCGATGCGAACGCCGGGCAGCAGCCTGCCCGCCGCGCTTCGTCGCCCGCAGTGCGAGAGGAGGTGAGCTGAAGCAGCAGACCGCCCGGGCGCGAGAGCGGCGGTCGAGCTAGTCGCAACGACGTTTACCTCGGTACGCGGGGCCAGAGGGTCCCGCCGCGAAAGGCAGGAACGATGCGCAGAGTTGCAACCTTGATCGTGCTGGCGGCCCTCTTCTCGCTAGCCATGGCTCAACCCGTCACGATCCGCTGGTTCGTCGGGCTCGGCACCGGCGGTCAACCGGACCAAGTCGACGTGCAGAACGCAGTGGTGGCGGCGTTCAACGCCTCCCAGGACCGCATCAGGCTCGAGATCGAGATCGTCGACAACACCGTCGCGGTCGCGACCCTCGCCACGCTCATCGCCACCGGCTCGGCGCCCGACATCGTCGGTCCCGTGGGCCTGACCGGCACCAACGCGTTCGCCGGCAACTTCTACGACCTCGAGGTGCTGGCGAACCAGGCCGGCTACGACCTCGGCCAGTTCCCGCAGGCCGCCGTCGACAACCAGCGCACCGCCGAAGGCCTGATCGGCATCCCACTCGCCAACTTCCCTTCGTTCATCTACTACCGCCCCGAGCTGTTCGACGAGGCCGGCCTCGAGTACCCGCCGACGCACGTCGGCGACCCGTACGTCCTCGACGGCCAAGAGGTCGAGTGGAACATGGACACGCTGCTCGAGGTCGCGAAGATCCTCACCGTCGACGGCAGCGGCAACGACGCCACCATGGCGAGCTTCAACCCCGACGACATCGTCCAGTTCGGCTTCAACTACCAGTGGGCCGGCGGCCGCGACGCCAGGCAGATCGTGACGCTCTTCGGCCCCGGCGAGCTGGTCGACGCCAACGGCAACGCCAGCATGCCCGATCACTGGCGCGAGGGCTACCAGTGGTTCTACGACGCCGTGTGGACCCATCACGTCCACCCGAACAACGCCCAAGACGGCAGCGACCTGCTCTCGCAGGGCAACCCGTTCAACTCGGGCCGCGTCGCGATGGCCTACTCGCACCTCTGGTACACGTGCTGCATGGATCAGAACCCCAACACCTGGGACGCAGCGGTGCCGCCGTCTCACAACGGGGTCACGACCGCCAGGCTGCACGCCGACACCTTCCGCGTGCTCCGCTCGACGGCGCACCCGGCCGAAGCGTTCGAGGTGCTGGCGTACCTCGTCGGCCCCGCCTCGCTCGACCTCCTCGGCGTCTACGGCGGCATGCCCGCGCGCGAAGCCGATCAGGACGCGTACTTCGCCGCGCTCGACGAGCGCTTCCCGCAGGGCGTCAACTGGGACGTCCCGCGCGAGACCTTCAACTACGCCGACGCCCCCAGCCACGAGGCGCTGGTGCCCAACTACAACCGCGCCCTCGACCGCCTGGCGACGTTCCACTCCCTGCTGTTCAGCCAGCCCGACCTGAACGTCGAGTTCGAGATCGAGCGCTTCCTGGCAGACCTCCAAGTGATCTACGACGAGGCTCCCTAGTCAGAGCTCGTTGAGGGTCGCCGCCCCGGTCCACCTGGCCGGGGCGGCACCCACTAGCATCTAGGCAGCTTCTCACCAGGAGGATGGGATGACCCGCGACCACACACTCGGAGCGAACACGGCCCGGAAGCGCCCTGGGCGCGAGAGCTCGCTGCAAAGGGAGCAGCGGCTCTGGGGCTGGATCTTCCTGTCGCCCTGGGTGATAGGGTTCCTGGCCTTCACCATCTTGCCGATCCTGGCCTCGCTGGCCTTCTCGTTCACCAACTTCCAGCTGACCGACCGCGAGAGCCTGCGCTTCGTCGGCACCCAGAACTACGCGCGGCTGTTCACCGACCCGACGCTCAAGGTGGCGCTGGGCGTGACGTTCAAGTTCGCCGCGATGGCCCTGCCGCTGGCGGTCGGGCTACCGGTGCTGCTCGCGGCCCTGCTCAACAGCAAGTATCTGCTGAACAAGCGTCTGTTCCGGACGCTCTTCTACATGCCTTACGTCGTGCCGGTCGTCTCGGCGATCTTCATCTGGGGCGGCGTGCTCAACTCCGACTCCGGCTGGCTCAACCGCCTGCTCAGGACGATGGGGGTGATCGGGCCCGCCTGGCTCGACAGCGTCGTGTACATCTACCCCGCCCTGCTGATCATCGGCCTGTGGGGTCTGGGCAACGCCTATCTGATAACTCTGGCCAGCATGCAGGCGGTGCCGACCGCCTACTACGAGGCCGCCCGCGTCGACGGCGCCAGCGGCCTCCGCCGCTTCTGGCACATCACGCTCCCGATGATCTCGCCGGTGATCTTCTACAACGCGGTCCTGGCCGTCATCGGGCTGCTGCGGTACTTCGAGATCCCGTTCATCCTCAGCCAAGGCCTCGGGACGCCGGGCAACTCGCAGATGTTCTTCAACCTGCACTTCTACCGGGTGGCGTTCGTGTTCTTCGACATGGGCTACGCCTCGACGCTGGCCTGGCTGATGTTCCTGATCACGCTGGTGTTCACCGGCGCCCTGTTCTGGAGCTCGAAGTACTGGGTCTACTACGCGGCCGGAGACCGCAGCTGATGGCCACCCGTACGCAGAGCCCACAGGTCCCGCGGCTGGGCGGGTCGTTCCAGAACACCTCGCCCCACTACCTCAGGCAGCTCCGCAAGTCTGCCATCTACGCGCTGGTGACGTTGTTCGCGAGCATGATCCTGCTCGTCTACCTGATGCCGTTCGCGTACATGATCGTCACGTCGTTCAAGGACCGCAACCAGATCGTCGCCAGCGCCCGCGGGCCGATCCTGCCGGTCGACGCCGCGACCTTTGAGCACGAAGGGCGAGCGCTGGAGCTGCTCAAAGTAGAGATCGCCGGTCAGATGCGCCAGCTAGCGATCCTTACCAAAGGCCGTCAGTCGAGCACCTTCATCGACCCCGAGGATCCAACTGCCGAGCCGATCGTGTGGGAGGGCGCCTGGCGCACCCTCGCCCCCGTCTACGTCTTCTCGCCTCGCTACGGCAACTTCGCAGAGGTGTGGACCCGCATCAACTTCCCGCGGCTCCTGTTCAACACGGCCTTCATCGCCGTCGTCGGCATGATCGGCACACTGCTGTCGTGCGTGATGGTCGCTTACGCCTTCGCGCGCTTCCCGCTCCCCGGCAAGAACACGCTGTTCATGATCCTGATCGCCACCATCATCCTGCCCCGGCAGGTGCTGCTGGTGCCGACCTACGCGTTCTTCGACGCGATCGGCTGGACCGGCACCTGGCTACCCCTGATCGTGCCGCACTTCTTCGCCAACGCGTTCAACGTCTTCCTGCTCAGGCAGTACTTCCTGCAGCTCCCGCGCGAGCTCGACGAGGCCGCCATGATCGACGGCGCCGGCCCGCTGCGCATCCTCACCTCGGTCGTGATCCCGCAATCGTGGCCGGTGATCATCGCGGTCGCGCTGTTCCACATCGTCTTCGCCTGGAACGACTACTTCGAGCCGCTCATCTACACGCTCGGCAAGCCGGCCCTGCAACCGCTGTCGGTCGGCATCCAGCAGTTCAACTTCGTCTACTCGCAGCAGCCGCACCTGATCCAGGCCACCGCGCTGCTGGGGATGGTGATACCCGTCGTGCTCTTCTTCCTCGGCCAGCGCTTCTTCATGCGCGGCGTCGTCGTCACCGGTGTCGACAAGTGAGAGCGGCGGCGCGACCAGCGGCGCGTCCGGGCGAGAGGTTCGCGCTGGGCGTCAACTACTGGCCGCGGCGCAAGGCGATGGCGTTCTGGTCCGAGTTCGACCTCGCCGAGGTGGAGGAGGACTTCGACCTGCTGCGCGAGCTAGGCATGAACGTCGTGCGGCTCTTCTTGCTGTGGGAAGACTGGCAGCCTTCGCCCGACACGGTGTCACGGAGCTGCCTCGCCGACCTGCGCCGGGTCGCGGATGCGGCCGCAGAGCGCGGCCTCGGGCTCGACGTCACCTTCTTCACCGGCCACATGTCCGGCCCGAACTGGGCGCCGAGCTGGCTGCTCGACGCCGACGCCCCACCGCCGGCGCCAGGCATCAGGCAGGTCGTCAACGGCGGCCGCCCGGTGGCCAGCAGCTACCGCAACATGTTCCACGACCCGCAGGCTCTGGCCGCGTCCCGCCTGCTCCTGAGGGAGGTGGTCGGCGAGCTGTGCGACCATCCGGGCGTGTGGCTGTGGAACCTCGGCAACGAGCCCGACCTGTTCGCCTGGCCCGACACGCCGGCAGCCGGCCGCGCCTGGGTGGCGGAGATGACCGCCCTTATCAAGGAGCTCGATCCCGGCCGCGACGTCACCTGCGGCCTTCACATCGCCAGTCTCCTGCAGGACAACCGCCTGCGGGTCGGTGACGTCTTCGGCGAGACCGACGTGGCCGTCATGCACGCCTACCCGATGTACCTGCCGTGGGCCAGGCACGACCTCGACCCCGACCTGGTGCCGTTCAGCTGCGCGCTGGTGAGCGCGCTGTCTGGCAAGCCGACGCTGATGGAGGAGTGGGGCGGCTGCACCGCTCCGCCCGGCGAGGCGAGCCAGGTGTGGGAGTGGCGGGCCTACGGCGCGGCGCGCAAGCAGTTCATGGCGTCGGAGGAGGCGCTGGCGGAGTACGTGGCGGCGGTGCTGCCGAAGCTCGTCGAGGTCGGCGCCACCGGCTCGCTGCTGTGGTGCTTCGCCGACTACCACCAGAGCCTGTGGGACCGCCCGCCCTGCGACGAGTCGCGCCACGAGCGCTTCTTCGGCCTGGTGCGGCCCGACGGCAGCCTCAAGCCGCACGCGGAGGCGATCAGAGCCTTCGCAGCCACCGCCCCGACCGTGAAGGAGGCGGCGCGCGTCGTGCAGCTCGACGTCAGTCCGGAGGAGTTCTACGCCGCGCCGGCCGAGCACGCCGTGCGCCTCTACGCCGACTACCTGGAGCGGTATGCCGGCTAGGCGGGCCCCAGGGCAGATCCTCAGGCGGGCAGCCGACCAGGCGCGCGAGCACCTGCCCAGGCCGCCGTCCGGGCGGGCCGCCGCGCTGGCCTGCCTCGTAGCAGCAGCGTTCGTGCTCACCGGGCTGGCTGCGGCCCAGGGCACCATCTCCGTCTCTCCCGACGAGGTGATCGGCGAGGTAGGGCCGTACGTCTACGGCGCCAACTACGGGCCGCTCGGCGTCGTGCCGATCGACCTGTTCGACGAGGCGGCCGCGGCCGGCATCACCTTCCTGCGCTTCCCCGGCGGGTACTGGGGCGACTCGAACGACATCAGGACCTCGCAGGTCGACCAGCTCATGCGCATCGCTCAGCTCCTGGGCAGTGCCGGGGTCAGCATCCACACGCGGCTCCTCAACGGCACCCCCGAGGCGGCCGCCGCCCTGGTGCGCTACGCCAACCTCGAGAAGGGCTACGGCATCAGGTACTGGCACGTCGGCAACGAGCCGAGCCTGTTCCCCGACTACACCGTCGCGCGGCTGAACCAGGAGTGGCGCGAGATCGCGCTGGCGATGCTGGCCGTCGACCCGGAGATCGAGCTGATCGGGCCGGAGCCGCACCAGTGGACCGGCCTGCCGGGCGCCGAGCTGCGCGACGCCGACGGCGTCGAGTGGCTGAGAGGCTTCCTGGAGGCGAACGGCGACCTCATCGACGTGGTGGCGGTGCACCGCTACCCGTTCCCGCGCAGCACGGCGCATCCGGTCACGACGGTCGACGACCTGAGGCAGAACGTCGACGAGTGGACCCACCTGATCAGCCGCATGCGCGAGGTGGCGCGCGAAGCCACCGGCCGCGAGGACCTGCGCTTCGCGGTCACCGAGGCGAACTCGCACTGGAGCGCCACCAGCGGCGGCGAGGCGACCAACGACTCGCACTTCAACGCGATCTGGTGGGCCGACGTGCTCGGCAAGCTCATCACCGACGGCGCCTACATGGTCAACTACTTCGACCTGCAGAGCCCCGAGGGCAGGGGCGGCTGGGGCCTGTTCGGCAGCTCGGCGCCACGCCCTAGCTACTTCGTCTACCAGCTCTACCAGCGCTTCGGCGCGGAGCTGCTGGCAGCCTCGTCCTCCGAGGAGCACGTCTCGGTCTACGCGGCCAGGCGCTCCGACGGCGCCCTGACGCTGATCGTCACCAACCTCAACGACGACGCCCGCACCGTCGAGCTGGACCTAGGCGGCACGGATTACGCCTTCGAGGAGGCGCTGGTGCTGGACCCGGAGCGCTCGGCGGCAGCAGCGCCCGACCCCCGCAGCGACGACGGCGCGAGCCTCTCACTGCCCGGACGCTCCGCGACGCTGCTCGTGCTGCGCCACCCCACTCAGGAGCGATGACGTGAGCTTGGTTACGGTGAACCCAGATGAGCGCTGACGCTGGCATAGAGACGGAGCGCCTGCCTCCCGGCTTCGTGCTCGGCGCGGCTACCTCGGCCTACCAGATCGAAGGCTACGGCGACGACGGCCGCGGACCCTCGATCTGGGACACGTTCGCGGCCCGGCCGGGCGCGATCGTCGACGGCAGCGACGGCAGCGTCGCCTGCAGGCACATCGAGCTGTGGCCGCGCGACCTCGACCTCCTCGCCGACCTCGGCCTGACGGCCTACCGGTTCAGCGTCTCCTGGCCGCGCGTGATGCCGCAGGGACGCGGCGGCCTCAACCTGCGCGGTCTCGACTTCTACGACCGGCTCGTCGATGGGCTGCAGGAGCGGGGCATCACCCCCTACCTCACGCTCTACCACTGGGACCTGCCGCAGGCGCTGGAGGACGAGGGCGGCTGGACCTCGCGCGACACCGCTCACGCGTTCGCGGACTACGCCGAGGTCGTAGCAAACCGCCTCGGGGACCGCGTGCCGTCGATCGCCACGCTCAACGAGCCGTGGTGCAGCGCGTTCCTCGGCTACCTGCACGGCGAGCACGCGCCCGGCAAGCGCGGCGACGTCGAGGGCTTGGCGCGCTCCATCCATCACCTGCTGCTCGGCCACGGCCTCGCGCTGGAGCGCCTGCGGTCCGCGGCACCCCTCTCCAAAGGAGGCATAGTCCTCAACTTCACGCCGGCCTACGCCGGCTCCGACAGCAGCGCCGACGTCGCGGCGGCGGCACGGCACGAGGCCGTCAACCACGACGTCTTCCTCGGACCGCTGTTCGCGGGCGCCTACCCGGCCGAGGTCCTCGCTCACCTGCCGCTGCCGGTCGAGGACGGCGACCTCGCGGTGATCGGGGCCCCTGTCGACTTCCTCGGGGTCAACTACTACACGCGCTGTCTGATCGTCGACGATCCCGGCAGCGCCTGGCCGAGCGTGCGAACCCTCAGGTCTGCCGACGCCCCGCACACGGCGATGGACTGGGAGGTCTATCCCGAAGCGCTCGAGGACCTGCTCGTGCGGCTGTGGCGCAGAACCGGTGTGCCGCTGCTCGTGACCGAGAACGGAGCCGCCTACCACGACCCTGCCTCCGTCGCAGGCGGAGCCGGCGGCGGCGCAGAGTCCATCGCCGACCCGGAGCGCGTCGAGTACTACCGCAAGCACGTCGCGGCCGTGGCGCGCGCCGCGCAGCGCGGCGCCGACGTGCGCGCGTACTTCGCCTGGAGCCTGCTCGACAACTTCGAGTGGGCGCACGGCTACACTCAGCGGTTCGGGATCGTGCACGTCGACTTCGCCACGCAGGTCCGCACTCCGAAAGACAGCGCCTTGTGGCTGGCCGCGCTGAACCGCTCGTCCTCATCCTGACCGCCCGGTGTAAACAACGTCACCGACGCAAGCCGCCCCCTCGCTGCTACACTCTGCGGCGAACAGTAGTCCGCCCCAGCCGTGACGCCAGCCAACCAAGCGTCCGACGGTAAGGACAGATGCAGAACCGGCGTGGGCTCTGGCGAGGAGGCAAGGATGCGCATCGTGCGTACGGCAGTCGCAGCGGGGGTCGCGCTACTGATCTCGGTGGGGATGGCTCAGGGCCTCCCCCGGGACGTCAGGCTCGGGATCCTGGAGGCGGTGGTCCAGGTGATCCCCTACGATCCCTCCACCGACGACCTCGTCAGGTGGTCGGGCTCGGGATCGATCATCAGCCCGTCCGGCTACATCATCACCAACTACCACGTCGTCGGCGAGCTGAGCACCAGGCGCCACTTCGAGTGGCACGCGATCTTCCTCAGCGACCGCGACTTCACCGACCAGCCGCCCGAGTTCTGGTTCTGGGCGCGCTACATCGCCGGCGACCCGACCCACGACCTCGCGCTGCTCAAGATCGAGGAGTGGTACGACGAGGAGCCGGTCGACCCCGGCTTCGTCTTCCCGCACGTCACGGTCGGGGACTCGAACAGCCTCATCCCCGGCGACACGATCACGATCGTCGGCTACCCGGGCATCTCCGGCTCGACCGTCACCTTCACCTCAGGCCTGATGTCGGGCTGGGTCGGCGAGGACTTCGAGAGCGGCGGCAAGCAGTGGATCAAGACCGACGCCAAGATCTCGCACGGCAACTCCGGCGGCGGCGCGTTCGACGAGAACGGCTTCCTGATCGGCGTCCCCACGGCCGGCCGCACCATCAAGTACGACGAGCTCGACCTCGAAGAGCAGGCCTACGTCCGCCCGATCAGCCTCGCCTGGGCTCTGGTGGGCCCGCACGTGCCCGACGTGGCGCGCGCGCCTTCGCGCGGCCAGAGCACGCCTGTGGTCACGAACGTCCCGCCCGCCAACACCACGCCGACCACACCGACTACGCCGACCACCTCCACGACGCCGACCGCCATGCCCGTCAGCGGCGTCGGGCCCTGCGACCTGTGCACCGTCGGCACGGTGACCCTCGGCGTCAACGCCATCCAGCAGATCGGCGGTCTCGGAACCGAGTACATCAACTACCACACCTACCGCGTCGACGTTCCGGCCGGTAAGGAGACCCTGATCATCGAGCTGATGGCCGACTCCGACCTCGACATCGCGGTCAAGTACGGCTCCGACATCACCAGCTTCGCCGACGACGGCGACTGGGAGTACCGCGACATCACCGAAGCCCACGGTGCGCGGTTCGAGATCTCTCTGCCGACGCCGGGCACCTGGTACATCGACGTCATCTACTACTACCCCACCGGCACCGGCAACTACACCCTGAGCGTCCGTTAGGCCGCTGAGCCTCGCCGACGTCGAGGCGCGCCTCGACACGCTAGAATCAAGACCCCGCCGATCGGCGAACGCCCCCCGCCCGGGCGCCGTCGCCCAACGGGTGTGAGCG
>CAYYOK010000090.1:0-13950 GCA_964473205.1 uncultured bacterium | reverse complement strand
GGTAGAACTCCATGACGCCGATCTCGTCGCCCTCCTCGCGGCGCGCGTTGAGCGCCAGCCGCAGGAAGTTGGCGATCGAGACGCCGGGAACCTCGACCGGGTACTGGAAGGCGAGGTAGAGGCCCTCGCGGGCGCGCTCGTCGGGCTCCATCTCGAGGATGCTCTGACCCTCGAGCACGATGTCGCCCTGCAGGATCTCGTAGCTGGGGTCGCCGGCGATGATCTTCGCCAACGTCGACTTGCCTGAGCCGTTCGGGCCCATCAGCGCGTGGACCTCGCCGCGGGGGACCGTCAGGTCGACGCCGTTGAGGATCTTCTCGCCGCCGACGATCCTGGCGTGAAGGTCACGTATCTCGAGCAGCTTGCCTTCCATCTCACACCTCTTCGTGGGGAGTCACAGGTTCACGGTCCGCACAAGCAGCGGACCTCCCGCTTCTTACGTCTCTCAGCCCGGGCGAGGCCGCCAGAACTAAGATTCGTTCCGAGTTTCACTATACCGTGAGAGGAGCTTCCCGAAGCTCTCTGAAGAGCGTCCGGCCGCCGAGCGACTGACCTAGCCGCGCCCGCGCTTGATCCAGCCGAAGAGCCCGCCGCGGCGACCCTCCTCCTTGGCTGGGGGCGTCTCCGCCTTGACCGCGCGGCTCGAGCGGCCCGTGGCCGGCGCGACCGCCCTGTCACCGGTGTCGCGGAGATCGATGCCGAGGACGCCACGCAACGCTTCGAGGAAGTGCCTGGCCTGCTGGAAGCGCTTGTCGGGGTCGCGGGTCATCGCCTTGGCGACGACGCGCACGACCTGCTGGTCGACGTCGGGACGGAAGCCGCGCAGGTCCTTCGGCACCTCGGTGTGATGCGCGACCATCAGCGCCTCGTAGGTGTCGGCGATGAACGGGCGCCGCCCCGCGATCACCTCGTAGGCGAGGACGCCGAGGCTGTAGATGTCGGAGCGCACGCCGGACGAGCGGCCCTCGAACACCTCGGGCGCCATGTAGAAGGCGGTGCCGACGCGTTCTTCGCCCTCCTCGGCCATGAACACGCCGGTGCCGAAGTCGCCGAGCTTGGCCTTGCCGGCCCCGGTCAGGAAGACGTTGGCCGGCTTGACGTCGCGGTGCAGCACGCTGCGCTCGTGCGTGTCGGTGAGGCCCGCAGCCACGTCGAGTATCAGGTTGTAGGCGCGCTCCAGCGGCAGCCTGCCTTGCTCGAGCAGCAGCTGGTCGAGCGTCCCGCCCGAGCAGTACTCGAGGGCGAGGAACGCGTTGTCCCCCGTCGGGTAGCCGTCGTAGGCGGTGACGATGCTCGGGCTCAGGAGCTTGACGGTGATCGAGACCTCGTTCTCGAACATCCGCTTGAGCACGGGCCGGGCTTGGATCTCTGGGCGGGGGAGCTTGAGAGCCACGTCGCCGAACACCGAGTGCCGGGCCAGGTACACGTGCGAGGTCTGGCCCGACCCGAGCTTGTTCAGCAACGTGTAGCCCGGCGGTACGAACCCCGGGCCGTTCTGCTCCGACCGCATCCCTATCCCCCTACGCCGCCAGACGCCTGCGTTCTCTGGCGCCCTCCCTGGCGGAGGTCCGGCGGCTCACGCCGGGGAGATCCAAGTAGCCTAGTGTAAGCCCTAAAGATCGATGGTCTCTCCGGGTCGTAGGCAGACGGCGTCTGCAGCCGTCTCCACCTTGACCCTGGCCGCGAACTCCGGACCGTTCTGCTTGATGAGGCCGAACGTGTCGAAGTGGATGGGGATGACCAGCTTCGGCGCGAGAAGCCTGACCGCCTCGATGGCGTCGTCCGGCCCCATGGTGAAGTTGTCCCCTATCGGCAGCAGCGCGACGTCGAGACCCAAGCGGCCGATGAGGCTCATGTCCGAGAACAGCGCGGTGTCGCCGGCGTGATAGAGCCTGAACCCGCCCACGTCGACGACGACGCCCATCGGCATGCCGCCGTAGCGGCCGGAATCGAACGAGCTGGAGTGCCACGCCGGCGTGAACCTGACCGAGCCGAACTCGAACGCGTGGCTCCCGCCGATGTTCATCGGATGGGCCTTGACTCCGAGGCTGGCAGCGTAGCCTGCGATCTCCGCGGTAGAGATGAGCGTGGCGCCGTTCTCCTTGGCCAGCCGCTCCGCGTCGCCCCAATGGTCGCCGTGGGCGTGCGTGACGATGATGTAACCCGGATTGAGATCCTCGACGGAGACGGTCGCCACCGGGTTCTCGGAGATGAACGGATCGATCAGCAGCTCGAAGCGCGGCCCGCTCAGCTGCACCGCAGCGTGGCCGATGAAGCGGAGCTTCAGCCCTACTTGCGAGCTCACCGCAGCAGCACCAGCGCGAAGTAGTACAGGGGCACGAGCAGGACGGGCAGGGTCGCGACCGCGGCGGCCTCGAGGTGGCGCTTCAGCAGGAAGGCAGCCGTGCCGATCACGAGGCAGGCCAGCACCACGAACGGGTAGGCGAAGAAGAGCGTGCGCCAGATCCCCTCCAGACGCAGGCTCCCCAGCAGGCCGATGTTGTTGTTCCACAGGCCGATCGCCCCGATGGTCCAGAACAGGCCGATGCCGAGCGACAGGCCGGCGCCGACGAAGAAGCCGAGAACTCCGAGCATCGCCTTGTTGTCGACGGTCTCCGCGGCAGCGGCGTCGTACCCGCCAGCAGTAGTCTGGTACACAGCGTCCTCCTATGCGGCGCCGGCCTTCTACCCACACCGCCGCAGCCTCGACGCGCCGGCTTGTCCCGGCGCAGCCCGCGGCCGCGTTACAACGCTCAGCTTACCAGCCGTGTCGGGCCCTCTGATAGACTGGCATGTTGCCAGGCCGAAGCCCGTCCTGGGTACGGGCGTCCATTAGGAGGGCCCTTGCAAGACCTCATCATCCGCGGAGCCCGTGAGCACAACCTCAAGAACGTCGACCTCACGCTGCCGCGTAACAAGTTCATCGTGTTCACTGGGGTCTCCGGCTCGGGCAAGTCGACCTTGGCCTTCGACACCATCTACGCCGAGGGGCAGCGCCGCTACGTCGAGAGCCTCTCGGCCTACGCCAGGCAGTTCCTCGGCATCATGGACAAGCCCGACGTCGACTCGATCGAGGGCCTCAGCCCCGCGATCAGCATCGACCAGAAGACCACCAGCCACAACCCGCGCTCGACCGTCGGCACCGTCACCGAGATCCACGACTACCTGCGCCTGATGTTCGCGCGCGTCGGGGAGCCTCACTGCCCGGTCTGCGCCCGCAAGATCCACCGGCAGTCGGCCTCCGAGATCGTCGACCGGCTGCTCGAGCGGTTCCTGGACGAGCGCGCGCTGCTGCTGGCGCCGGTGATCAGGGGCCGCAAGGGCGAGTACAAGAAGCTCTTCACCGACCTACGGAAGGAGGGCTTCGCGCGCGTGCGCCTCGATGGTGAGGTGCAGACGATCGAGCAGGCGCTGGACGTCGACCTCGAGCGCTTCGAGAAGCACGACATCGACGTCGTCATCGACCGCGTCAAGCTCTCGCAGGAAGACCGCTCCCGCATCGCCGAGTCGGTCGAGCTGGCGCTGGTCAAGGGCGAGGGGCTGCTGCGCGTGCTGCTGCCGGACACGGGCTTAGACGAGCTGTTCAGCGAGAAGTTCGCCTGCCCCGAGCACGGCACCTTCCTCGAGGAGCTCGAGCCGCGCACCTTCTCGTTCAACTCGCCTTACGGCGCCTGCCCCGACTGCGCCGGGCTCGGCTACCTGCAGCAGTTCGACCCCGAGCTGATCGTCCCAGACCCGAACCTCTCGATAGCCAAGGGCGCGATCGCGCCGTGGACCGGCAGCCGCTCCGACGGCGGCAAGGTCTTCTACTGGGACCGGCTGCGCGCGCTGGCCGAGCACTTCGAGTTCGACGTCGCCACCCCCTGGCGCGACCTGCCCGAGCACGCCCGCGAGGTGATCCTGCACGGCACCGACGACGCGATCGAGGTCGTCTATAACCGCGGCGGCCGCGAGACCCTGCGGTTCAAGGCCGACTTCGAGGGCGTGATACCCAACCTGCAGCGGCGGCTCAAGGAGGCCGTCACCGAGGTGGCGCGGGAGCGGCTCGAGGAGTACATGTCGCTGGTCGCCTGCAAGTCCTGCGGTGGCGCGCGCTACAAGCCCGAGGTGCTGGCCGTCACCGTCGCGGGCAGCAACATCGCGCAGCTCTCAGGCATGACGGTCCTCGACGCGCGCCGCTTCTTCTCGGAGCTGCGCCTGCCCGGGGCGCAAGACCGCGTCGCGCAGCCGATCCTGCGCGAGGTGAACGCCCGCCTCGGCTTCCTCGCCGACGTCGGCCTCGACTACCTCTCGCTCGACCGCGGCGCCAGCACGCTCTCCGGCGGCGAGGCCCAGCGCATCCGCCTCGCCACCCAGGTCGGCAGCGGCCTGACCGGCGTGCTCTACGTCCTGGACGAGCCCTCGATCGGGCTCCATCCGCGGGACAACGCCAGGCTGCTGCAGACGCTGTTCAACCTGCGCGACCTCGGCAACACCCTGATCGTCGTCGAGCACGACGAGGAGACGATGCGCGCCGCCGACTACCTGGTAGACCTCGGACCGGGTGCCGGTGTCCACGGCGGCAAGGTCGTGGCGTCCGGCACGCCCGGCGAGCTGGCCAAGGACGCGTCTTCGTTGACCGCTGCCTACCTGCGCGGCGACCGCAAGATCGGCGTGCCCAGCCGGCGCCGCGAGGGCAACGGCAGGCGCCTGACCATCGTCGGCGCCAGGGAGCACAACCTCGCCAACATCGACGTCGATGTCCCGCTCGGCACGCTGACCTGCGTCACCGGCGCGTCCGGCTCCGGCAAGTCGACGCTGGTGCACTCGATCCTGCACGCCTCGCTCGCCAAGCAGCTCTACCGCGCCAAGGCGACGCCCGGCGCGCACACGCGCATCACCGGCACCGAGCACATCGACAAGGTCATCGAGATCGACCAGAGCCCGATCGGCCGGACGCCCCGCTCCAACCCCGCCACCTACACCGGCATCTTCACCGACATCAGGGACCTCTACACGCGCGCTCCCGAGTCGCGCAAGCGCGGCTACAAGCCCGGCAGGTTCTCCTTCAACGTCAAGGGCGGCCGCTGCGAGGCGTGCAAAGGCGACGGGACCGTGAAGGTCGAGATGTACTTCCTGCCCGATATCTACGTTCCGTGCGAGGTGTGCAAGGGCGCTAGGTACAACCGCGAGACGCTCGAGGTGAAGATCCGCGGCAAGTCGATCGCCGACGTCCTCAACATGACCGTGGACGAGGGGCTCGAGTTCTTCGAGAACATCCCAGCGATCGCCCGCAAGCTGCAGCTGATGCAAGACGTCGGTCTCGGCTACATACGGGTGGGGCAGCCCTCCCCGACGCTCTCGGGCGGCGAGGCGCAGCGCGTCAAGCTCGCCTCCGAGCTGGGGCGCCGCAGCACCGGCCAGACGCTCTACATCCTCGACGAGCCCACTACCGGCCTGCACTTCGAGGACACCAGCAAGCTCCTGGACGTGCTGCACCGGTTGGTCGACAGCGGCAACACCCTCGTCGTCATCGAGCACAACCTCGACGTGATCAAGACCGCCGACTGGATCGTCGACCTGGGCCCCGACGGCGGCGCCCGCGGCGGGCGCGTCGTGGCCGTCGGCACGCCTGAGCAGGTCGCCGGCTGCCGCACCAGCGCGACGGGGCAGTTCCTCGCGAAGATCCCCGAGATCCAACCCCACGTCTCCGCCGTCGCCGACGTTGCCTGAGCGGTAACATGCGTCCGTGATTCGAGGTAGAGCGTGAGAGGCCGCCCGTGACCGCTCGAGGTCGAACGTGACCGGAGGTCCAACGTGACCGGAGGTCACGCATGATCCGCACGGCGCCGCTGCCCCAGCGCGTGTTCATCGTGCTGTTCTTGTTCCTGGCGGCGCTGGCGTGCGCGCTGGCTCCCCTGCCCCTCCTGTACCGCAGCCTCGGCATCGCGCTGTGCGCCTACCTGGCGTTCTCGGCCGCAGGGATGCCGGCCGCCTACCTCACCGCGCTGCTGGCTCCTCCCATCGGGCTGATCCGCGGCGACCAGGACTGGCTGATCATGCTGCCGATCGTGCTGAGCGGCAACCTGCTCGCGATGCTGGCCCTGGAGTTCGGCTGGCGCGTGCCCTCGCTGGTGCTCTCGCCGCTGCTGCTGGTGGTGCCGGCGCTGACGGCCTGGCGTCTCTCCGGGCAGGCTCTGTTCGAGGTCGTGCTGCCGTGGCTCGGGCAGGAGCGCAACTGGGTGCTGCTGCACCTGCTGGTCGGGGTGGCCGGCGTGCTGATCGCGCTGTTCCTCGACCGGCGCCGGCAACGAGCCGGCTAGGACCGTGCTCGGCCGGGCGTCTAGGGCTGCCTTCGGCTTCGTCAAGAGGATCTACGCCCGCGCGCACAGGAGCCGCCTGCAGATGCTGGCGGCGAGCCTCGCCTACTACGCGGCGTTCTCGCTCGGCCCTCTGCTGCTCCTGCTCGGCGGCTGGCTCGCCGTCGTGCTCGAGCGCCAGCCCGACCTCGCCAACGACTACCGCTCGGCGCTCACCGAGCTGGTGGCGCAGGTGCTGCCGCTGCAGGTCGACGCCGCCGACCTGGTGGCCAACAGCTTCGACCTCGTCGTCAACGAGCTGGGCCAGGGCGCGGTGCTGCGCAGCGTGCTGTCGCTGCTGGTGCTGATCTGGGCGAGCGGCAACTTCTTCACCTCGCTGCAGCACGCGCTCGAGGTGATCTTCGAGGTCAGCGAGCTTCGCAACTTCTGGCGCAAGCGCCTCGTCGCCGTGGTCCTGGTCGGGGCCGTGGTGGCCGTCATAGGCGTCGAGGTCGTCGGAGACGCCCTGCTATCGGCGGTCAGGCAGCTGGGCGGACGGCTGCAGGAGTGGTTCTCCTCGCGCGGAACGAGCCTGCCGGAGCCGCTGGTGTTCGAGCCGCTGGCCGGCGTGCGGCTGGTGCGCGTGCTCGTCGCGTGCGCCGCGTTCACCCTGGCGTTCCGCTACCTGCCGAGGCGGGTCAGCACCTGGTGGGGGGCGATCACGGGCGCTGCCGTCTGCGCCGTGGGCATCGGCGTGATGCGCGAGCTGCTGGTCATCACGTTCAGCCCGGAGCGCTTCAACCTGATCTACGGCTTCATCACCAGCCTGCTCGCGATCTTGCTGTGGCTCTACCTCGCACTGCTGCTGTTCCTGATCGGCGCGGCCGTCGCGGCCGAGGTCAGCGCCGGTCAGCTCGAGCGCCGGCAGGCAGCCGAGGCGGAGGCCGCGCTGCCCGACGTCCTCGAATGACGCCCTGGGATGACGTCCTAGAATGTCTCGCTAGGATGAACACGTGACCTTGCTGGAGCGCATCTTCTCGCCGCGATGGCTGATGCCGACCGCGATCGTCCTCGTCAGGGCCTTCGTCTCTCTCTTCTTCGGCCTGTCGCGCCGCGGCCTGGAGAACGTGCCGCTCACCGGTCCCCTGGTCGTCGCCTGCAACCACGTCAGCTCCTGGGACCCGCCGGTAGTCGGCGTGGCGATCAACCGCAAGCTCGAGTTCATGGCCAAGCGCGAGCTGTTCGAGAAGCCGTTCCCTGCCGCGATCCTGCGCGGCCTGCGCGCCTTCCCCATCGACAGGCAGTCCACCGACCTCGGCGCGATCAAAGAGGCGTTGCGGCGCCTGGCTCAGGGCAGGGCCATCGGCGTGTTCATCGAGGGCACTCGCAACGCCGCGGCCGGCACGGCCTTCGACGGCGCGGCGTACCTGGCGGCGCGCAGCGGCGCCAAGCTGCTGCCGGCGGCGATCTGGCGCGAGGGGCGGAGCTTCGTGGTGCGCTTCGGCGAGCCGATCGAGACCTCCGGCGCAGATCGCGCGGCGATATCGTCACTGACCTCGGCGCTGGCCGCCGAGATCCGTTCGCTGCTGCCAAAAGACGGTGCGAGCACGTCAGAAACGCCGTCGCACACTTGATGCGGGCGTGTGAAATCCGATAAACCGCGTGACAGACTCGCTTTCCTCGCTTGTAACGGCTAGGAGCGTCTGCTACAGTGCTGCCGAACGTGAAGCATTAAGGAGGAGTGCATGGCCAAGGCCAAGACCGTGTCCAAGGCGGACCTCGTCGATCTGGTCGCCAAATCGACGGACCTGAAGAAGAAGGACGTCAAGAACGTCATGGACTCGATGCTGGATCGCATCAGCGCCTCGCTCGACAAGGGTTCCAAGGTCCAACTCACGGGCTTCGGCACCTTCGAGGTGCGCAAGCGCAAGGCCCGCACCGGCGTCAAGCCGGGCACGACGGACAAGATCAAGATCCCGGCCAGCAAGTACCCGGCTTTCAAGCCCGGCAAGGGCCTCAAGGATCGCGTCCGCAAGTAAACTTGCGGATCCGTCCGCAAGTAGGTCTTGATCGAACTGCCTGCAGCCGGCAGGCGCGCCGCGGCGGTGTGGGTGTGAACCTGCACCGCCGCAGGTTTTGTTAGCGCTAGACTTGCTGCAACCATGTCGCTGCTAGATCAGATCGGGCCGGTGATGGTGGGGCCGTCGAGCTCTCACACAGCGGGCGCTTGTCGCCTCGCGCTGCTAGCCAGGAACACGCTCCTCTCCGCGCCCCGCCGGGCGCGCTTCGTGCTGCACGGGTCCTTCGCCAAGACCGCCAAGGGCCACGGCACCGACCTGGCGCTCGTCGCCGGCCTGCTCGGCAGCTACCCGGACGACCCGCGCATCCGCGACGCCTTCGCTCACGCGGCCGCTGCCGGCCTCGAGTTCGAGTTCGCCACGGCCGATCTGGGCGACGTCCACCCGAACAGCGTGCGCATCGAGGTCGAGGCCGACGGCGAGAGCGTGGAGCTGCAAGGCTCCAGCCTCGGCGGCGGCTTCGTGCAGGTGACGCGCGTCAACGGCTTCGACGTGCGCTTCGGCGGCTCCTCGCACACGCTGCTGGTGCTGCACCGCGACCGTCCAGGGGTGATAGCCAGGGTCGCCGCCGTCGTCGCCGACGACGAAGGCAACATCGGCTCGCTCTTCTCCGCCAGGGAGCGGCGCGGTGGCCGCGCGATGATGTCGATCGAGGTGGACAAGCGGCTGTCTCAGTACGCGCTGGACTACCTTTCGACGCTGACGTACGTACACTGGCTCAGGGCTCTGCCCGACGTGATGCACGGGGTTCCCGAGCTCGACTGAGCAGGCGGGTCGAGGAGTGAGGGTTGATGGCCATGAAGCTAGCTGACTTGCTCCAGGTCTCTGGGAAGGCGTCCGAGGCCGTCCTCGCCAACGAGGTCGGGGCCGACGCGTCCGAGCGTCAGGCCTTGCAGGCGGCGATGGCGGGGCGCATCGTCGAGATGCGCGGCTCGATCGAGCGCGGGCTGAGCTCCAGCGCCCCCAGCCGCACCGGCATGGTCGGTTGGAACGCCAAGACCTTGGACCAGGCGCCGGACAAGCTCGGCGCGGCGCTGCTCAAGCGCGTCCAGGCCTACGCGATGGCCGTCAACGAGGAGAACGCTCGGATGGGCCGCATCGTGGCGGCACCGACGGCCGGCAGCGCCGGTACCGTGCCCGGCGCGCTCATCGGCGTGGCCGACCACCTCGAGATCGCCGACGAGCACCTCGTCATGCCCCTGGTGCTGGCGGCCGGCATCGGCGAGATCATCAGCCAGAGCATGTTCATCGCCGGCTCCACCGGCGGCTGCCAGGCCGAGATCGGCTCGAGCGCAGCGATGGCGGCGGCGGCCGTGACCGAGCTGCTCGGCGGCGACGCCAAGGCCTCGGTGCACGCCGCAGCGATGGCCCTGATGAACACGATCGGCCTCGTCTGCGACCCCGTCGGCGGCTACGTCGAGGTCCCCTGCGTCTCGCGCAACGCCTTCTACGCGGTTCACGCCGTCAGCTCGGCGCAGTTGGCCCTGGCCGGCATCGAGTCGGTCATCCCGCCAGACGAGGTCGTGTACGCGATGGCGTCGGTCGGCCGGATGCTGCCCCCCGAGCTGCGCGAGACGGGCGAGGGCGGCATCGCCGACACGCCCACGGGCCGGCGCATAGCGCTCGAGATGTCGCGCTGAGCGCGACCTGACAGCCGAGCTCAGCAGCCGACCCATCACCGCCCGCTGCCGGTCGCTCACATCACACGCTGCCGTCCAAGGCTTTGTGCTATATTTCACGAGGGACATATGTCCCGAGGAGGTCGTGGATGCAGCAGCGCGAGAAGGTCGTGATCATCGGAGCCGGGTTCGGCGGCCTCAACGCCGCCAAGGCACTGCGCTTCGCGCCAGTCGACGTCCTGCTCATCGACGCCAACAACTTCCACACCTTCCAGCCGCTTCTCTACCAGGTCGCGACCGCCGCTCTCGACACGGGCGACGTCGCGCATCAGGTCAGGCAGGTGTTCGCCAACCAGCGCAACTTCCGTTTCCGGCGGGGCCGCGTCGTCGCCATCGACTCGAACGAGCGCACGGTCGCGCTCGCCGACGGCGCCTTGATCGGCTACGACTACCTCATCGTCGCGGCGGGCGCCGTCTACTCCGACTTCGGCGTGCCCGGGGTCCGCGATCACGCCTTCGTCCTCAAGAGCCTCGAGCGCGCCGCGGCGCTGCGCAGCCACATCCTCGAGCGCTTCGAGCGCGCGGCCGTCGACCCGGCCGCCATCGAGCGCGGCGCGCTGACCTTCGTGGTCGTCGGAGCCGGCCCGACCGGCGTCGAGATGGCCGGCGCCCTCAGCGAGCTGTTCACGCGCGTGCTCCCCGCCGACTACCCCGAGCTCGACCTGCGCCTCGCGCGCGTGGTCCTGATCGAGGGCGGGCCCGAGGTGCTCCCCACCTTCGGCCCGCGCTCGCGGCGCTACGCCGAGCGCGTGCTGCGCCGGCGCGGCGTCGACGTGCGCCTCAGCTCGACCGTGGCGGCGGTCGCCGGCAGCACGGTGACGCTGAAGTCGGGCGAGGTCATCCCGTGCGAGACGGTCGTGTGGGCAGCCGGCGTGACGGCGAGCCCGGTGGCGAACGCGCTCGGCGCGCCGCAGGGCCGCGGGGGCAGGATCGTCGTCGAGGCCGATCTGAGCCTCGAGGATCACCCCGAGGTCTTCGTCGTCGGCGACATGGCGGCGTCGACAGATGCGGCTGGCGCGCTGCTGCCGCAGGTGGCGCAGGTCGCGATCCAAGGCGGCAAGCACGCTGCCAGGACGATCGTCAGGCGGCTGCAGGGACGCGCGCCCGAGCCGTTCAGGTATCGCGACCTCGGCAGCATGGCGATAGTCGGCCGCAGCTCCGGCATCGCCGAGCTCTCGCCCGCCCTGGGCGGAGTGCGGCTGCGCGGCTTCGTCGGCTGGCTCGGCTGGCTGTTCTTGCACCTGATCTACCTGCCCGGCTACCGCAACCGCCTCTCGGCTCTGATCAGCTGGGCCTACAACTTCTTCACCTACGATCGGCACGCCAGGCTGATCCTGGGGGGCGGAGCAGCCAGCCCGGCCGAGGCGGGCTGGGACGCGCCCCGGAAGCGCGAGGCGGCCGCTGGTACAGTTGCGCATGCCGAGAAAGAGACCGTCGACACCCGCTGAGGAGCCAGACCCTCGCGCCTCCCTGCCCAGCAGCGCCGAGCTCCATGAGTACCTGAAGGTAGCCATCGACGCGGCCCGCATCGCGGCGCGCATCCACGAGGAGGGCCGGGGCCTTGCTCTCGACGTCCGCACCAAGTCGAGCGAGGTGGACATCGTCACCCGCGTCGACGGCATGTGCGAGCAGGCCATCCGCGAGAGGCTCCTCGGCGCCTACCCGGGCCACCAGATGCTCGGCGAGGAGGACGGCGCCCACTTCGGCGTCGGTCACCGGGCCGAGGATGGCGCTGCCGGCCGGCCGGCTCGAGGCGTGCCGCGCTGGGTGGTGGACCCGCTCGACGGCACCGTCAACTACGCGCACGGCTTCCCGTTCTACTGCGTCTCGATCGGCCTCGAGCTCGACGGCACCCTGCTCGTCGGCGTCGTGCTCGACAGCGTCAGGGGCGAGCTGTTCACAGCGGTGCGCGGCGAGGGCGCGTTCCTGGCTGACGAGCGCCTCAGCGTCACGGACGAGACCGTGCTGCGCAAGGCGCTGCTCGCCACCGGCTTCGCGTACGTCGAGGGCGACATCTACCGCAACCTCGAGGTGTTCGCGCGGATGCTGCCGCAGGCGCGCTCGGTGAGAAGGCCGGGAGCCGCAGCCCTCGACCTGTGCTACGTCGCCTGCGGGCGCCTGGACGGCTTCTGGGAGCTGAGCCTCCAGCCCTGGGACGTCGCGGCCGCGACGCTGATCGTGCGCGAGGCCGGCGGCACCGTCACCGGCGCGGACGGCGCGCCTCACCGCCTCGGCGATCCGGTCCTGGTCGCGAGCAACGGCGCCCTGCACACCAAGCTGCTGGCCGCGCTGCAGCTGAGCCCGACGCTGGCCTGATCCCTGAGCCCGAGCCGCGGCTCTAGCCGGAGCCTAGGAGAGGCCCGGCTCAGGCGAGGCTCGGCACACGCGGCTCAGAACCGCGTCGAGCGAACCAGCGTTCTCTCGATCTGCTCGCGCCGCAGCGTCACGCCCAGCCCTGGGCCGTCCTGCGGCACGCTCTGCACGCCGTCGACCGCATCCAGACGCTGCTGGATGATGTCGTTGCCGCCCCAGTAGCGCGTGGCGCTGGCGGTGTCGCCGGGCAGGCTGAAGTTCTCGAGGGTGCTCATGTGCAAGTTGAGAGCGCGGCCGATGCCGAGCTCGAGCATCCCGCCGCACCACACCGGAGCCCCGAACGACTGCGCGACGTCGTGCACCTTGCGCGACTCGAGCAGGCCCCTCACGCGGCCGACCTTGACGTTGATGACCCGGCCGGAGCCGAGCGCCAGGCCCTTGCGGGCGTCGGCAGCCGAGTGCACCGACTCGTCGAGGCAGACCGGGGTGCGCAGCATCGCCTGCAGCTCGGCGTGGTCGACGAGGTCGTCGTGCGCGAGCGGCTGCTCGATGTAGTCGAGGCCGAGCTCGTCGAGCCCCTCGAAGACACGCACGTCCGTCAGTGCGTAGGCGCTGTTGGCGTCGACGGTCAGGGCCGCGTCGGGCAGCGCGGAGCGGACGGCCGCGAGAGGCGCGACGTCCCAGCCGGGCTTGATCTTGAACTTCAGGCGCCGGTAGCCCTCGTCGACGTGCCGCTTGGCGACGTCGACGGTCTCCTCGATCGTCTTCTGGATGCCGATCGACGCACCGACCTCGATCTGCGTGCGGCTCCCGCCCAGGTAGTGCCACAGCGGCACGCCGGCGGCCTTGGCCTGCAGGTCCCAGAACGCGCACTCCAGCGCTCCGATGGCCATGTTGTGCCCGCGGATGCCGGCGAGCGCGGCGAGCAGCTGCGCCGGCGTGTCGAAGTCCTTGCCGATCACGCGCGGCAGGACGTACTCCTCGAGCGCGACCCACGATGTCGACGTCGTCTCGTAGCTGTAGCCAGGGGCGTTGCCCGCTGTCACCTCTCCGTAGCCCTCCAGGCCCTCGGCGTGGGCCACCAGCAGCACCTTGCGCAGGTCGCTCTCGACACCGAAGCTGGTCTCGAAGCGGAACGCCAGGTCCGCCTTGACCTCGAACATCTCGACACGCTCGATCCTCATGCACGCCTCCGAGGGCACAGCATACCTGCCATGAGGAGCGCACAAGAACGCGCCTGGCGAGAGGGCGAGCCCAGCCAGGGCACCACCACCCACGCGGGGCGCTCTGGATCAGAACTCGTCTGGGAAGTCCAGCCGGCGTCTGCCCTGCTCAGGGACGCTGCTCGGAACGTGGTTCGGAACCTGGCTGGCGGGGCTCTGGGAGTCGCGCTGCTCGCCGCGCGGCCACTCGAAGCCAGCGGCACCCGTCGCGCTCGGCGCCGTATGCGACGTGCCGGAACCGGTGGACGGCAAAGGCGTCTCGGAGCGGCTCCCAGGTCCGAACGGGACCGACATCGGGACCGGCCTCAGCACGTGGCTCTCGGCGGCTCTCGCCTCACGCGCCGCGGCGCGCGCCGCGCGCGCGTCCAGGAAACGCGAC
>CAYYOK010000089.1:0-13968 GCA_964473205.1 uncultured bacterium | reverse complement strand
CGACGATCTGCGCCTGGATGCGCTGCTGCTCGAGCTCCTGCGCGCGCCTCTGCACCTCGACCTCGGCCATCATCCTGGCCTCGACCGACTGCTCGTACGCGGCGGAGAACGCGATGTCCTCGACCTGGATGCTCTCGATCACGACTATCGACTGGTCGATCACGCCGATGATCGCTTCCGAGATCTGCTGGTTCAGCTGGCTCCGTTGCTGGATCGCTTGAGCGGCCGTGAACTGGCCGAAGACGGTCTTGGCGAGCTCGTTGACGCGCCTGTCGATGAGCCTCGTGACGAGGCCCTCCTCGCTGCCGAACTGCGCGTAGACGGTGCCGACCTCCTCGGGCACGATCCGGTAGGTGACGGAGACTCGCATCTCGGCGAGCTGCTGATCGCGCGAGTACGTCTCCATCCGGTCGTAGATCTTCGAGTTGGTCTGTACCCGGATCCGCACCACGCGGTCGATGAGCGGCATCTTGAAGCCTAGGCCCGGCGGCGCGATCCTGACCACCGCCCCAAGGCGGAGCACGACGCCGCGATAGCCCTGGTCGACGGTGAAGAAGCTGTTGAAGGCGAGGATCGCCACGAGGCCCAGCAGCACGATCGCCACTAGCGACCGCGAGAAGAACTGGCCGACGTTCGATCGGCGGAACTCGATAGGCAGGTCGTTCACTGTTCCTCCAATGGCGCCCTGGCGCCGGTGGTTCGTGAGAACAGCATGGCACGCGAACAACTAGACTGTGCGGCGTGCCCGATTGGGTCCCCGAAAGCCTGAGCAAGGCGCTGCCCGGTGCGCGCCTCGTAGAGTCCATGTCCGTGGCGGGTGGGATCTCGGGGGACACGCGCTTCGTACGCGTCATCACGGCCTCGGGCGAGACGGTCGAGCTCGCGCTGAAGCGTCCGGGAGTGCGCTTCGGACGTCGCGACCCTCAGCGCGTCGAACGCGAGTTCCGTCTGCTGGAGACGGCGCTGCTCGCCGGCCTCCCAGTAGCTAGACCGGTATACCTGGACACCGAGTCTCTCGCCCTGGTCATGGAGCGACTGCCGGGCGCGCCCAGCTTCTACCCGCCCGACCCCACCGACGCAGCCAAGCAGATGGCCGACCTGTCGGCCTCGCTCCACTCGGCGTTCACGGGTGCCGGGGGCCGCGCCAAGCTGTCCGAGGCCGTAGCCGCCGGCCTGAGCGAGATGCCGCGCAGCCGCGAGGGCTACGCCAACCCTGCAGCCGAGCCCGACGACAGCCTGGAGGAGACTCGGATCAGGCGCCTCCTCGCCGAGGCCTGGCCGCCCCCGGCCAACCCGATGACGCTGGTTCACGGCGACCTGTGGCCCGGCAACGTCCTCTGGTCGGAGGGGCGCATCACCGGCCTGGTCGACTGGGAGGACGCCCGCCTCGGCGACCCGCTCGACGACGTCGGCATCACCCGCCTCGACGTCTGGTGGCAGTACGGCGAGGAGGCGATGGAAGCGTTCACCGAGCGCTACTTCTCGCTGGTGCCCTGGACCGCCGAGGCGCTGCCGGTGTGGGACCTGGTGGCGGCGCTACGCCCCTGCGGTCAGATCCAGGACTGGGCGCACGGCCTCGAAGGTGTCGTCAGCGAGCGGCCGCCCATCACCGAGGAGCACATGCGTGCCGTGCATGCTCGGTTCCTCGAGCGGGCCGCTAGGGCGCTCGGAGCTTGAGGTTTTGGGCGTGGTGCCGGGAGCGGGGCTCGAACCCGCACGCCCCTGGGGGCGGCAGATTTTAAGTGCGCGGTCTGGCCGGGAACGCGTGGCTCACGCGAGAGCGGAACCGCGTCCTAGGCGAAGTAGAACCGAACAGCCGAGCTAAGCCGCCGCTTCCTCTGGCGCTTCTAGAGCAGGTGTTGCGGCGACCTCTGCCACTGGCTGCCACTGAACCGCGGACGCGAACGCGCCAGCCACCGCCCGCTGCTCCCGCACCTGGGTCCGCACATAAACGTCCATCGTGAAGCCCACGTTGGCATGCCCCAGGCGCTCGCTGATCAGCTTCGGGTTCACGCCGGCGTCAGCCAAGATGCTGCCGTGCGTCGACCGAAGATCGTTGATGCGAATGGAAGTCACCTTCGTCGTCTCGCAGATCCGCTTAAAGTGCCGGCGCAGGAACGACTCCGAGAGGGGAGTGCCGAGCGTCGAGGAGAACACCAGGTCCCTGTCGACCCACTCGTTGGCCGCGGCGCGAGCCGTCTGGATGTACTCGAGCTGCTCCATGAGCGCGGCCGCCGCGGTCTCGTCGAAGTAGACGATTCGGAAGCCCTTAGGTGTCTTGGCTGCTGGGCTCTCGACCGCGCGGCCGTCGATAAACGTGACGGTGTTGTTGACCTCAAGGTGCCGCTCGGCGAGGTCGATGCTGGACCACCTCAGGCCGAGGAGTTCCTCGCGCCTGAGGCCGGTGGTCAGGCCTAGGACGATGTAGCGCGCAACCGGGTGTTCGGTCCGGACGCAGTGCGCAAGGACCCTTTGGGCTTCGTCGGTGCTCCAGCGCGGCGCCGGCCGCTTCGAGGGCGCCGCTGGCCTGACGTGCCGCGCGACGTTGCGGGCGACGAGCTCCAGCTCCACGGCGTGGATCAGGACCATGCTCAGGTACCGGTGCGCCTTCTCGACCGTGTAGGGTGTGCGACCGTCCTTGTTGAGGGCAGTGAGGAACTGGTCGATGTGCAGCGGCTTGAGGTCCTTCAAGCGCACCCCGCCGAGGTGCGGCCTCACGTACCTCAGCAGGGTCGTCCTGTAGTCGTGGAAGGTGCGCTCCGTGACCTTCGACTCGATGGAGTCGAGCCAGCCGTCGATGCGTTCGGCCACCGTCTGATTGTGGTTCACGAGCAGCTCACCGCGGGCTTGCGCTACGCGCTGAGTAGCAAGCCAGAGATCCGCCTCCTCGTACGTGTCGAAGTCCTTCCGTAGGCGGATCGGGTTGCCGGCGTCGTTGTAGTCAACCGTCAACCCGGCCTGGTAGCGACCTGTGTCCGCGCGGAAACGGATGCTCCCCGTTCCAGGCGGCCTTCGTCGTGTTCGTCTAGCTGCCATGGCTGCAGATCCTCTCCTTAGTGGGCACTTCCTTCACTTGAAGAACGGCGTGACTGACGTTTTTGAGGCGTTCTCTCCTCCCTCTGCCGCCCTACGACGGCTCAGCTGTGCGGAAATCGGGCGCGCCTTCGGTTCGTTCGGTGTAGATAGTCCATCATGGGCTGGCGCATAGTAGTGATACCTAACCATTTAAGGTAGGGGGTTCTGATGGCCAACGCGAAGACCACCATCGAGTGGACGGATAGAACCTGGAACCCGTCGACGGGGTGCAACAAGGTCAGTCCAGGATGCAAGTACTGCTATGCCGAAGTCGTAGCTCACCGCTTCCCGAACCACTTCCCGAACGGATTCCGTTTCACGCTGCAGCCCGAGCGTCTTCACGCACCGAAGACCTGGCGCAAGCCGAGCATGGTGTTCGTCAACTCCATGAGCGATCTCTTCCATGAACAGATGCCGCTCAAGTACCTCAAGGAGATCTTCGAGGTCATGGCAGAGTGTCCGAGGCATACCTTCCAGGTGCTGACCAAGCGTCACGAGCGCATGGTCGAACTCGCACCTGAACTGCCCTGGCCAGACAACGTCTGGATAGGCGTGTCGGTCGAGAACCAGAAGTACGTTCACCGCGTCGACTACCTCCGCAAGGTGCCAGCAAAGACTAGGTTCCTATCGTGCGAGCCCCTGCTTGGTCCGCTTGCCCTCGACCTCGAGGGAATCAGCTGGGTAATCACCGGCGGCGAGTCCGGACCTAAACACCGGCCCATCGAAGTCGAGTGGGTTCGGTCGATCAGGGACCAGTGCCTCGCTGCCGGCGTCGCGTACTTCCACAAGCAGTGGGGCGGCGTGACACCCAAGGCCGGCGGCCGCGAGCTCGACGGCCGCGAGTGGAGCCAGTACCCGACACTGCCCATGGCAAACGCAGCCGACTAGCCCGTGAGCTTGACCCTGTCGCTCAGGGTGAGGGTCTTTCCGGCCTCTCGTGGCACGTAACTCTTGCTGCCCTTGCTTGTGCTCAACCTATAGACCTCGATTGCCCCGGTCTCATGGAGCTCTCCGAGTGCCTTGCGTATGTGAGGGTCCCAGAGCAGGAAGGGATCCAACCTCCAGACGTTCGCTGCTAGATCCAGCACGTCGACAGTCCCGTGCATACCTCGGAGCGCATCGAGTACCGTCGCGGTGTCACGTGGGTGTGACAGGAGAAGCTGTGCCGGAGTGCCAAAGACGGCCTTAGTTGCCCTCTCCATCACCTCCCGTGCCTTCGGCGAATGCGAGACGTGGATCATGGAGTAGAGGCCCTTGGCGAAGGTCGGGTTGATCTCGATGGGGAAGGCGATGCGCTTGTTTCGGGATGCTCGTTCGCCCGGTGGATCCGCAACGAGGTTCCGGCAGTAGAGCTCGATCATCTTCCGCTCGACGCCCTTCTCTTTTAGGAAGCTCTTCCAGGCGTCACTGCCAACGACGGCAGTCAGCGTGTCAGCTTTCGTGGGATCGGATGCGAACCTGGCCATGAAGTCGCTCATGAGGGTCAAGAAGACCTCGGCATAACGTCGTCCTGCGAGCGCTTTCCGGACGAGGCTCATCGGGACGTCGTACCCGAAAGGGTCGATGAACACGAACAGAGCCTCTTCGTAGGGAATCTGCTCCAGCACCTTGGGAAGCTGCTCCGCGAAGTCACCGGGCCAAACGGTGATCTGAACCCTGTCTCGGTCTATGTCCAGGCCGGCGATCTCCTGCTTGAGCGCTGCCACGTGCTCCGGGTCAGCCTCGATCAGGTGGACTGCGAACCGTAGGTCGGGATAGGTGTCGAGAACTCGAGCTGCGGCCTGGATCGCAAGGACAGGACTCCCTGGCGCCTGGTCGACCTTGTAACGACCGGGTCCAGCGTGAGTGTCGATGTAGTGCATGGTCCGACCTTCGCCGCTCGGTAGGTTCTTCCCGAGTATCCTCAGCCACGCCGGCAGGTACTGATCGAGCACTCCGTGCTTGAGTTTGCCGGCCTCCCCCAGCTGCTCGAAAAAGTCGTCCTTGTTCATGCTCCCCCCTTCGATCGTGCCTACCTGATTCCTGGGCCCGGACCCTTGGTCCAGTGCCCGATCATGACGCCTCGTAAGTACCCAGGGTTCGCCTCGTCCACATAGATTGGCGCATACGCAGGGTTCCTACTGAGCAGCCACGCGCCCTCCTCGTCCTGCTGATACTCCTTCAAGACGCCGATGTCTTGCTGTTCTAACCACACGACAATCAGGTGCCCCGGTTCCGGTTTCAGTTTCTCGTGTACAAGGATGATGCTCCCTGGCGGTACCCGTTCGCGTGCCTTGGCGCTGATCATGCTCTCACCAGTCACCTCGAGCGCGTACAGATCCTCTGGCTTGTACCCACCGATGAAGTAGTCAGATACCGAGAGCCAGTCGATTGGCATTGCGACCCCGTCGCCTGTAAGCCCCGCGGATACGGTGCCTAGGAATCGCACCGGATGAATCCTCCCCCCGCGTTCCCCGCTCGCGCGGGCTAGATCCCGAGTCTGGACGCCTTCCATGCCGAGGTCGTCCGGTAACTCGTCAAGTGCACCGGACGCGATTCGTAGGATCACCCCCACAGGTGTGGAATATGTTCTTGCCAACTTCTGAGCGGTCTCGGTGCGCATCCCGAGCTCACCCGGAGCCTCTTCCAACTCACCTAACCGAGTGTGACTCATCTGCATAGCCTTCGCAGCCGCCCTTACTGACGCGTATCCGGCTCTGATACGAAGTTGCTGCAGGAGCTCGCCCGGCAAAGACTGACCCTTGGCCATGTATGGCAGCGTAGGCCGAGCGACGTAAGCAAAACCGACCATCACGCGGCATGGTAGCCGACACGATGGCAGATTATCTTGACAGCATCACAGGCGGCGTGTACGCTTTTGTTGCCATGCAAGAGACAGTGGACACTGCATTGAAGCTGCCCGAGGACCTCGCCCAACACCTGGGTGTGTCTGTCGCGACCGTCCAGCAGTACTGCCGCGAAGGCCGGATCCAATCGGTTCGAGTCGGAAAGCTGATCCGCATCCCGCCGGCGGAGTTCAGACGCGTCCTCCAAGAAGGCGTTCCGCCAAGGCAGGTCGCCTAGTGTCCCTCGAGGCGACCATCGAGGCCGTAGTCGAGCGCGCCGTAGGCAACGCGCTGCGCGAGAAGTTCGGCGAAAGGGCGGAGGTCGACTCCTCCGACACCGCGACCGGTCGCGTGCTCACGACTCCTGAAGCGGCGGAGTATCTGCGCGTCGACCGGCACGCGCTCGGTCGCCTGGTGAAGGGTGGCCAGCTCCGCTGCAAGCAGATCGGATCGAAGCGCGTGTTCCGCGAGGAGTGGCTGATCGAGTTCCTCGAGCGCAGCGAGCCCGGTGTGACCAGTACGTTGCCGCCGGCGACTCGGTTGATGCTCGCAGCCCACAACAAGTCGGCTCCATCGCGCCCGCCGCGCGTGAGCAAGGAAACGGAGAGCAGCCCGCGAGGCGCTCTCCGTGGCTCCTAGACCGGTCGTTGGAGGACCGGAGACGAAAGGGATCCATGAACATGCTACCAGGCAGCAACGACACCATCGTCATCGACGCCGGGGCGCTCGCGCGCAGATCGCGCGGAAGCGACCTCGAACGCGTCTCCCAGCAACTCGCGGTCGCCAACCGCATGCACGCCGAAGCGGTGCAGCACCGCGACCACACCGACGCCCTCTCCCCGCTGGAGTGGCTGCAGGCTGACCGCAGCGTGCGCCTGTGGGAGGGCCGCGTCCGGTTCTTCGCCGAGCTGAAGCGGCTGCTCGCGACGGAGCGCGGTCGTCTTGCGCGCGGCGAGGAGTCGCGCCGCCGGCGCATGCTCCCGATCGGCGTGTTCACCAACCGCAACACGAGGATCCACTGATGCTCGCCGCGGTTGTGAGCATCGGCGCGCCGTTCCTGGCGTTGATCGCGTACTTCGGCGCGCTGATCCTCCTCGAGCGCGCCTTCGTGGCGCTGGCTAGGTGGTGGCGGCCGTGACGCTCTTCTCGCCCTCGCACTCTCCGGAGCGCGTGCCGGCCGTGGAGGCTGAGCCGCGCCGCATCGAGCTCCTCAACCTGAAGCTGAGCAACTGGCGCGGGATGCCGGACTTCGAGCTGCGACTCGACGGTGAGTCCGCTGCGATCTACGGCGCGAACGGTAGCGGCAAGACCAGCATCATCGACGCCGCGCAGTGGCTGCTGTTCGGCGTGGACAGCCTCGGCCGCAAGGAGTTCGACATCAAGACCCTCGACAAGGGCGAGCCCGTCAGCGGACTGCAGCACGAGGTCGAGGCGACGTTCCTGGTAGACGGCCGCCAGCTGAAGCTGCGCAAGGCGTACTACGAGCGGCACGTTCAGAAGCGCGGCAGCGCCGAACGCGAGTTCAGCGGCCATACCACCGACCACTTCGTCGACGACATTCCCGTCAAGGAGGGCGAGTACAACTCGCGCCTGGCTGAGGTCGCGCCGCTCGACGTGTGGCGTTTGGTCAGCGACCCGCGCGCGTTCCAAGCCCTGCACTGGCGGGAGCGCCGCGCGCTGCTGCTGGACATCTGCGGGGACCTCAGCGACGCCGAGGTGATCGCTTCCAACCGGGAGCTCGCGGAGTTGCCGGAGATCCTCGACGGCCGCAAGCTCGAGGATTTCAAGGCGCTCGCGAAGGCCTCGCAGACGCGCATCAACGGCGAACTCAAGCTCATCCCCGTCCGTATCGACGAGGCCGACCGGGCGCTGCCTGAGGTCGACGAGAGCGACGTCCCGCACCTGCTCGAGAAGGGCCTGGAGACCGCCCGGTCCGAGCGCGCCGGGATCACCGAGCAGCTCGCCGAGGCGAAGGCCGGCGCTGACGGCGCCGTGGCTGAGAAGAAGCGCCTGCGTGAGGTGCAGGACGCCCTCACTGACCTGGAGCGCGCCGCGGTGCGCGCCGTGGAGGACGCTCAGGCGGCCGCGCGCAGCAAGCTCGAGGCCGCCAAGGACGAGCTCCACGCCAAGCAGGCTGAGGCGCGCCGCGCGACGAGCAGGCTCGGAGAGGTCGCGCCCGAGGTCGCGCGGCTCGGTGAACGCATCGAGGAGAGACGCGCCGCCTACCGCGAGGTCAGCGTTCGCAAGGTCGAGGCGCACACGCCCGACACGTGCCCGGCGTGCCAGCAGGCGCTGCCGCGCGACCGCGTCGACGCCGCACACCAGGCGGCCCTCGAGCAGCTCAACGCCGCCAAGTCCAGGGAGCTCCGGCAGATCGAGGAGGAAGCCGCCGGACTCAAAGCGCGCATGGCGACCCTCGAGACCGAAGCGGCTTCGCTCCGCTCCACCATCGACGCGCTCGAGCGCGAGGTCGCGAACCTCGAAGGCAAGGTCAAGCACCACGAGCAGGCTCTCGCCGCCGTCCCGACCTCGCCGGCGAAGGATCCGGCGTCGACGCCGGAGTACGGGCGGCTGGCCGCCGAACGCGACGAGCTCACCAGGAAGATCGAGGCGATCCGCGCCGGCGCCGACGCCGGCCGCGTCGACGCCATCACCGCCGAGCTGACGAGGAGCGAGCGGCACATCGCCGACCTCGAAGCCACGCTGGCCAGGGCCCGCGCGCACGCCGCCGGCACGCAACGCATCCAGGAGCTCAAGGCGCGCGAACGCACGCTCGCAGCCGAGTACGAAGAGCTCGAACGCCACCTGCGCCTCTGTGAGTTGTTCACCGTCACCAAGGCGTCGCTGCTCACCGACCGCATCAACAGCAAGTTCGAGGTCGTGGGCTTCAAGCTGTTCGACCAGCAGGTGAACGGGACCATCGTCGACGTCTGCGTCACGACCATCGACGGCGTGCCGTTCGACTCCGCCAACGGCGCCGGCCGCGTTCAGGGCGGACTCGACATCGTTCGCGCCCTTCAGGCGCACTTCGGCCTGATCGGCCCCGTGTGGCTCGACGAACGCGAAAGCGTGCACCAGATCCCTGACATGCCGGGGCAGGTCATCAGCATGTACCACTCGCCGGCCGACCGGCAGTTGCGTGTCGAGAGGAGCGCCGCATGACTCAGACGAAGAGGGCCACTCAGAAGCCCGAGGCCGTGACGACACAGTCGAACGGCGAACTCGCCAAGGTCGACTCTCCCCGCCGCAACAGCGAGAAGTTCCTGGCGGAGGTCGAGAAGCAGTTCCTGGCGGAGATGGGCGCCGGCGTCAACCTCACGGCGCTGCAACGCACCCTCGTGCAGCACATGTACCTGAAGATCGACCAGGCGCTGAAGGCATCGGAGGAGAAGCGCACCAAGGGCGTAAAGGCCGAAGCGCTCGAGACCGCCCACGAGAACCCCCGAGCCTTCACGTGGCAGCACGTCGATCGGCAGAAGCTCGCGTTGGACACCGTCCATCGCGTGAGCCTCGCGCTGGATGCTCTGATACCGAACCACATCTGGCCGATCGCGTACTGGAACGACCGCAAGGGCATGTACGACATGGACTTGCGCATCGGGTACGTCGGTCGCGACTTCATCGCCCGGGAGTACGCCCTCGACAAGCCGTTGCAGATCGTCTACTCCATCGTCTACGAGTCCGACACGTTCAAGGCGTTGCCGAGGTCCGCGTCGCGTGAGGTCGAGTCGTACGAGTTCGAGATCCCGCAACCGTTCGACCGTGGCGAGATCGTCGGCGGGTTCGGGTACATCGTCTACGACGACGCCCGCAAGAACCAGCTCGTGCTAGTCAGTCCGCGCGACTTCGACCGCTCCCAGGGCATGGCCGGCGGCGACGCGAAGTTCTGGCGAGAAAACCCGGTTGAGATGAGACTCAAGACGATAGTCCACCGGACCGCAACGAAGGTGCCGCTGGACCCGGCGAAGATCAACGCTGGCAGCCTCGCAGCCGTCCTGACGGACGACAACAAGCTCGACGAGGATCCAGTCGACGCCGAGTACCGCGCCAACGCCAACTACAAGACCATAGACGTCACGGCCGGCCCGCAGGAGATGCCGAACCTGAACGTCGGCGCCAGCGCTGAGGACGCGACCTCGGAGCCTGAGCCTGTCGAGGTGCCGTTCTGATGCGCGTCCAGGTGATAGCCAGCTCCTCGAGCGGCAACTGCACTCTCATCGACGACGGGCAGACGCGGTTGCTGCTCGACGCCGGCGTGCGCGTCAGCGAGATCAAGCAGGCGCTCGGCCACCAGCTGCACACGGTGGCCGGCACCCTCGTCACGCACTCGCACGCCGATCATGCCTCGGCCGCGCATGGCTTGATGGACGCCGCGGTTGACACGTGGATGCTCGCGGCCACCGCCGCGGCGATCGGCGCGTCCGGCCACAGGCTGCATTACCTGGTGCCGTTGCAGCAGTTCCGCCTCGGCTCGTGGACCGTCCGACCCTTCGACCTGATCCACGACGTGCCGAACGTCGGGTTCCTGCTGGCCAGCGACGCCGGCTGGAAGGTCGTGTACATCACGGACACCGCCTACTGCCCGTACCGATTCACCGACGTTAGCCACTGGTTGCTCGAGGCGAACTTCAGCGAGCCGCTGCTCGCCAGGAACGTCCGGAACGAGAGCTTGCACCCGGCAGCCGCGGAGCGCATCCGGCGTAGTCACCTGGGCCTAGAGCGCGCCATCGAGCTGTTGCAGGCGAACGACCTCAGCAGGTGCGTCGCCATACACCTACTTCACCTCTCCCAGGGGAACAGCGACGAGGCGGCGTTTGTCGACGCCGTCGCCAGGGCCACCGGCAAGCCTGTCTGGGCGGCACCAGTCCGGGCGGTGCTGGCATGACCGTCGCTGACCTCCAGGCGCTCGAGAAGGCTGTAGACGCAGGCCGTGGCAAGGCGAACCGACTGAAGGCGGCAGCTGAGCGCATCGGTAACCGGCGCAGGGCCATGGCCAGCTCTGACCTTCCTCTTGAGGGAACTGCCAAGGTTGCCGAGGCAGTGCTCGAGTCCCGGTTCTACGAGGACGCCACCAAGGCTCTCGTCAGAACCTTGCACGACTTCATGCCTGACCTGCTGCGCCTCACCGAGATGCACCTATTGATCGAGGCCCGTCGAGTGAAGCTCGCGACGGACGCGGAGGACCAGCGACTGCGAGCCCTCCTCCAGCGGCTTCCGGATGACGAGGTGGCGGCATGAGCGGGCCGTTCTTCGTCATCGAGGACATCCGCTCGCTCTTCGAGGAGGACCGGGCTACCGAGCTCGATTGCCTCGGCTCCTGGTACACGTGGCGGGATCTCAACCACTGGCGCGGCATGGACGCTCAGGTGATCTGCTACGACGGCGATCGCCGGGAGCACGTCGGTGCCGTCGACGACATCCTCGACGGCACCATCAGGCCCGGGCTCGAGGCGGCCGCGTGATCGCCTCGGACGTCCCTCGGGGAATGCTCCAGGCCGAGGCCGACCGCATGGCCTTGGCGGAGAAGCTCGCGCCGCTGGGCGACCTGCAGGCCAAGGTGATCGAGTCGGACGACTGGACCTGCCGCATCTGTGGAGGGAACTCCCGGACCTGCGAGTGCGACTCGTGAAGGCGCTGACGCTGCATCAGCCCTGGGCGTCGCTGATCGCTGCTGGCCACAAGAAGGTCGAGACGCGCAGCTGGGGCACCGGTCACCGCGGACGCGTGGCCATCCACGCCGGGAAGCGCAAGCTCGACTACGGCGATGAGCTCCTGCTTCGCGATCTCGAGGTCGCGTACGGCGTTGCCCTCCCGGCCCCTCTCCCGTTCGGTGCAGTCGTTGCTGTCGCGACCCTCATCGCCTGCGTCCCCATGACGCGGGAGCTCATCGGCGCTCAGACGCCACTAGAGCGGCTGGTCGGCGGCTGGGGCCTCGGTCGGTACGCGTGGGTCCTCGAGGACATCGAGCCGCTGGTGGCGGCCGTGCCGGCGCGTGGCGCGCAGGGCCTCTGGGAGTGGACGCCATGAGCGGCTTGAAGGCGTCCGACGTCGTCGCGTGCGACGTCTGCGGGAAGCACCCGCTGCACAGCGGGGTTGGCGGAGGCCCGGCGATCACGTTCTTCCGGATCCGCGCCGAGCGCTTCGTGCTCAGCCGCCGAGCCGCCGAACAAACGGTCGGCATGGACATGTACTTCGGCGGCGAACACACCGCGTTGGCCGAGATGTTCAGCCCAGACCCGCACATCTACAAGACCTCTCCCCAGCTGGCGACCACGTTGCTCGTCTGCGACAACTGCGCCGCCATGCAGTCGGTGTTCGCACTGTTGGAGCTGGCCGAGTACCGGAGATCCAGCGAGGCCTCCTCGTGACGCGAGTTCGCCGACAGCAGGACGTGAGCGACGACGGCCGCACCATCACGATCCGCCTGCCGAGCGTCAGGATCAGCGCCGCCATCCTGGTCGCGCTGCTGGCGCTGGCGTGGTGGACGGACAACCGTTACCGGCAACCGCCGCCTGAGGTCAGGTGCTTCGTGAGGATCGCTGGGCAGTGGTTCGAGGGTGGGCCGGTCATGTGCCCGGAGAACGCTCGATGAGCCGCGAGCCCTGCGACCTGCTCAAGGTCGGGGAAGTGTGGGGGAGGCCCGGCGACACGCGCGTGGTCGTTCACCGAGTAGACCCTGCCGGCAACCGCTGCCAGATAGAGCTGGCCGGGAGGCCGCCGCCCGGCAAGCGTTGGGCAGCTGAGCGCGTGCTCAAGCCCGGCCAGAAGGTGACGCTCCGCAGGGAGGTCGACGGTCGGCTCCAGGCCATCGAGGGCACCGTCAGGAGTCTGTACTCGCGCCGCATCACTCTCGCTGACCTGCAGATCCGAACCATCGAGGCTCACGACCAAGCCAGGGAGGAATCATGACCGTAGCCATCCTCGTAGGTCTCGCCGCCGGACTGCTGTGGATCGCACGCCAGACGGCTCCTGACCGTCGAGCGGCACGCGCCATCCGCGCGGCGATCGCTCGCGACAAGCACGCACGCGCCTGCGCTCGAGCGAACGCCGAGGAAGCCAGGCTCCGGTCATGACCATCCGTTGGCCACGCGTGCTCGCCACCTCGATGATCGGCACAGGCCTGGTGCTGGCCGCGGTGCTCCTGTGGTAGGTACCCTCGCTCCAGTCGGCATCCAGACCGTCCCGCTCGCTGACATCAAGCCGAGCCCTCTCAACCCGCGTAAGCGCATCGACCCCGAGTCCATCGCCGAGCTCGCGGAGAGCATCAAGGCTGAGGGGTTGCTGCAGAACTTGGTCGTGCGCCGCGCGTCGAAGCGGAAGCGGAGCGACCCTGCGGCAGGGGTGTACGAGATCGCCGCCGGCGAGCGCAGGTACCGCGCGCTCTGCCTCCTCCTCGATGAGCATCACATCGACGCTCAGCACCCCGTGCCGGTCGTCGTGCGCGAACTGACCGACCTCCAGTTGGTGCAACTGGCCACCACGGAGAACATCGCGCGCAAGGACATGACTCCGCTCGAGGAAGCGCGCGCCTTCCAGTCGCTGGTCGATCTTGGCTCGGACGTCGACACGATCGCCGCCGAGACCGGTATGTCCCTCAGGACGGTTCGCACTCGCTTGGCCCTGGTCGAGCGGCTCGCTCCTGAGGCCGTAGCGGCGCTGGAGGCGGGGGAGATCAACCTCGGCACCGCGCAGGCCCTAACGAATGCCAGCCCAGAGACTCAGCAGCGGCTCATCAAGACTCAACACCAGGGGTATGAGCTGACCGCCGCGAGGGTCAAGCATGATCTCAGCTTCAACGCGGTCCCGGTGAGCCGAGCGAAGTTCCCCATCGACCGCTACAAAGGCGAGATCATCGACCCCGGGATCTTCGCCGAACCGGACGCCGAACCGACCTTCGCCGACCGCGAGGAGTTCCTCAAGCTCCAAGAAGCCTGGAAAGACATGCTTGTCGAGTCGTACTCGAAGAGCTGGGCGTGGGTAGAAGTCGTCTCGTACTACTCCCGGTTCGACTACGAAACACCGACCAAGAAGGAGCGCCTCGGCCCGAAGGGCTTGGGAGTCGTCCTCG
>CAYYOK010000088.1:0-14083 GCA_964473205.1 uncultured bacterium | reverse complement strand
CACACCCCGCCTAACACGCCCACCTGCAGGAGGACCGTGGGGGCTGCGCGCGCGGCCGCCACTTCTTCGTCTGTCGCCGCGGCGAGAGCCTAGAGTGGGAGAGATACACCACAGATCGCTGAATGATGAGACTTATGTGGGAATCAGTGGGAGATTGTGGTAGAGTCCGGCGTGTCCCGCCCATGGCCGCAAGACGGGTGAGGACACGCCGGACTGAACAGTCAGCAGCGCGCGGACAGACACTAGGAGCAGCATCGCCAAATGCCGTTCGGGGAGCATCAGTACAGCGTCGATGACAAGGGCAGGGTGATCGTGCCTCCCTCCTTCCGCGACTTCGTGGAGGACGGCATGGTCATCACCCGCGGCATGGACGGCTGTCTCTTCGTCTTCCCCGTCGCCTCGTGGCAGAACATCGAGGAGCGCCTCACCGAGCTGCCGATCACCGATCCCAGCTCGCGCAACTTCGTCCGCTTCTTCTACTCGGGCGCCTCGAAGGCCAAGCTCGACTCGACCGGCCGCATCTCGCTGCCCGCCACCTTGCGCGAGTACGCCAAGCTGCAGAGCAACGTCATGGTGGTCGGCGCCCCCAACCGCCTCGAGATCTGGAACGACCGCCTCTGGCACGAGAACCTCAGCGCCGTCCAGGAGAGCCCGCCCGCTCCGGAGCTCCTGCGGGAGCTGATAGGGTGACCATGGTCGTGGCGCGCCCTCACGTCCCCGTCATGGCGGCCGAGGTCGCCCTACACCTGCTCGTCACCCAGGGCGGCTGGTACGCCGACTGCACCTTCGGCGCCGGCGGTCACACCCGGCTGCTGCTGGAAGCCGGCGCCAGCGTGCTGGCCGTCGACCAAGACCCGGCAGCCGAAGGGCACCTCGAGGCCGACGCTCAGCTCGCCGCCGCCCGGCGCGATGGCCGCCTGCGCCTCGCCAAGGGCAACTTCCGCGACCTCGAGAGCCTGGCGCTGGCGCACGGCGTCCCGCGCCTCGCCGGAGCCCTGCTCGACCTGGGCGTCTCGTCGATGCAGTTCGACGAGGAGGATCGCGGCTTCGCCTTCCGCCACGACGGCCCGCTCGACATGCGCATGAGCGGCGAGGGCGAGAGCGCCGAGGACGTCGTCAACGACTACCCGGTCGAGGAGCTCGCCGCCATCATCTGGCGCTACGGCGAGGAGCGCCACAGCCGCCGCGTCGCCAGGCGCATCGGAGAGGCGCGCGCTGACGCCAGGATCACGACGACCGGCCGCCTGGCCGAGGTCGTCGCGTCCGCCTACCCGCCGGGCCACCGCCGCGAGCACCCGGCGCGGCGCACCTTCCAGGCGCTGCGCATCCACGTCAACGACGAGCTGGGCGCCCTGCAGGAGGGCCTCGAGGCCGTGTCGCGGCTGCTCGAGCCCGGCGGCCGCCTCGTGGCGATCAGCTACCACTCGCTCGAGGACCGCATCGTCAAGCGCTTCCTCAAGGACTCGCCGCGGCTCGAGATGCTGCTGAAGAAGCCGCTGACGCCGACCGAGGCCGAGATCGAGTCCAACCCGCGCGCCCGCAGCGCCAAGCTCAGGGCCGGCGCGAAGGTGGCGCTGTGAGCAGAGCGCGCCGCGACCCGGGCGTTCACGCCGACGACGCCGGCGTCCGCTCCACCGCTGGGGCCGGCCGCGGCGGCGCGCGCGGCCTCGGCCGCTTCGGGATGCTGATCCCCCTCTACGTCTTCCTCCTGGTCGCCCTCAGCCTCGCAGGCACCAACAACCGCCGGCTGCTGTCCCAGCAGTTCGAGCTGCTCGACGGCAAGACGGAGCTGCAGGCGGTCGCAGCGATACAACGCCGCGAGGCCGCGGACGTCAACGGGCCCGCCAGCGTCGCCGCCTGGGCGAGAGCGCAAGGCATGTTGCCGGTATCCGAAGCCCGCGGAGCGTCCCTGGTGGCGCCCAGCGTGGCCCCGGTTCTCGACTACCCCACGTCTTCCCTGGAGCTGAGGACCGTATGGCGCTGATCTCTCCGACTCGACGCACCCCCATGGGTCTCCCGGCAGCGCAGACACCGCGCGCGCGCGCGGTCCCGACCGTCCTCGAGGAGTCGGCGGCGCCCAAGACGCCGAGGGCGAGCGCCGGTGACGGCGTCCTGGTGCTGAAGCTGCGCCGCTCGCGGGTCATCGTCTTCGCGCTGTTCCTCCCGCTGCTCGCGGCGCTCGCCTCGTTCGCCAGCCAGCAGAGCGGCATGGCGCGCTTTCCCGCCGCGCCGCAGGAGGCGGTCGTGCGCGGCTCGCTGCTCGCCGCCGACGGCACGATCCTGGCCGGCGGCCCCGTCGAGGCGCGGACCTACCCGCTGGGCGAGGTCACTGCGAACCTGATCGGCTTCACCGGCCGCGTGCAGCCCGACGGCCGCTACGGCCTCGAGGGCCTCGAGTACTTCCACGACGCGACGCTGGCCGCCGGCAACGACGTCGTGCTGACCATCGACCCGACGGCGCAGTCGGTCACGGCGCGACTGCTGGCCGAGCACGCCGTCCTGCACGGAGCCGAGAGCGGCTCGGCGGTCGTGGTGGAGGTCGGCACCGGCAGGATCCTGGCTGCGGCCAGCTACCCCAGCTACGACCCGGCCGCCTTCGGCAACGCCGTGCGCGAGCAGCTCGCCAACCGGCCCTTCACCCAGGTCTACGAGCCCGGCTCGGTCATCAAGCCGCTGGTCGTCGCAGGGCTGCTCGAGAGCGGGCGGCTCTCCCCCAGCGAGATGATCGACAGCCCCATGACGCTGCGCGTCGGTCAGAAGACGTTCCGCGACGTCGCGCAGCACGCTCCGGTGCTCAGCGTCGCCGAGGTGCTGGGCTACTCGAGCAACTCGGGCATGATCCACCTGGGCCAGCGCTTCGCGCCCGCCGAGCTTCACGAGTGGCTGCTGCGCTTCGGCATCGGGCAGCCGCTCGACCTCGACTCGACGTTCACGCGCGGCGGCATCCTCAACGACTGGTACCGCTGGGTGCCCCAGGACCAGGCGGCCAACACCATCGGCCAGAACCTCTCGACCACCGCCCTGCACCTGGCCGCGGCCTACGGCGTGTTCGCCAACGACGGGCTCTACGTGCCGCCGCGGCTGACCGAGAGCGAGGCGCTGCCGGCGCCGCACCGCGTCATCAGCCCCGAGGTCGCGCAGGGCGTGCGCAGCATGCTGGCGCAGGTCATGCAGACCGGCGGGCTCACCGCCTCGGCCCTGCCCGCCGTCAGCTCGGCCGGCAAGACCGGCACGGCCGACATCTTCGACGTCGCCTCCGGCACCTACCTGCCGGGCGAGTACGCGCTGACCTTCGCGGGCATGTTCCCGGTCGAGCGGCCGCGCGTCGTAGTGGTCGTGTCGCTCCACAAGCCTCAGGAGAACACCTCCAGCACCTACACGGTCGCTCCGCTGTTCCGCGCGATCGGCAGCGAGATCGTCGCCAGCTGGGGCGTCGCGCCCCGGACCGACACGCTCTCGGCCGGGAGGTGAGCGCTCTAAGGACGAACAACAACTTGCACATGTTGTGTAAAGTAGTCATGCGGCTGGAGACGCTCACCGATGTCGTTGCTCGACCCCGAAAACCTGGCCAGGCTCCTGGGCGCCGAACCGCCAGCTTGGCCGGCTAGTACCGCAGCCAGGACGGCGACCGGCGTCGCCTACCACAGCCAGAACGTCAGCCCCGGCGACGTCTTCTTCGCGCTGCGCGGAGCCAGCCACCACGGCATCGAGCACGCTCAGGCCGCCCTCGACCAGGGCGCCGCCTACGTGGTCTCCGACACGGCGCACCCGCGGACGCTGGTCGTGCCAGACGCCCTCGAGGCGCTGCACGCCCTCGGACGGGCCGCCCGCGCGCGGATCGCGGCCAGGGTGGCTGCCATCACCGGCTCCACCGGCAAGACGACCGTAAAGACCATGGTCGCGGCAGCGCTGGACAGCCGCCACACCCCGGGCAACCTGAACACGACGCCGGCCCTGGTAGCGGCGCTGGTGCAGGCCGCCCTGCAGGACGCGGGCGAGGAGCACGGCAGCGGCGCCCTCGAAGGCGGCGGGCCTCTGGCACCCATCGTGCTGGAGGTCGGCATCGACCGCATCGGCGAGATGGCCGAGCTCGTCGCCCTCACCCGGCCCGACGACGCGCTGCTCACCACCGTCGCCGAGGCCCACCTGAGCGCCTTCGGCGACATCGAGACCGTCGCCGCCGAGAAGGGCGCGCTGCTGGCGGGCAGCAGCGGCCACAAGCTGGCCGGGTTCGCCGCCGCGCGCCGGCTCGCGCCCGAGCTGCGGCGCGAGACCGTCGGCGTCAGGGTCAACGACCCCGGCGCCGCGACCGAGGCCGCTGACGACCTCGCCGCCGTGATCGACTTCGAGCTGTCGCCGCGCACGGCGAGCCGCCCGGCGCGGCTCACGGGGCTGGGGCACGAGCTCGACCTGCCCTGGCACGGACGCGCCATGGCCGAGAACGCCGCGCTGGCGCTCGCCTACGCCGTCACCTCCGGCGTCGGCGTGGCCGTCGCCGCCGAGCGCATCGGCGGCGCGCGCCTCGAGAAGCACCGTCTGCACCGCAAGGTCGTCGGAGACGGCCCCGGCCGGGTCGTGATCATCGACGACGCCTACAACTCCAACCCCGCCTCCGCCGCTCTGGCGCTGGAGACGCTCAGAGCCGAGGCCGGTCCGCGCGTGGCGTTCCTTGGCCCGATGCGCGAGCTGGGCTCCGTGAGCCGCCAACGCCACGCCGAGCTGGGCGCCGCCACCCGCGACCTCGACCTGGTCGTGGCCGTCTGCGAGGACGCGCGCGCCATCCTCGAGGGCAACCCCGAAGCCCTGTTCGCCGAGGACCTGAGCGCGGCGGCCGAGCTCTTGCAGGCCGTCCCGGCCGGAGCCGCCGTGCTGTTCAAGGCGTCGCGGAGCGTCGGCATGGAGCGGCTCGTCGAGCGGTTCATCGAGCAGCTCGGACCGGGCCGCGCCGGTCGGCCACCAGAGCAGTCCTCCACGAGCCGGCGCCGGCCGCTGGCGGAGAGCCGGAGGTCCTAGATGGGTGCGCTGCTGCTCGCTGCCGGTATCTCGCTGGTGCTGACCGGCGCGTTCGTGAAGCTCGCCGGCCGCTTCGGCTGGGGCAAGGCCATCCGCTCCTCCGGGCCTGCCAGCCACCTCGCCAAGGCCGGCACGCCGACCATGGGCGGCGCGGCCTTCCTGCTCGCCGCCGCCATCTCGTGGCTCTGGCTCTCTGACCGTGCCGGCCCCGAGCTGGCCGTGCTGCTCCTCACCCTCGCCGCGGGGCTGTTAGGCCTCCAGGACGACCTCGCGTCGCTGCGCCGCAAGAGCTCGGCCGCCTTGGCCGCAGCCGAAGGCCGCAAGGTCGAGGCCGCGACGGGGCTCCTCGCCCGCTACCGCATCCTCGGCCAGACCGTGATGGCCGTAGGCTTCTCCATCTGGGCGCTGAGCGAAGGGCATGTTCTCACCGGCGTCTACGCCGCCGACCTGGCGTTCTACGCGTTCGTGATCGTCGGCAGCATCAACGCCTTCAACTTCACCGACGGGCTCGACGGCCTCGCGGGCGGCATCACGATCATCGCCCTGCTGTTCTTCGTCGGCTCTCCCCTCGCCGCCGTCATCATCGGCGCGCTGCTCGGCTTCCTCTGGTACAACTCGCAGCCGGCGCGCGTCTACATGGGCGGCGTCGGCTCCGAAGCCCTCGGTGCGGCCGTTGCGGGCCTGGCGATCATCGACGGCTCGGTCCTCTACCTGCCGGTTCTCGCGCTCATCCCGGTCCTCGAGGTGGTGTCGGTGATCGTCCAGGTCACCTACTTCCGCCTGACCGGCGGGCGCCGCCTGCTGAAGATGAGCCCGCTCCACCACCACTTCGAGCTCTCCGGCTGGAGCGAGACCCGCGTCGTGCAGCGCTTCTGGGTCGTCGGCGCGGTCTGCCTCGCCGCCGCCACGCTCCTGCGCGGAGCGGCGTTGTGAGGCCGAGCAGCTCCCGCGGCGTGCTCGTCTACGGTCTCGGGCGCAGCGGCGGAGCGACGCTCGAGCTGCTGCAGCGGCAAGGCGTGCCGGCGCTCTACTTCGACGCCAAGGTCTCGGGCCCCGACATCGAGCGCGCCGACGCCGCCGGCGTTCCGCGCCTGAGCGCCGAGGACCTGATCACGCCCGAGGCGGCTGCGATCGCAGCGGGTTCCGCCCGGCCCTTCGACACCTGCATCGCCGCGCCCGGCGTGCCGATCGACCACCCACATCTGCGGGCGCTGCGCGCCGCGGGCATCGAGGTCATCGGCGAGGTCGAGTGGGTCTGGCGCACTGTGCCGGGCAGCTACGTCGGCGTCACCGGCACGGCGGGCAAGGGCACGGTCACGCGCTGGACGACCGACGTCCTCTGCGGCGCCGGGCTCGACGCCGTGGCCGGCGGCAACATCGACCCAGCGCTTGCGCAAGTGGCGCGCGACGGCGCCACCCACGTCGTCGAGATGTCCTCGTTCCAGCTCGAGCGCGTCGCGAGCTTCGCGCCGGACGTGGCCATCGTGCTCAACCTCGGCGAGGACCACCTCGATCGTCACGGCGACCTGGCCGCCTACCACGCGGCCAAGCACCGGCTCGTCGAGAGCTTGGGCGAGGGCTCGGCCCTGGTGCTGAACCTGGACGACCCCAGGGTCGCCGCCTGGGCGCACGGCAGCGCGGCGCGCGTCAGGCGCTACTCGCTCACCGAGCCAGCCGACGCGCGCCTGGAGCGAGACGGCCTGCTCACCTTGGACGGCGAGCCGCTCCTGCACCGAGACGAGCTGCGCGTGCGCGGCGACCACCAGGTGGCCAACGCACTGGCAGTCGCTCTCGCCGCACGGGCGCTGGGGGTCGGGGCGGCGGAGATCGCGCGCGGGCTGCGCCTGTTCGAAGGGCTGCCGGGCCGCTACGCCTCGGCCGGGCGCGTCGGAGGCATCGAGTTCATCGAGGACTCGATCGCCACCAGGCCGCTGGCGGTGGCGGCGGCCCTCAAGGGCACACCCAAGCCGTTCGTGTGGCTGGCCGGCGGCCAGGACAAGGGCGCCGACCTCGGATCGCTGCGCGACCTGGTCGCCGAGCGCGTCGACCTGCTCGTCGCCTTCGGCGCCAGCGGGCGGCTGCTCGAGCGCAGCTACCGCGACGCCACGCACGTGCGGGTGATCGAGGAGCAGGACGGCGAGGCGGCGCTGGCGAAGGCCGTCGACCTCGCCGTCGACTACCTGACCGAGACCCACGCCGGCCGCGGCACCGTGCTGCTGGCTCCGCTGGCGGCCTCCTTCGACCAGTTCAGGGATTACGCGCACAGGGCGAGGGTCTTCCGGGCGCAGGTCGAGCGCCTCGCGTCGAGCCAGCCCGGCGCGGCGGCAGCCGCTGGCGAGCCCCGCGCCCTGGAGCACCGGCCGTGAGCGCCCGCTACGCGCCGCAGATCTCCTCGAGCCCCGCCCAGAGCCGCACCGATGCGCCGGCTGCGGTGCGCCGCGCACCCGCCGTCGACAGACCGCTGTTCACCGCGCAGGTGCTGCTCGGCGCGCTGGGGATGGTCGGGGTCGCGGCCGGCTCCTCCGAGCCGGTATCCGCGGTCAGCCACGGGCTGCGAGTCCTCGCCGCCCTCGCCGTGACCCTGCTGGTCGCGCGGCTCAGCGTCAGGGCCGTGATGAAGCTCTCGCCCTACGTGTTCACGCTGACCCTTGGGCTGCTCGTCGCGGTCCTGGTCGTCGGGATCTCGCCCGCCGGCAGCGAGAGCAAGCGCTGGCTCGACCTGGGCGTGTTCACCCTGCAGCCTTCGGAGTTCATGAAGGTGGCCGTGGTGGCGTACTTGGCCGCGTTCTTCTACAACCACCTGGGCGACTGGCACATCTGGCGGCCGATGCTGGTGATCGGGCTCGCCGTCGCGACCGTGGTGGCCGAGCCCGACCTCAGCACGGGCCTGTTCATCTTCACGCTGGCGTTCACGGTGATGATCGCCGCCGGCACCACCCTCACGCGGCTGTTCGCCATCACGCTGGCCGCCGCCGCGATCGCCACGCTGCTCGCCGCGCCATACCTCTCGCAGTTCAGCTACCTCAAGGACCGCGTCATCGGCTACGCCGACCTGTGGGGCGCCCGCGAGCAGACGGAGACCACCAGCTACCAGGCGCTGCAGGCTCAGGAGGCGATCGCGCGCGGCGGCATCACCGGCATCGGGCCCGGCCGCTCGACCCAGGTGCCGGAGGCTGACACGGACTTCGTGTCGGTGGCCATCGGGCAGGCGCTCGGCCTGCTGGGCCTGGTCACGCTCGTAGCCATCTACCTGCTGATCGCGGGCCGCGGGCTGAGGATCGGCAGCTCGGTTGAGGGGCCGGCTGCTCTGCTGGCGGCCGGGGCCACCGCGTACATCTGCGGCCAGGCCGGCCTCAACCTGCTCGTGGCCAGCGGTCTCGCGCCCGTCACCGGCATACCCCTGCCGGGCGTCAGCCACGGCTTCAACAGCCTCCTGTCCGTCGCCATCGCCTTCGGCTTCCTGCACATAGCCGCCCGGACGGCGCACACCCAGGCGAGCGAGGCGGGCGCGTGAGCCGTGCCGCCGCTCCCGACCTGGTCCTGGCCGCGGGCGGCACCGGCGGTCACATCTACCCCGCTCTGGCGGTCGGCAAGCTGGCCCAGGAGCGCGGCCTCGATGTGGCGTTCATCGGCCAGGAGGGCGGCATGGAGGCACGGCTGGTGCCAGCCGCGGGCCTGAATTTCCACGGCGTCGCCGCCGGCAAGTGGCATCGCGGTAGGCCGCGACCGGGACAGGCGCTCGCGGCCGCGAGCGGCGTCGTCAGGGCGTGGCAGCTCGTGCGCGGCTGGCGGCCGCAGGTCAGGGCGGTCGTCGGCTTCGGCGGCTTCGCGTCCTTCCCCGGAGCCTTCGCAGCGACCCGCAGCGGGGTGCCGCTCGTGCTCCACGAGGGCAACGCCTACCCGAGCCTGGTGAACCGCTGGCTGGCGGCGCGCGCCGCGCTCGTCATCTCGGTGCAGGAGGAGGCCCTGGCGCACTTACGAGGCGTCAGGCGCAGCCGCATCATCCCGTTCCCCGTCGAGGAGCGCACGCTCCCGCGAGCCGCCGCCAGGGCCGAGTACGGCCTGCCGGAGGACGCGCTGGTGACGCTGGTGATGGGAGGCTCGCAGGGCTCGGCGGCGCTCAACCGCGAGGTCCCGCTCGCCTTCGCCGAGCTTCTCGCGGCCGAGGGCTCCGACCCCGCCGTGCGGAGGCTCCACGTGCTGCACGGCGCCGGGCACGGCAACGCGGAGAGCGTCAGGCTGGCGACCGCGGCGCTGCCGCGCTACCACGTCCACGACTACCTGGACGCCACCGCGGCCTGGAGCGCGGCCGACCTGGGGATAACCCGTGCCGGCATCGGCACGCTCGCATCGGCGGCTTTCCACGGCGTGCCGCTGGTGACGGTCCCCCTGCCATCCAGCGCCGAGGGGCACCAGCTTCACAACGCGCGCGCCGCGCAGGCTGCCGGCGCCGCGCTGGTGGTCGAGGAGTCTGACCTCGGCAAGCTACCCGCCGCGTGGCTCGAGCTGCTCGAGCCCACGGCTCTGGCAGCGGGCAAGGCGGCAGCGGCCGCCCGGTCGCCGGCCGGCGCCGCCGCGAGGATCTTAGACGCAGTGATGGAGGTCATGTGAGGCTGTTGGAGGGCTTGGGGCAGGTCTCGAGCTTGCATTTCGTCGGCATCGGCGGGGTGAGCATGCAGGCGTTGGCGCGCTGGTGCCGACTCGAAGGTTTCGAGGTCGGCGGCTGCGACGCAGGCGCCGGCGCCGCGCTGGAGCAGCTGGCCGCCGAAGGCATGAGCATCGACACAGTTCACGACCCGCGTCACGCGACTTGCGCCGACGTGTTCGTGCACAGCATGGCCGTGCCGCACGACCATCCGGAGCTCGAGGCCGCCCGCGCCGCCGGCAAGCCCGTGCTCAAGCGCATCGAGCTGCTGGGCGAGCTCTTCCGCCTCCGCGACGCGCTGGCCGTCACCGGCACCCACGGCAAGAGCACGACGACCGCCATGCTGTCGACGCTGCTGCTGGCCGTCGACCCGACCTCCTCGGTGCAGCTCGGAGCCGAGCTGCCCAGCATCGGCGGGACCATGCACCACGGCAGCGGCACCTGGCTCGCTGCCGAGGTCGACGAGTCCGACCCTGGCTTCGCCGATCTCAGATCGAAGGTCGCGGTGGTCACGAACCTCGAGGACGATCACATCGCCGGCGAGTACGACGAGAGGCGCAACTACCACGCCAGCCTCGAGGACCTAGAGCGAGCCGCGCAGCGCTTCGCGCTCGCCAGCGAGAAGCTCGTCTACTGCGCCGACTGGCCGGGCCTCGAGGCCATGTTCGCCGACCACCCGAGCAGCCTCAGGTACGGGCTGACGCCGCAGGCCGACTACCGCATCAGCGGCCTGGAGCTGCGGCCGGCCTCCAGCAGCTTCACGCTGGAGCGGCCGGCCGGCACGCCGCTGAGCGTGCGCCTCAGCGTGCCCGGCGTTCACAACGCGCTCAACGCGGCCGGCGCCATAGCCGCGCTGGAGTCCGCGGGTTTCGACGCCGAACCGGCCTTGGCCGCGCTCGAGAGCTTCACCGGCGTGGGCCGGCGTTGGCAGGTGTGGGGCGAGATCGACGGCGCACTGATCATCGACGACTACGCTCACCACCCGACCGAGGTGCGGGCGATGCTCGAGATCGCCAAGGCCACGGGGCGGCGCGTCAGGGCAGTGCTGCAACCGCACCGCTGGGTGCGCACCGCGCGGCACTGGCCCGCCCTGGCTCAGGCGGCCTCGCTCGCCGACGAGGTGCTGGTGCTCGACATCTACGCCGCCGGCGAGCGCGCCATCGACGGCGTCTCGCCAGCCCTGATCGTGAAGCGCATCGTCGAGCTCGGCACCGACGCGTCGCAGCACGACGCCAAGACGGCTCTCGCCTACCTGCGCGGCTCCACCGCCCGCGGCGACCTGGTGATAACGCTCGGCGCCGGCGACGTGTGGCGTATCGCCGCGGCGCTGGTCGGGAACTGAAGCCGTGCCCGCCTCGGTCAGACGCATCGACCTCAGCGCGCTGACGACGCTGAAGGTCGGCGGTCCGGCCGAGGTGTGGGAGGTCGAGGACGAGAGCGGCCTCGCCGAGGCCACCCGCGAGCCCTACCTGGTGATCGGGGCCGGCTCCAACCTCCTGATCTCGGACGCCGGCGTGAGCGAGCGAGTGATCAGGCTCGGCAGGGCGTACAACGACCTGGGAGCCTTCGACGGCCGCTCCGAGCTGTGGCTCGGCGCCGCGACCCCGCTGCCCGGGCTGGTGAGGCGCGCTCAGCGCGCCGGCCTCTCCGGCCTCGAGGGCTTGCTGGGCGTGCCGGCCGTGCTCGGCGGCGCCGTGGCGATGAACGCCGGCACGCGCTTCGGAGAGATGTCCGACACGCTGCAGGAGGTCGAGCTGTTCGTGAACGGCGCGCTGGAGCGCGTCGCCACCGGCGCGCTGAACCTGTCCTACCGCCACGCCGAGCTCCCACCCGGGGCGATAGTCACCAGGGCCCGCCTGAAGCTGACCCCCTCCGACCCGCCGAGCGTCCAGGCCGCCATGGACCGCGTCGACGCCGCCAGGAAGACCCAGCCGAAGTCGAAGTCGGCCGGCTGCGCCTTCAAGAACCCCGCCGGCGACGCGGCCGGGCGTCTCATCGACGTCAGTGGCCTGAAGGGTATGCGTGTAGGCGGCGCGATGGTCTCTCTCGAGCACGGCAACTTCATGGTCAACATGGGCGGCGCCAGCGCCAGGGACTTCCTCGAGCTCGTCGAGCGCGTCAGGGAGCGCGTGGCCGCCGAGCAGGGTCGCGAGCTCGAGCTCGAGTGGCGGCTCTGGAACCTTTGATGCGGAGGACCTGTGATGCAGGGGCCTGTGACCCAGAGACCTGTGATGCAGGCGAACCCGTGACGCGGGGCCGGTGATGCGCGGGCTGCTGATAGTTCTGCTGCTGCTCGCTGCCGCGGCGGTGATCACCAGCCGCTTCGTACCCAAGGTCTCGCATCTGAGCGTCGCCGGCAACTCGCATCACAGCGTGGAGCAGGTCCTCGCCCTCGCCAGGCTCGAGCTCGGCGCGCCGCTCCTGTGGGTCAACCGCGGCAGCGTCCGGGACCTGTTCGAGGACCCGTGGGTGGCCAGCGCGACCGTCATCCGCGTCTGGCCCGACGAAGTCAGGGTGCTGATCAGCGAGAGGACGCCGGTCCTCGTCTCCGGGGACCTAGCCTTGGCTGGCGATGGTACAGTTCTTCCCGGTGCTACGGCTGCCGAGGTCGCGAGGCTGCCCCGGTTGGAAGGCTGGGGAACCGAGCGCACGGCGGAGGCCATCGAGCTCGTTCGGCTCTTGGAGCCGTACGAGCCGACGGTGATAAGCTACTCGCCGGCTGGGTTCGAGATCCAACTGAGCGGCGGTACGCTTCTGACGCCGGGTGCCGAGGCGTTGCGAGCGCAGTGGTCTGCGTTCGTCAGCCACCGTGGTGGCCGCATCGCGGTCTACCCCTGGGGAGTGAGCGCGTCTGATGAGTGACGAACGGATAATCGTCGGGCTGGACATCGGGACCACCAAGATCTGCACGGTCATCGGTGAGGTGGCTCGCGATGGGGTCTTGGACATCATCGGCGAGGGAACCGTGCCGTCCGACGGTCTGCGCAAGGGCATGGTCGTCAACCTCGAGCGGACGATCGCGTCCGTCAGGCAATCCGTGGCCGACGCCCAGCGCATGGCCGGGGTCGAAGTGAAGTCCGCCTGGGTCGGCGTCGCCGGCACCCACCTGAAAGCACTCACCAGCCACGGCATGGCCGCCATACGGCGCGGCCAGCAGGTGACCCGCCAGGACATCGAGCGCACCATCGAGAACGCTCGCGCCGTGCCGCTCGAAGCGAACATGGAGATCCTCCACGTCATCCCCCAGGAGTACGTCGTCGACGGCAACGACGGCATCAAGGACCCCGTCGGGATGTCGGGCGTCCGCCTCGAGGTCGACGTGCACATCGTCGCGGGCGCTCAGGGACCGCTGCAGAACCTCAAGCGCTGCGCCAACGACGCCGGCGTCGGCGTCGACGGGCTCGTCGTCCAGGCGCTGGCCTCGGGGCTGGCCGTCCTCACGCCCAGCGAGCAGGAGCTGACGACGCTGCTGATCGACATCGGCGGCGGCACCACCGACATCGGCGTGTTCCGCCGCGGCACCCTCGCCCACTCCGCGATCATCCCGCTCGGCGGCGACCACATCACCCAAGACATCAGCCAGCTGCTGCGGATCCAGGCCGACGAGGCCGAGCGCGTCAAGCGCCGCTACGGCGTCGCCCTGCCCGAGCTGGCGGACAGGGACGTCGAGCTCGAGGTCGCCAACCCGAACTACACGGCCAGCATCTCGACCTTCGAGCTGGCTCAGGTCATCAGGCCGCGCGTCGTCGAGATCCTAGATCTCGTCAAGCGCAACATCGAGCAGCGCATGGGTGCGCTCGAGCTGCTGGCCGGCAACGTCGTGATCACCGGCGGCGCCTCGCTGATGCCCGGCATCGATCAGGTGGCGAACGAGCGGTTCAGGCTGCCCGTGCGCATCGGCAAGCCCGACGGGGTGTCCGGCCTGGCCGACGTCGTGGCCAGCCCTGCGCACGCCACCGCCGTCGGCTTGGTACGTTACGGCATGGCTCATGGGGTGAGCGCGGCGCCGACCACGCGGCGCGCCACCCGCGAGGATCCCGGCGGCGGGCTGTGGACCTCGGTGAGACGGTTCTTCAAGGATTTCTTCTGATGATCCTCATCAGGGCGGGAGCGTGGGGCTAATGGTGATGACGGACAACGACAACGCGACGATCCGGGTGATCGGCCTGGGCGGTGGCGGCAACAACGCCGTGAACCGCATGATCGAGACCGGCTTGCGCGGCGTGGACTTCGTCGCCGCCAACACCGATGCGCAGGTGCTCGCCACCAGCCTCGCCGACGTGCGCATCCAGATGGGCGATCACCTCACCAAGGGCCTCGGCGCCGGCGCCAACCCCGAGATCGGCGAGAAGGCCGCCATCGAGGACCGCGACCGCATCGCCGAAGCGTTGCGCGGTTGCGACCTGGTGTTCATCACCGCCGGCA
>CAYYOK010000087.1:0-14206 GCA_964473205.1 uncultured bacterium | reverse complement strand
TGTCGATGCTGCCGCTCCAGCCTGCAGCGTCTTGGGTCAGGGTCACGCTGACGCCGAGCATGGCGCCGGGGAGCTCTAGGAAGCCCTCCCAGGTGCCGGCTGGCGTCGGCTCGTTCTGAGCGAGAGCTGCGGTCGCTACGGCGACGGCCAGCAGGCAGGCGTGCAGGCGGGTGAGGAGGAGTCGGTTTCGGTTCAAGGCGGTCTCCCTACCGGCGGTGTCATCCTAGCCATCCCGGCCATGCCAGCTATGCCAGCCATCCCAGATGACCATCCCTCTTTGGCGAGGAGTCTACTCCCCGCACCCAGCGCGTCGCCGTTGTCGATCAGGGCGTGGATGAGGCAGCTGCCGGCCGCGACGGCTAGGACCTTCCCATCGCCGCCGCTAGGCTCCTCGCACTAGGCAAGGCTGACGGCGACCTCGGATGAGCGCGCTTCCGGAGCGAGCACATCGGTGACGCCGCTGTCACGGTCGAACATCGTCTTCCAGCTCAGCGCCACGACGACCGCCGCCGCGACCCCGAATGTCAGCGTGTCCCACGGCTGAGCGTCTGGCCACGCCGGCCCGTTCGTCTGGAAGTGGAAGATGACAGGGAACAGCAGGCTGCCGCCGGACGCGTTGAAGATCGCGGTGATGATCAGCGAGATCATGATGGCGCCGAGGAAGAACGGCGCGAACGACCACGCGCTGTGCGGCACGCCGCTCAGCAGGAAAGCGGGCGCGTGCCACAGCCCCCAGATGGCGCCGAGCACGACGCTCGCCCAGAACGGCGCGAGCCTCCTCTGGATGAGGGGCAGCGCCACCCCGCGCCAGCCGAGCTCCTCGACGGGGCCGAGCAGCAGGGCCGAGAGCATGGCCGGGAGCACCGTGTGCCACGGTGTGAAGGGGAAGGGCTCGCCCAGCGACCCCTTGATGGCCGCGCCGAGGTAGAAGAGCGCGGGTATCCCCAGGATCAGCAGCACCCAGTACCCGAGCGGCAGGCGCCAGAGCGTGAAGCGCTTGAGGAACGCGCCCAGCCCGCGCACGCCGTGGTGGCGGATCACCAGTGTCAGAGCCGCGATGGCCGGCGCGTACACGGCCACGATGAACAGCGGGTTGGTCTGGCTTACCGGCCCGAAGATCGCCTCGATCTGTGTCGGGAACAAGAGAAAGGCGCCGGCGAGGCCCCAGGTGAGGCCGAACGTCAGCGCCAGGAAGGGGAGCAGGGATCTCCTGGTCATATGCTCAGGCTAGGCCCGACTCCGGTCGACCGCTTCGGCCGACGGTTGCTGGGCGCTCTCGGTCCTTCGGTTAGCGCCGACTGCTACTAAAGGAGGATCGCCGCAGAGCTGCACCCGCTCGCGCCTACCCGCGAGCCCGCGGATCCCAGAGATCCCTGAGCCCATCTCCCAACAGGCTCCACCCCAGCACGGTCCACACGATCGCGATCCCGGGCACCAGCGCGGGGTAGGGACTCAGTGCCATGAACCCCTGGGCCTCGCGCAGCATGTTGCCCCAGCTAGGCACGTCGGGCGGCGTCCCTAGGCCGAGGAAGCTCAGCGCCGCCTCGGCCAGCACGGCCACGGCGAGGCTGAGGCTGGCCTGCACGATCAGCGGTCCGACGGCTCCCGGCAAGATGTGCCTCGCCAGAACGCGCGGACTGCCGGCGCCGAGGGCTCGGCCGGCCTCGACGAACTCGCGCTCCTTGATGCTCAGCACGCTGGCTCGTGCGATGCGCGCGAAGATCGGGATCGTGGCGAGGCCGATGGCCGTCATGGCGGTCAGTGTGCCGGGCCGGTAGACGGCTGCCAGCAGCAGCGCCATCAGGATGGCGGGGAAGGCGTACAGCACGTCGACGAGGCGCATCATCAGCTCGTCGATGACGCCGCCGATGAAGCCGGCGATGGCTCCGATGGCGCCGCCGGCGAGCAGCGCGATGCCCACCGCGATGAACCCGACGTAGAGCGTGCTGCGCGCGCCGACCAGCAGCCGCGAGAGCAGGTCGCGGCCGAAGTGGTCGGCGCCGAGCCAGTTGTCGGCGCTGGGCGGCTTGAGCTGCACGGCGAAGTTCATCCGCAGCGGGTCTTGCGGCAGCCACACGAAGCTGAGCAGCGCCCCGATCACCACGGTGCCGATCAGGAACAGGCCCAGCCACAGCCCGAGGCGCCGCGGGCGCCGGTGATCGTGCACAGCGGGGTTGGCGACCGGTGGCCTCATGTGTACCTGATCCGCGGGTCGAGGAGCCCGTAGGAGACGTCGACCAGGAAGCCGAGCCCGACGATGGTGCTGGCGTAGACGAGGATCTCGCCCTGCAGCAGCGGGAAGTCGCGCGTGCCGATGGCGGTCAGCGCCAGGCGGCCGAGGCCCGGCAGCGCGAACACCTGCTCGATGACGATCGAGCCGATGAAGACGTTGCTCAGCGACAGGCCGAGGATCGTGATGATCGTGACCATGGCGTTGCGCAGCGCGTGCTTCAGCACCACGCTGTTCTCGCCCAGGCCCTTGGCGCGCGCGGTGCGCACGAAGTCCTGGCTGAGCACGTCGAGCATGGCGGCACGAGTCATGCGCGTCATCACCGCTGCCTGCCCGAGACCCAGGGCCAGCACGGGCAGCGCCAGGCTGCGCGCCCAGCGCACCGGGTCGTCGGCGAACGAGGTGAAGCCGCCAGCCGGCAACCACCTCAGCTCGACGGCGAAGTAGAGGATGAAGATCAGCCCCAGCCAGAAGCTCGGTATCGCGGCCCCCAGTTGCGAGAGCCCGGTCAGCAGCGGGTCCCAGACGGTGCCGCGCTTGAGCGCGGCGATGATGCCCAGCGGCAGCGCCAGCAGGCAGGCGATCAGCGCCGCGCCGATCGTCAGCGGCACGCTCACCTTCAGCCTGTCGCGGATCAGCCGGCCGACGTCGGTGGAGTAGTTGATCGAGGTGCCGAAGTCTCCCTGCACGACGCCGCCGAGCCACTGCACGTAACGCCGCGCGGGGGGGACGTCCAGGCCGAGCTGCGTCCTGAGCGCGGCGCGCGCCTCGAAGCTCGCGTTCATGCCGAGGATCACCTCGGCCGGGTCGCCGGGCACGGCGAGCAGGGCAGAGAAGACCACCAGGCTGGCGAGGATGACGCTCACCACCGCCGTGAGGAAGCGCCGGACTAGGTAGCCGAACACTTCAGCCGGCCGCTCGGCGGGTGTGGGTCTGGGCGCGAGTGGTCATGTTCCGAGTGGTCTAGAAGCCCGTGTCAGCCGATGGCAGCTGCCGTCCAGAAGTGGCTAGATAGGGGGAGGGCCGCTGTTGCGGCCCTCCATGGTGCATCTGCTCGAGTGCTGGCGCACCCGCGCCGCCGAGGGTTACTGGCCGCGGTAGACGCCGCCCAGGAAGTAGGCCGGGGTCGGCTGGTCGGTCCAGAAGCCCTGGATGTCGGCGCGCATCGCGACCAGGAACGGCGAGGACATGACCCAGACGTTGACAGCGTCGTTGGCGATGATCGTCGCGATCTCCTGGTAGTAGGCGTTGTGGGTCTCCTGGTCGGTGGCCGCTTCGGCCAGCGCCAGCAGCTCGCCGATGCGCGGGTTGTCGTAGTGGTAGTAGTAGCCGGGGTTGGCGTAGACGTTGATGTCGCGCGGCTCGGAGTGGCCGATGATCGTCATGTCGTAGTCGCCGCCGAGGAAGATCCGCTCGATCCAGGTGGCCCACTCGACGACGCTGAGCTGCACGTCGATGCCGACCTCGCGCAGCTGCTGGGCGATGACCTCGCCGCTGCGACGCTCGATGTTGTACGGCTCGGGCAGCTCGAAGCTCATCGTGAAGCCGTTCGGGTAACCGGCTTCGGCGAGGAGCTCTCTGGCGCGCTGCGGGTCGTAGGGGTAGGTCTCGCTCAGGTCGATGAAGTAGGGCTCCGACGGGCTCATGTGCGAGCCGATGACAGTCCCGAGGCCGAACATGGCGCCGTTGACGATCGCCTGCTTGTCGATGGCGAGCGTGATGGCCTGGCGTACGCGCAGGTCGTCGAACGGCTCGCGCGTGTTGTTCATGGCCACGGTGATCTCGGCGGTGGCGGTGCCCTGCGTGCCCTTGAGCTCGGGATTGGTCGCGACCTGGATGAACTGCTCGGGGAGCACGGGAACCACGTCGATGTCGCCGGTCTGCAGCGCCGCGAAGCGGGTGTTCGGGTCGGAGATGATGCGGAAGACGGCGCGGTCGAGGTAGGGGACGCCCTCTTGCCAGTAGCCGTCGTAGCGCTCGAGCACGACCTCGGCGCCTTCGGTGTACGAGGCGAAGCGGAACGGGCCGGTGCCGATCGGCTGGCTGCGCTGCGTCTCGTGCGTGCCGGCGGGGTAGACGATCGAGTCGGGGCGCGCCAGGTTGTAGAGCAGGCTGGCCGCCGGCTGCGACAGCGTGAACACCACGGTGCTGTCATCCGGCGCCGAGACCTCGGCGATCGGAGCGTAGTAGGCGTTGTTGGTGTGGCCGGAGTCCGGGTCGCGGGCGCGGTCGAACTTCGCCACGACGTCGGCGGCCGTGAAGGCGGCGCCGTTGTGGAAGGTGACGCCCTGGCGCAGGTCGAAGATCCAGGTCAGGCCGTCTTCTGACACGCGCCAGGCGGTGGCGAGGCGCGGGACGATGGCGCCCGTGCCGTCGAACGCGACGAGGCCCTCGAAGACGTTGCCGTACACCACGCGCGGGATCTCTTGCGAGGTCGAGGCGGAAGGGTCCCAACCGGGCGGGTCGGCCGTGATCGCGACGGTGATGCTGCCGCCGGGAGTCTGCGCGACCGCCGTTCCGGCGAACATGGCGGTCGCCAGCGCCAGGACGAGGAGCGCCTTGACGACTGCGCTAGCCGTCCGGCTGGAGCGTTCGGCCGCGACCAGGTGTGGCACGCCGTAGCTTGAATGTGCGTGTGCGGGCATCCTCTTCCTCCTCGATTGCGTTCTGACTCGCTGGGATAACTCAAGTGGACTACCTGACCTCCCAGGCGCCACCGATCCATCCTAACTCATGCCATACGCGACCTAGTTCAGCGCTTGGTCGCTCAAGTAGGCCACCGCCGCGGCCGCGTAGAGGCGCGCCGAGAGCACGACGTCGGCCAGCCTCACGAACTCGTCGACCTGGTGTGGGATCGTCCTGTCGCCGGGGCCGATGGTCACCACGGGGATGTCGCGCAGAGCCCACAGGAAGGTGCCGTCGGTCGCTCCTGGTACGCCGCCGTACTTCGGAGCCTCGCCCAGCACCGGCTCGTAGACGCTCTCGAGGGCCGCCACCAGCGGGTCGTTCGGCCTGGTCTCGGTCCAGGGTCTCGACTCGAAGCAGTCGATCTCGAAGCGCAACCTGCTCGTGCCAGCCTCGAGCCGCCTGGCTATGGCGTTGAGCTCGGCCTCGATGGCGGCGTGATCCTGACCCGGCACCGTGCGCACGTCCAGCGCGAGATAGGCCTCCTCGGGCATGACGTTGAGCTGAGCCTCGCCCTGAGCCGGAGCGCGCGCGATCGTCGGGGTGAGCCAGGGCAGGCCGAGGTACCGATGCTCGCCCAGGCGCTGCTGCTCGGCCCGCTCGTAATCGCGCACCGCCACGACGAAGTCGGCCAGCCCGCGCACGGGGTTGACGCCGGCGTACGGCATGGCGCCGTGGCTCATCACGCCCTTGATGCGCACGTTCAGGCGCATGGCGCCCTTCTGGAACAGGCAGATCTCGTTCTCTTCCGGCTCGCAGACGATGGCGCCGCTGACCTCGTCGGCCCAGCCGTTGGCGATGAAGCTCTTGATGCCGAGCATCATCCCCTCCTCGTCCGACACGATGCCGAGCCTGATGCGGCCGCTCAGGTCAGGAGCCACCGCCCTGACGGCCTCGAGCGCCGCGATCGCGGCGGCGACGCCGGCTTTCATGTCGGCGGCGCCGCGGGCGTGCAGCACGCCGGTCTCCTGCTTGCCGTCAGGGCCAGGAGTGATGCGCCCCTCGAACGGTGGGATTTGCCAGGCGCTGGGATCGCCCTCGGTGACGACGTCGGTGTGCCCCTCGAACATCAGGGTGCGGTGGCGGCCCTGCACGTAGCCGGTGCCGGCCCAGTCGCAGATGACGTTCGGACGCCCCGGCACGGCCTCCTCCACGATGGGCGAGAGCCCTATGGCGCGCAGCTGATCCGCTACGTACTCGGCCGCCTCGGTCTCGTCGGTGCCGAGCTCGGCGTCGAACACGCTGCGGATGCGCACCAGGCCTTGCGCCAGCTCGACCACGCGCTCAGGCGAGACGGCCTCGGCGGCGCGGCGCGCGAGGTCGGACGGATAACCGCCCGGGTGGTCGCTTGGGCGCTCGCTCATAGGTCCTCGCTCACAGCTTCTCGCTCATAAGCTTCTCGCTCACAGCTTCTCGCTCAAAGTGGCGGCGTGAAGCGGCCGTCCACGGCGGTCCAGCCGCCGTCCACGACCATCAGCGAGCCGGTGACGAAGCTAGAGGCGTCAGACGCGAGGTAGATGACGGCCCCGACGAGCTCCGACGGCTGCGCCCAGCGGCCGAGCGCGCTCTTCTGCGCGTAGGCGTCGTACCAGGCGGGCTGATCCTTGATCTGCTGAGTCAGCGGGGTCTCGACGACGCCGGGGGCGACGGCGTTGGCGCGCACGCCCGACTTGCCCCACTCGGCGGCGGCGGCCCTGATCATCTGCAGCGTGCCGGCTTTGGTCGCGGCGTAGATCCCCTGGCCGGGCTCGACAGTCTGCGAGCGGATGCTCGAGAAGAAGATCAGGCTGCCCTTGCCCTGTGCGGCCATGCGCGTGCCGGCCTCGCGCACCACGAAGAAGCTGCCGCGGAGGTTGATGCCGACGACCTTGTCGAACTCTTCGGCGCTGACGTTGGCGAGCGGCTTGCGCACGTTGATCGACGGCGAGCACACCACCACGTCGAGGCGCTCGGGGGCGTGGACCGCCTCCCTGACGCTCTCCTCGTCGGCGATGTTGATCACCATCGCCTCGGCGGAGCCGCCCTTGGCCAGCAGCTCGGAGGTCGCCGACGCCGCGGCGTCCTCCCTGACGTCGGCGCACACGACGTGCGCGCCGAAGGCCGAGAGCCCTTCGGCGGACGCGCGGCCGATGCCGGAACCCGCCCCGATGACGAGCGCGGTGCGGCCCTTCAGGTCGAACAGGCCTCGGTAATCGATGCTCACGCGGTCACCCTTTCGGTCAGCTCCTTGAACTGCCCGACGCGTCCGGTGATGACCGCCAGGCTGCCTCGCCAGAATCTTACGTCCTCGATATCGATGCCGAAACGCTGGGCCAGTCCGGCTGCGGTGTACATGCCCGTCGAGGCGAGCAGCTCGTCGTAGCGCGCCATGAACGCCTCCTCGTCCCTGAGGTACTCGGCGTAGAGCCCGAGCCCGAAGAGGAAGCCGAAGGTGTACGGGTAGTTGTAGAAGGACCTGCCGCTCGAGTAGTAGTGCCCCTTGTGCGCCCACATCAGCGGGTGGCGTGCGTCCTCGGCCAGGCCGTCGCCGTAGGTCTGCGCCTGGGCCTCGAGCATGATCTCGTTCAGCTCGGAGACGCTGAGCTCGCGCTCGCGACGGCGCTCGAACACGGTCGCCTCGAACAGGTAGCGGCTGTGGATGTCGATGACGAGCTGCGTCGACTGCTGCAGGTGGTGCTCGAGCACGGCGAGCCTCTCCAGGTCGCTGCTGCTGCCGAGCAGGCCTTCCAGCACGATCGTCTCGCAGAAGATGCTGGCCGTCTCGGACAGGGTAGGCGGCGTTATCCCCTGGATGACGTCGCGACCGAAGCGGTACTTGCAGTCGTTGTGGTAGGCGTGGCCGAGCTCGTGCGCCAGCGTGAACGCGTCGCCGAGGCTGCCGCCGAAGTTGAGCATCACGCGCGACTCGCCGCGGGCGGCCACCGCCGAGCAGAACGCTCCGTTCACCTTGCCCTTGCGCGGCGGCACGTCGATCCAGCCTTCCAGGAAGGTGCGCCGAGCGAAGCCGGCGAGATCGTTGCTGTACGAGCCGAAGCGCTCCTCGATCAGAGCTTTGGCCTGCTCCCAGGTGAACTTGGGTGCCCGCGCCTTGGGCAGCGGCGCGAACAGGTCGTACCAGGCGAGCTTCGGCTTGCCCAGGTGCCAGGCCTTGGCCTTGAGGTAGTCGCGCAGGGCCTCGAAGCTCTCCTCGCACGCCTGGTGCATGGCCGCCAAGGTCTGGGAGTCGAGGCCGTTCTGGAACAGCGCCTCCTCGAACGCCGAGTCCCAGCCGCGGCGCCTGGCCAAGGAGTCGACCTGGCCTTTGATCGAGTTCATCGCGGCGGCGTAAGCCACCTCGTCGCGCGCCAGCAGCTCCAGCTCAGCTTCGAACGCCCTCCGTCTGATCTCCTGGTTCTCGTGCGCCTGGAGCACCTTGAGCTGGGCGACGCTGTACTCGCCCACGGTCCCCTCGCCGCCGGCCTCGTCCAAGACCTTGGCGGCGACTGTCCGGCGCGCGATCAGCTGGTTGTAGAGCCGAGCCCAGGCGGACCCGCCCGTGTCGTCAAGCGCGATCGCGACCTCCTCGGCCTCCGGCGCCAGCAGGTGCGAGGCCGAGTGCTGCTCGCGCTCCAGGAAGTGGCGGTGAGAGGCGACGGCCTCTGACGCGGTGGCAGCGGCCTCGAGGTCGACGCCGGCCAGCCAGGCGGTGAAGCGCTTGCGCAGCGTCTGCAGCCTGATGCCGTAAGCGGTGAGAGACGAGCGCTCGGCCTTGGCGGCGTCGTCGGTTGCGTCCACCGCGACGCGCAGGTAGAGGTAGCCGGTCAGCGTCGTGAACGGCAGGTACGTCAACTCCAGGCGCTCTAGCGCAGCTCCGATGAAAGCGGCCGCATCGTCGGTGGCGTCGGCGCCGTCCAGGAGGCGCTCGATCTCGACGACGCCCTCGCGCAGGCGGCGCTTGTCGGCAGCGTACTCGTCATCGTCGAAGCCGCTGTAGATCGAGTCGAGTTGCCAATGAGGATGCTGCTGCTCAGCCATGCACCAAGCGTATCCCCGATGAGCGGCGCCGACTCGAGGCTCAAGGAGCGCGAGGTGGACCTCGAACCTCGATCCCACTCCTCTTCGTCGAAGCGCGTGTTCACGGGTTCGGCGAGCAGCGCGTCGTCGCCGGCGGCCGCCATCTCGGCGAATGCTGCTGCCCAGCCGGCGCGAGGATCGGTGAGAGGATGGTTGGATGCGCTGCCCAGCCCCGCTTTGGGCGTGGTCGTGAACCGTTCGTTCTCCGACACGGACGACAGTCCGGCCAGAGCCGTTCTCAACCGTCGAGCTCGGACGGCCACCTTCCGCCGAGAGCCAGCCAGGCGCTGATCATGTCCTCCGGCACTGGTGCCAAGAAGGTGACGGGCTGGTCGTCCCGCGGGTGCGGCAGCGAGAGGCGGTAGGCGTGAAGCGCCTGCCTGGCGATGTACGTCGAAGGCCGTCCGTAAACCTCGTCCCCTAGGATCGGCGCCCCAAGGTGCTTGAGGTGGACGCGGATCTGGTGGGTGCGCCCCGTGCGCGGCTTCGCCTTCACCAGCGTGTAGCCGCTGACCGCGTCGAGCACGCGGAAGTGCGTGCTGGCGCTGCGCGGCGCCTCGCCTCCCACGGTCATCGTCTGGCGGTTGACCGCATGCCGTCCTATGGGCGCGTCGACGTGGACGCCGTCCTCGATCTTGCCGACCGCGATCGCCACGTACTCCTTCTCCGTGAACCGACGCTTGAACGACTCGGCGAGGTGTCTATGCGCGGCGTCGGTCTTGGCCACGACCATCACGCCCGACGTGTCCTTGTCCAGCCGGTGCACGATGCCGGGTCGGTAGGCGTCGTCGCCGGGGTCCTGGAAGCGCTCCTTGGCGAGCGGCATGCGCCCGAGCAGCGCGTTCACGACCGTCCCGGTGCGCAGCGTGGCGGTGGGATGCGCCACCAAGCCGGCGGGCTTGTCGATGACCGCGATATCCCCGTCCTGGTAAAGGATCGTCAGCTCGATGTCCTCTGGCTCTACGTGCATCGGCCGCGCCGGAGGTATCAGCACGGAGACGATCTCGGTGCCCGACAGCTTCGTGGCCGGCTTGCCGACGGGGCGGCCGTCCAAAGTCACGTAGCCCGAGTCGACCAGATCCTTGGCGTAGGTGCGCGAGAGGTCTAGTGCCTGCGCGATGGCGACGTCCAGGCGTTCACCGGCCGGTGCTTCGAAGGTGCGCAGGTCCATCTCGCCTAGGTTATGGCATGGTCGTCATGGCACGGCTGTCATGGCATGGCCGTCATGGCATCGCTGTCATGGCTCGCCGGCTGGCGGCTCGCCCGGCGCTCGCTCAGCCGCCGGCCTCCGGCACGTACGGCGCCTCGCCGTCGATGTTGCCGACGAACTGCCCCAGGCCGTCGTGCCCCAGCAGCTTGCGCGCGGCCATGTTCTCGCCGAGGTGGTACCAGTAGTGGTAGATGACGCGCTGAAGGAGGTTGCCGACCAGGCGGCCCCCTTGCGTGGTGCCGCCCTTGGTGTAGGGAGCCGCGAGCTCGCGCGGCGTGAGCGTGTCGAGCCACGGGTCGGCCAGGGCCGTGATCTCCGCCCAGCGCGCCAGCATCTCCTGCAGGTCGGGTGTGGAGCTCGGCGCTCCGGGCCTGAACGCCTTGTCGATGTCGGGGAACGGCATCGAGCCGCTGCCCCAGTAGAGGAAGTACTTCTGCTCCTGCCAGGCGAGATGCCCGACCGACCAACCCAAGGTGTTGAGCCGTCCCACGCGGCTCAGGCCGTCGTCACCCGGCACGTTGCGCAGTGCGCGGTTGAACTCTCGGCGGGTGAAGCGGAGCTGCAGTACCAGCGGGTGGGGCATGGCTGGGCCTCCTCGGGCGCGGCGTCGCCGCAAGGCGGCGCGGATGATCGACGATAAGCCTCAACCAGGACGGGAGCTGTCCGGTTCACCATCTGGGCGAGCCGCGCGGCGAGATCTGGCGCCACGGCTATACTTCGACCTCAGAACCCCGGCTTCGCGGCCGGAGCTCCCCACTTTCGGGCTTCAGGATCTCGGATGGGCGAGGCTCGGACGCGGCGAGAGTGAGCGGATGTGAACGCGTCGCCTACAGCCAAGATCGCCCTCGATGCGATGGGCGGCGACAACATGCCCGCGGCGGCTGTCGAGGGCGCCCTGCGCGCAGCGGCTGACGGCGCGCACGTCGTGCTCGTCGGCGACGAGGCGCGGCTGCGCGCGGCGCTGGCGGCCGCCTCGACCGGTGGGGCCGGATCGGCGGGCACGGAGAGCTCGGTGGCCGCCCGCATCGAGGTCCACCACGCCGAGGATCTCATCTCCATGGACGACCACGCCGCCGACGTCAGGCGCCGCAGGCAGAGCAGCGTGATGGTCGCGATGCAGCTCGTCAAGGACGGCGAGGCGGCGGCGGCCGTGTCGATGGGGCACTCCGGCGCGACGATGGCGGCAGCGCTGCTGGTCCTGGGCCGTCTGCCTGGCGTGGAGCGCCCCGCGATCCTGGTGAACATCCCGACCGACAAGGGTTTCTCGGCGCTGCTGGACGCGGGAGCCAACGCCGATGTCAAGCCTTCCTACCTGCAGCAGTTCGCGGTGATGGGCAGCGCGTTCGTCAGCGCCGTGTGGGACAAGCCCGACCCGAGCGTCGGATTGCTGTCGATCGGCGAGGAGCCGCACAAGGGCAACGAGGTGACCAAGGCGGCGCACGAGCTGCTGGTGGCCACGCCCGGCATCAGGTTCCACGGCAACGTCGAGGGCCGCGACGTGCTGGTGGGAACCACCGACGTGATCGTGACCGACGGCTTCACCGGCAACATCGTGCTGAAGCTCGCCGAGGGCGAGGCCAAGGTGCTGTTCGGCTGGGTCAGGGAGGCGCTGCAGAGCAGCCTGAGGGCCAAGATCGGCGGCCTGCTCGCGCGTCCCGCGCTGCGGGCTCTCGCCAAGCGCATGGATCCGGCCGAGTACGGCGCGCAGCCGCTGCTGGGTGTGGACGGCTACGCTTTCATCGGGCACGGCAGCTCTGACGCTAGGGCAGTCGCGAGCGCGCTGCGGGTGGCCGGTCGGGCGGTGGCGGCCAAGGCTCTGGAGCGCACGCGCGCCGCGATGGAGGAGGGACCATGAGCGATCCTCGAACCGGCCTGAAGAGCTTGCTCGAGGGTGCGACCCGCCGCCTCGCGCCGGCGCTGATCGCAGGCTGCCTGCTGAGCGCAGCGGCCGGCCAGGCCGGTCCGGCGTCTTCCGGCGGCTCCGACGCCCTCGCGCGCGGCCAGGCGGTCGCGCGCTTCGCCGCCGCCTTCAACGACGCGGTCGCCGCGGCTGCCGCGGCCGGAGCGTCGTGGCCGTCCGACCCGATCAGGGTGGCGCTGGCCTTCGTCGAGCTGCTCGGGGCTCCCAATGCGATCATCTCCAGAAGCGACGTGGGCGGTGGGGAGAACGGCACGGAGACCGTGATCACGATCATCGAGGACGGCCTGCTCGACGACTCCGTCGCCGGGATGCAGCAGACGGTGACCCTCAGGCTCTCCGGCGGCGTGTGGAGCGTCACGAGCTACACGGGCATGTGGCTGTGCCGCAGACCGCCCGGCTCGACCGTCGCCTTGCCCGGGGTCTGCCTTTAGCAGGGCCTTGTCGCCGCTACAGCCTTTGACGCCGTCTTGACGCCTCGGCGCTAGCTTCCCTTCGGTCAGCATCCGGTTGCCGCGCAGGGCGTGGCGAAGTGGTGCGCTTCGGGGAGAGGCCTCGAGGCGGGGTCGCGGGACCATAGGCGTCAAGGGCCCAGCGGCGTCAGCGCCCTGACCCAGTCGATCACCGACAGCCCCTCGGCGCCGGCCACGCCGCCGTCCGGCAGCGTCACCTCCGCCAGTTGCTCTGCGTGGACTCGCAGCGTCTCGCCCGAGCCGCCGCCGGTGAGCAGGTCGACGATCAGCACGCGCCCTTGCGCCACCCCGTAGGCGAAGTAGATGACGGGGTCGATGGCGGCGGCGACGGCGGTGAAGGGGGTCGTGTCCGGGTCTGCGTCGGCCAGGTCCTCATGGACGGCGGTGCGGCTCGAGCCGAGGACGATCACGTCGGGCGCCACGCCCCACGGGTCCGCCACCACGCTGGCTGCGCCGGTCGTGAGGCTGCGGCTCACGACGGCCGGCAACGCTGGCTGGGCCAGGTCGATGCTGACGAGCTCGGTGGCGGTCAGCGCGATCAGCGCGTCACCGCTGCCCTTGGCCTCGAGCAGGTCGATCCCGCGCCGCGGCAGCACGGCTTGAGCGAGGCGGTAGGAGGGCGAGCCGTCGAGGTCGTCGACGTAGACGTGCGTGTTGGAGATCGCCTCGATGAGGAAGTAGAGGCGCTGCTCGTCGGGGCGCTGGTCGAGGTAGACCCCGGCCGCGACCAGCTGGTTGTTGTCCTCGAGCGCTCGGGGAGGCTCGGAGCCGGAAGTGTCGATGAGCCACAGCTCGCTGTGATCCGAGAGGCCGCAGGCTGCTGGCTCGTCCAGCACGGCCGCGATGGATCCGTCCCTCGACACCTGCAGGGCGGTGGGGCAGGTGGCGGGAGAGGTCAGCGAGAGCCCGTCGAGCACTCCGCCGCCGCCCGGCAGCGTCAAAGCCAGGCGCGCGCCCACGTCCTCCGCGAAGGCCGCCGGCGCCTCGGGGTCGATCTCGTGAACCGCGAAGCGCTGCAGGTAGGCCGTGACCTCGGGACCGCCGCCGCCGTCGACCACCGCGCGCGTCAGCACCCAGGCGGCCTCGCGGCCCGTGGCGCGGTTCTCGAAGTCGAGCGCCACGGCCGGCGCCATGAGGTCGCGCGCTCCGCCGGGCACGACGGTGAGGCGAGGAGACCCGGGCGGCGCAGTGGCGGTGACGTCCTCGACCAGCAGCAGCCTGGGCGCACCGGCGTCCTCGATGCCGACGATCAGCAGCGTGGGTGGACGGGGCTCACTGGTGCCGGTGCAGCCGGCCAGCAGGGCGGCGGCCAGGCACGCTGCGGTCATTCTGAGCGCGAGCTTCACGGAGTCCCGGCCGCGCCTCCTCTCCGTCCCCGCTGCGTTCTCGTTGCGTCCTCGCAGCGTCGTCACTGCGTCCTCCTCGGTATCAGCCAGCCGGTCTCGAAGACCTGGCTCAGACCCTGGTCGGCGCCGGGGGTGGTCAGGGTTATCGACAGCGCCCCCGTGCCGGTGTTCCACGAACCGTACAGCGCCCAGCAGCAGCGGTTCCACACGAGCGTTACCGTCGGCCTGGCGCTGAAGGGCGGGCGGGTCGGGTCGTTGCCGGTCAGGTCCCAGACCTCGTTGAACACCGCG
>CAYYOK010000086.1:0-14260 GCA_964473205.1 uncultured bacterium | reverse complement strand
AGGCATCGTCGCCGGTGGCGGCGTGACCCTGATCCACGCGCTCTCCGCCGTCAAGGCCGTCGCCGACAAGCTCGACGGTGACGAGAAGACCGGCGCCAACATCCTGATGCGCGCGCTCGAGGAGCCGGCCAGGCAGATCGCCGCCAACGCCGGCGCCGAAGGCAGCGTCGTCGTCAACGCGATCCGCAACCGCAACGATGGCAAGTACGGCTACGACGCCGCCAACGACACCTACGTCGACGACATGTTCAAGGCCGGCATCGTCGACCCCGCCAAGGTGACCCGCACGGCGCTGCAGAACGCCGCCTCGATCGGCGCGCTGCTGCTCACCACCGAAGCCGTCGTCTCCGACAAGCCGGAGAAGGAAGCCAACCACGCTCCCGCCGGCATGCCCGGCGGCGACATGGGCGGGATGGACTTCTAAGCCACTTGACTTCGGCAGCCTGTCCGACGAAGGCAGGCTGCGCGGAGCGGCAAAGGGGCGGACCGGCGCAGGCTGGTCCGCCCCTCGTCGTTCGGAGCCTTGGCGCGGCGGTGCTTCGCGCGGTGCCCGCCCCCGTCAGAACCCGTGTCGAGAGCGCTGCCTCAGGAGGTGCCGTACCGCCGGATCAGCAACGAGACACCGGTCATGGCGGCCGGCTGCGGCACGCTCAGCAGGTCGAGCACCGTGGGCGCGACGTCGCACAACGCGCCGCCAGGTCGCAGACGCGCGCCGACCAACGACGCGTCGTCGGACACGAGGATGCATGGCACCGGGTTGGTCGTGTGCGCCGTGTGCGGCTCGCCAGCCGGCGTGAGCATCTGCTCGGCGTTGCCGTGATCGGCGATGACGATGGCCGCGCCTCCCTTGGCCCTCACGGCGTCGAGCAAGGTGCCAAGGCCCTCGTCCACCGCCTCGCACGCGGCCACGGCCGCCCGCAGCACGCCGGTGTGGCCGACCATGTCGGGGTTGGCGTAGTTGATCAGCACGAAGTCGTCGTCGACGGCGGCGAGGCGTGCGGCGGTCGCCGCGGTCAGCTCGGCGGCGCTCATCTCCGGCTGCAGGTCGTAGGTGGGCACCTTGGGCGAGGGCGTGAGCAGCCGCTCCTCGCCCGGGAACGGCTCCTCGCGCTGGGCGTTGAAGAAGTAGGTCACGTGGGCGTACTTCTCCGTCTCGGCCGTGTGGTACTGCCGCAGGCCGGCCGCGGAGAGCACCTCGGCCAGGCAGTCGTCCAGGGTCGGTAGCGAGAACGCGTACGGAGCTCCGAGCTCGGGGTCGTACTCCATCAGCGAGGTGAACGACACCTCGGGCGTAGCGCAGCGCTCGAAGCCTTCGAAGCCCGCGCCGCGGACCAGTGCGGCGGTCAGCTGCCGCGCGCGGTCGGCGCGGAAGTTGAAGAAGATCAGGCTGTCGCCCGACCTGACGCCGCCGTAGTCGGCGACCTTCGTGGGCTCGATGAACTCGTCGGTCTCCCCGCGCCCGTACGCCTGCGACACCGCCTCGACGCCGGAGGCGGCCGCGAACGGCGCCATGGCGCAGACGATCGCTTCGAAGGCCCTTCTGGTCCTCTCCCAGCGGCGGTCGCGGTCCATGGCCCAGTAGCGGCCCACGACGGTGCCGACCGCGGCGTCCAAGCCGGAGGCGGACAGCGCCTGCTCGAGAGCTTCCAGGTAGCCGATCCCGCCGTCGGGGGCGCTGTCGCGGCCGTCGGTGAACGCGTGCACGCGCAGGCGTCCGACGCCGCGGCGCCGCGCCAGCTCGACCAGCGCCAGCAGATGGGTCAGGTCGGAGTGAACGCCCCCGTCGGAGACGAGGCCCATCAGGTGGAGCGTGCCGCCGCGCGCCGCTTCCACGGCCGCGAGCAGCGTCGGGTCGTCGAAGAAGCTGCCGTCGTCGATCAGCGCCTGCACGTGCGTCAGGCTCTGGCGCACGACGCGGCCGGCTCCGATGTTCAGGTGCCCGACCTCGCTGTTGCCCATCTGGCCGGGCGGGAGGCCGACCCCGGTGCCGGATGCCGTCAGCTCGGTATACGGGTAGTCGCGCCTGGCCCGGTCGAAGACCGGGGTGTCGGCCAGCGCCACGGCGTTGCCGGGACCGTCGGGGGCGCAGCCGAACCCGTCGAGGATCACCAGCATCACGGGCCGGATCGCGGGTCTGCTCTCTGGCTGGGTCATTCAGCTCCTATCCTGCTCATCTCCCTCTAGGTCGAGGAAGCGGCGGTAGCGCGGGTCGAGGACGTCAAGAGCGGCGTCAGCGCTGTCACCAGGGCTGCCATACGCCTGAGCTGCGGCGAGCGCCACGCGCCGGCGTGCCAGCGAGGCGAGCGTCTGCCTGGTGCGCGGGTCCGCCAAGGCCTCGACGAACGCCGTGCGCATGTCGACGTCGAGAGCCGCGGCCGCCAACCTCAGCGCGACGGCCCGCTCCGGGTCAGAGAGCAGCGGCGTCGGGGAGGTCGGGTCGAGCGCCAGCTCGCGCGCTGCCGCCTTGACGCCGGCAGCGGCGGCGTGACGGCGGCAGGCGGAGCAGAGCTGACGGTCGGGCAGGTCGTAGCCGCTGGTGTCGCGCCCGGCGAGCGCGATCTCGCGGGGCGAGAGCTCCTCCAACGGTCCCGGATGGAGCGCGCCGCAAGTCGGGCACTCGGCGTAGCCAGCGGCGCGCTGCTTGGCGTGCAGAGCCAGCAGCGAGCGCCCCGCCGTCAGCAGCACGGCCGACACCTCGTCCTTGAGGTCCAGGCCGCCGAGCTCGCGGGCGAGGCGGGACAGCGCGTGCGGGTCGGGAGCCGGCGCGTCCTCGGGCGCCCGATCCGCGGCGCTGCTCGCCGGCCCGATCCCGCGCTGCGGGCCCCTGCGGCTCTCGGAGCGGCCCGACGGCCCTGGGCGTCCGGCCTGGAAACGGATCTCCTTGACGTCGGTGGTCTTGTACGTGTCGTGGAAGACCGCCAGGAAGCGGCGCCGCTGCAGGCTCAGGTGCATGGCGGTCTCGGAGTCGGACACGTCGACGTAGAGCACGCCGTCGCGCAACGCTCGCGCCGAGCTGAACCGCGCCACCTCGGGCCCGGCGACGCGCGGCCACAGCAGCACGACCTCGGCGCGCCTGAGCGAGCGCTTCATGCCCGAGCGGCGGAAGAACTCTCCCAGCACGTCACCGATGTGCTTCAGGTCAGCTTCACGCGCCAACTGGCACCCCCGCGTCGAGCCGGATCAGCTGATCCCAGCGAGGCGGCGGCTCGGTGCCGCTCACCACGGCCTGCGGGGTGGCGGCGGCCAGCTGCAGCAGGTAGTCGCGGCGGCCGGCGTCGAGCTCGGCCGTGAAGTCGTCTATCAGCAGGACGGGGGGCTCGCCGTGCCGCTCGCTGAGCAGGCGGTACTCGGCCACCCTCAGCGCCGTGGCGGCGGTGCGCGCCTCGCCGCGCGAGCCGAAGCTGCGCAGGGGGCGCCCATCGAGGAGCAGCTCGAGGTCGTCCCGGTGCGGTCCGGCCAGGGTCATGCCGCGCGCGGCCTCGTCGCGCGCGCGCGCAGCGATGGCGTCGGCGAGGCTCTCCTCCTCGTGCGCATGGCGCAGCGCCGCCTCGAGCGGCTGCCCGGTGCCCGCGATCTCGCCGTAGGCGCTCGCGGCCAGCGGCGCCAGCCGCGTCAGCACCCGCCGGCGCAGCGAGGTCAGCTCGGTGCCGAGCTCGACGAAGCGCGCGGTCCAATCGGGGAGGCTGTCGTCACGCGCGTACGAGCGCAGCAGCGCGTTGCGCTGCTCCAGCACCCGCTGGTACTCGCGCAGCATCAGCGCGTAGCGCGCCGACAGCTTGGAGAGCAGCGAGTCGAGGTAGGCGCGCCGCAGCGCCGGCGGGCCGTGCACGAGGTCGCTGTCCTCGGGCGTCAGCAACACCGCGCTCACCTGCTGGGCCACCTCGTGAGCGCGCGCCGTCTGGCCGTCGAGCCTGACGCGCCGCTGGCCGGTCGCGAGACCCACCTCGACGCGGCTGAGACCGTCCTGGTGCTCTATCTCGGCGGCGACGTAGGCCTCTTCCTGACCCCAGGCGAGCATCTCGGCAACGCTACCAGACGCCAAAGTCGCGGTGGAGCCGAGGTAGGCCGCTGCCAAGAGGTTGCTCTTGCCGGCCGCGTTGGCTCCGACCACGGCCACGACCCCGCCCTCCAGCGCCAGGCACTCGAAGCGCAAGTTCCTGAAGTTCAGCTGCGACAGCGAGCGCAGGCGCACGCCAGCAGTCTACTCTCGGCTCTCCAGACGCGAAGACGCCCCTGATGACGGGCGCCAGCGCGAGGTTCGCCAAGGCCGGCCCGGGAGCGCCGGGGTGCCCGTGGTAGACTGCCCGGGTGCCTGCAGAGCTGGACACCGCCCGACTCAGACGCGATTTCCCCATCCTAGCTCGCGAGATCGACGGCCGCCCGCTCGTGTACCTCGACAGCGGCGCCTCGTCTCAGAAACCGCGTCAGGTCGTCGAAGCGCTGGTCGACTACTACTACAACCACCACTCGAACGTTCACCGCGGGGCTCACAGGCTCTCGGTCGAAGCGACCACCGCCTACGAGCAGGCGCGGCGCAAGGTCGCGGCGTTCGTGGGCGCCGAGGACCCCGGCTCGCTGGTCTTCACCCGCAACGCGACGGAGGCGATCAACCTCGTCGCCAGCTCGTGGGGCGGCACGAACCTGGGCCCTGGTGACGAGATCGTCGTGACTCACGCCGAGCACCACGCCAACCTCGTGCCGTGGCACTTCGTCGCGCGCGAGCGCGGGGCCGTCATCAAGGCCGCGCCGCTCACGCCCGAGCTGCGCCTCGACCTGGAGGCCCTCGCCGGGCTGATCGGTCCTCGCACCAAGCTCGTCGCCACCTTCCACATGAGCAACGTGCTCGGCGCCATCAACCCGGTGGCCGAGATCGCGCGCCTCGCACACGCCGTGGGCGCCAAGCTGCTCATCGACGGCGCCCAGGGCGCGCCGCACCTGCCCGTCGACGTTGCCAGCCTCGGCTGCGACTTCTACGCCTTCTCGGGGCACAAGATGCTCGGCCCCACGGGCATAGGCGCCCTCTGGGCCCGACCGGAGCTCCTCGCCGACATGCCTCCGTTCCTCGGCGGGGGCGAGATGATCAGCAAGGTCACCACCGACTCCAGCACCTACGCCAAGCCTCCGAAGCGCTTCGAGGCGGGGACGCCGAGCATCGCCGAGGCGATCGGCCTGGGCGCCGCGGTCGACTATCTCGGCGCCGTCGGCATGGAGGCGGTCGAGGCTCACGACAGGCGCCTGGTCCGCTACGCGCTCTCGCGGCTGTCGGAAGTCGACGGGATCAGGCTCTACGGCCCAGAGGGAGACGACCGGGGCGGCATCGTCGCGTTCAACCTGGAGGGCGTGCACGCGCACGACGTCGCCACCGCGCTCGACGCCCAAGGCATCGCCGTGCGGGCGGGGGCTCACTGCGCGCAGCCGCTGATGCGCTACCTTGACGTGACGGCCACGGTCAGGGCGAGCTTCTACCTGTACAACACCGAGGACGAGATCGACGCCTTGGCGAGCGCGCTAGAGGCCATCCGCGACCACTTCGCGGCCTTCGCGTAGGAGCGCTGGCGTATGGGGCTCTTGGAGGAGCTGTACCAGCAGGCGATCGTCGAGCACGACCGCAGGCCACACCACTACGGCCGGCTCGAGCCGCCCGCCGTGGAGGTCGAAGGCATCAACCCCAGCTGCGGCGACGAGCTGACGCTCTACCTGCGCGAGGCGGACGGCGTGCTGAGCGTCGCGTTCGAGGGCAGGGGCTGCGCGATCAGCCGCGCCTCGGCCAGCATGCTGACCGACCTGGTGACCGGCGTCGACGCCGAGCGGGCGAGGGAGCTGGCCGGGCGCTTCAGGGCGATGATGCACGGCGAGGAGCCCGATCCCGCCCTCGGCGAAGCCCTGGCGCTTCGGGGAGTCAGCAAGCTGCACGCGCGCGTAAAATGCGCGACCCTCGCGTGGGTGACGCTCGAGGAGGCTCTGGAGAGGCTGTAGTCCTCGGCTCAGTTCTCCTGTGCCGGCGCTTCGGTCGCGTCGGTGCTGGGTGCCGAGCCGAGCTCAGGGCCCTCGGTACCCGCCTTGCCGTCCGCAGGCCCGGGCGTGGCCGCCCTGCCGCTGGGATCGGTGGCGTCGAGCGAGCGCTGGTAGGCGGCGAGGAGACCGCGGAACTGCTCTCTGAAGAGGTGCCGGTCGCGCTCCAGGCGCTCGAGGTCGCTGCGCGCGCGCTCGACGGCGGTGTCAAGGTTCGAGACGCGCCGGTCGCGCTGGCGCTCCGCCTCGTCGAGGATCAGCTTGGCCTCGCGCTTCGCGCTCTCCTTGATCTCGTTGCCGATGCGTTCGGCCGCCAGCACCGCGCGCTGCAGCTCGGCCTCGGCCGTCTGCAGCTCGCTGATGCGGGCCCTAGCGGCGTCGAGCTCGGCCTGAAGCCGCTGCATGTCGTGAAGGAGGTCCTCGACCTCGGACGCTACTCGCTCGAGGAAGTCTCGTACGTGCCTGCGCTGGTAGCCGCCGGCTCCACGCGGGAACTCCATGTGTTCGATGTCAAGTGGGCTCAGCCGCATGCTCGGGCCAACCTCTCAAGTGTGCTTCGCCCATCATTGACCGGGAGGCCCCGACTGCGCGGTGTCGACGCGCACCGGTCCAGCCTCACAGCTTCCCGATCACGGCCTTGAGCAAGCTGGCGAGGGTCGCGCCGGCGCGATTTGCCATCGCCACGACCTCGTCACCGGTGGTGTGCTCGTGCGAGTCCGGCAGCGCCATGTCCGTCACCACCGACACGCCGAGCACGCGCATCCCCAGGTGACGCGCCTTGATGACCTCGAACACGGTCGACATGCCGACGGCGTCCGCGCCCCAGGCCCGGTAGGCTCTGATCTCGGCGCGGGTGCTGTAAGTGGGGCCGGCGATCGCGAGATAGACGCCTTCGTTGAGCCTGATGTCGAGTCGCCGGGCCGCCGCGCGCGCCAGCTCCAGGTAACGGGGATCGAAGCAGTCGTACATCACCGGGAAGCGCTCGAGCCCGCTCGGGTTGGGCCCGGTGAGCGGGTTCTGCCCCGTGTGGTTGAACATGTCGAGGATCAGCATCAGCTCGCCGGCGGCGAAGCTGGGGTTCAGCCCGCCGCAGGCGTTCGTCGCGATCAGCGTCCGCGCGCCCAGCGCGTGCATCACGCTCACCGGGAAGGCGCAGTCGGCCGCGCTGATGCCCTCGTACGGGTGGAGTCGGCCCTGCATCGCCACCACGCGCCGGCCTGCGAGCTCCCCGATGACGAAGCGGCCGGCGTGACCGGGAGCGGAGGAGACGTGCATGCCGGGTACCTGAGAGTAGGGGACCCTGACGCCCTGAACCTCGTCGGCCAACGGCCCCAGGCCAGAGCCGAGGATCAGCGCGACCTCTGGGACCACCCCCGACTCGGCCCTGAGGGCAGCGAGGGCGGGCTCGACGGCTGCGGCCAGGGGGAAGGGCGCGTCGCTCACGCGGCGATGATAACCGCAGAAGCTAGTCGTACTCTCACGCTGGCGTAGGTAGACTCTAGCTCATGCCCCGTTTCGCCTTGGTTCTGGCGCTCGTCGTGCCGTTGTTACTCGGATCCGCGTTCGGCCAGGTGAGCGTCAGCGGCCGCGTGACGGAGGTGCGCGTCGAGGGCACCACCAACTACGCCGATATCGTTCGCACGATCATCACGACGAGGGTGGGGACGCCGGTGGAGGGTCTCGACCTCGAGGCCGAGCGTAGCCGCATCTACAGCCTGGGAACCTTCGAGAGCGTGAGCCTCTCGCTGCAGCCGCAGACGGGCGGGGCGGTGCTCGTGATACGCGTGAGCGAGAACCCGAGGATCGGCGAGGTCGAGCTCGAAGGCGTGACGGACCTCGACCAGACTGCCTTGCTCAGCTCGCTCGCGTCGGGGCACCTGCTCGAGCCCGGCAGGATCTACAACACGATCCGCGCCACGGAGGCCGTCACGACCCTGCGCCAGGCGTACCGCCAGGCCGGCTACCCGTTCGACGTCGGCATCGACCTGCTCACCGAGAGCGCGCCCGAGCTGGCCGAGTCGAGCGCCAACATCCCGGTGAGGATCATCTACCGCGTCGACGAGTCGGCGGTGGTCGATCGCGTCGTCTACTCCGGCAACACCGTGATGACGGACGCGGAGCTCGACGCGCTGTTCCGCGGCGTCATCGAGGGCGACGCGTTCGACGCCCAGCTCTACCGCCAGACGATCCAGGCTGTCGGACTGGAGTACCTGCGCCGGGGTTATCGCCAGAGCGGTGTCGACCTCGCGACGACCCAGCTCGTAAACGGCGTGCTGAACGTGCGCATCAGGGAGCTGACGATCGCGTCGATCGACACGACGGCCCTCGGCGTGGATCCGAGCAGGCTGACGCTCCAGCCCGGCGACCTGTTCAACTTCGACGTGCTGCTCGAGGACGTCAAGCGCCTCGCCCGCGGGCGCAGCTCCGACATACAGCTCCATGCCGAGCTGTCGGCCTCCGGCGGCGTGAGGGTGACGTTCCGCGTGGGCGCGCCCGAGACCGCCGGGCCGGTGCGCGAGATCAGGTTCGAGGGCAACACGGTGCTGTCCGACGCCGAGCTGCGGCAGGCCATGAGCCTCGAGGTGGGCGACACCTTCGCCTCGGTCGTAGCGCAGGAGGACTTCAACCTGATCGTCCGCGCCTATCAGCAGGCCGGTTACCGCGTCCTGACGACGCCGGACTTCAGCTACGACGACGGGATCTACATCCAGCGCGTCACCGAGCTGCGCGTGGCCGATTACCGCGTCGTCTACGAAGGCGAGCCCGGCTCGACGCAGGACCACGTCGTCACCCGCTACCTCCCGCCCGTCGGCGAGGTGATCAACGACGAGCGGCTCGTCGCCGGCCTGCTTGATGTCGCGAGGCTGGGCGTGCTCGACGTCGTCTCTTACCAGCTCGATCCGACCGACACGCACGGAGAGGCGCTGGTCAGCGTGATCGTGCGCAAGCGCAGCACCGGGGTGCTGCGCCCGTCGGCGCAGTACGCCACCGACACCGGCATCTCGGCCTCGCTCAGCTACTCGGAGAAGAACTTCCTCGGCCTGGCCCACAGCGTCGGGGCGGAGATCAACGTCTCCAACACCGACATCGGCCTGATGTTCGGCGGCAGGCTGTCCTACGACATCCCCTGGCTTTACATAGAAGCCGGTGACTTCAAGGAGGTGCCCACCTCCATCAGCGCCTCGCTGTTCAGCGTCGTGGCGAACAACACGCCGCTCACGGCCAACGGGCAGACCACGGCGCTCTACCCCGGCCTGGCCGACGAAGCGGACAACTACGTCAAGGTCGGCGAGTACACGACGCGCTCCAGCGGCTTCGGCGTGACCGTGGGGCGGCCGATCGCGCCGAACACCGCCGTCACGGTGGCCGTCAACGCGGTCCACAGCGACCACAAGCTCGAGCCGCCGGCCGTCGACTGCGAGCTGGACGGCGGCACGGTCACCAACGGTCAGGTCTGCTTCCTGCCCGAGTCGGCCGCGATCGACTACCTGCCGACCAGCGGCCTGTCGGCCTTCACCAGCGTCAGGGTCGGCTACGACGGCCGCGACAACGGCGACTTCCCGACCGAGGGCCTGGCCGCCTACGGCACCGTCGGCGTCGGGTTCGGCAACGACTTCCTCGACCCCGATACCGGCGACAGGCGCACCTACGTCTACGAGCAGGTCACGTTCGGCGTGCGCGCGTACCTGCAGCTCGCCGACCTGATGCCGGACGACATCGACGACGAGAACCACGTCTTCGCGGTCAAGCTCGACGCCGGACACCAGTTCGGCGGCCTCTACCCGGTCTCCAAGCGCTTCCTCGTCGGGCGCACCAGCGACGTGGCCACCCAGATCCGCGGCTACCAGCGCAACGACTTCAACCTCTCGCGCAGCTACGCGATAGCCTCCCTCGAGTACCGCTACGACTTCCAGCTCTCGACGGTAGCGACGGACACGGTCATCGGCATCGTCTTCGCCGACCTCGGCTGGGCCTCGAGCGTGCCAGGGTTCCCCGAGTACGAGACGCCGCTGTTCGCCTCCGCCGGCGTAGGGGTGCAGCTCAACCTGGGGTTCGGCGGGGTGGTGCTGCCGGCGATCAGGCTCGACTACGCGCTGAGCGAGCGCAACCGCACCGGCGTGTTCAGCGTCCGGCTGGGACCGGTCTTCTAGCCCTCACTCGCCGGCGACCTCGCGCAGCACGCGCTCGTCGCGGACGATCAGCTTGCCGTAGCCGGCGCGCACGGCGCCCAGCCTCACCAAGTCCCCGACGACCTTGGTGACGGTCTCTCGCACCGAGCCGACGGCGTTGGCGAGATCGTCGTGGGTCATCGCGACCACCGTCGCGCCGTCGGCGTTGCGGGTCGCCAGGTCGCTGTCGGCGAGCTCCAGGACCTCAGCCGCGACGCGCGCCCTGAGAGGCTTGCGAGCGAGCCGGCGCAGCGCCCGGCCGAGGCTGTCGAGCGAGCCCGCCAGCGAGGTCTCGAGCTGAGAGCGCTCGCTCGGACCCAGGTCGTCTGGCTGGAGGATGCTGACGCTGCAGCGGGTCACGGCGTCGGCGAAGTACCAGCGCTCCCTGCCCGTCAGCACCTCCTCGCCGAAGTACGACGACGGCTTGACGTAGCGCAGCGTCACGCTCCTGAACGCCTCGCTCTTGGCGTCGTCGGGGTCGAGCGAGTGGAGCCGTATCAGACCGCTCTCGAGGCGGTAGAGGTGGTCGGAGGGGCCCGGAGCGAGCACGGTCTCGCCAGCCTCGTAGTCGCGCCGCGGTGCGGCAACGCCCTCGCGCGTCATGGTTCGACGATACAGCCAGCCTCAGGCTCGTGGCCGGGCCTGGCTTACGTAAGCCGGAACGGCGGGCCTAGACGTTGAAGAGGAAGTGCATGACGTCGCCGTCTTGCACGACGTACTCCTTGCCCTCGAGGCGCAGCTTGCCCCTCGAGCGCGCGTTGGCGATGCTGCCGGCGTCCACGAGCTCGTCGACCGAGATGACCTCGGCGCGGATGAAGCCGCGTTGGAAGTCGGAGTGGATCACGCCGGCCGCCTCCGGCGCCTTGGAGCCGCGCTCGACGGTCCAAGCCCTGACCTCCTTCTCGCCCGCCGTGAAGTAGGTGATGAGGCCGAGCGTGTCGTAGCCGGTGCGGATGAGCCGCTCGAGACCCGGCTCGCTCAGGCCCATGTCGCCGAGGAACGCAGCGGCGTCGTCGGGGTCGAGCTGGGCCAGCTCCTCCTCGATCCGCGCCGAGATCACGACGACCTCGGCGCCCTCCTCGGCCGCGACGCGCCGCACGGCGTCGACGTGGGCGTTGCCGCTGATCACGTCGCTCTCGGCGACGTTGCACACGTAGATGACCGGCTTGGCGCTCAGGAGGCCCAGCTCGGCCGGCGCTTCCAGACCGCTCCGGCGGGCCGACGTGCCCGCGTCGAGCGCCTTCAGCAGGGGCTCGGCCTTGGCGAGGAGCTCGGCGTCCTCCTGGTTGCCCTTGGCGCTGCGGCGCAGCCTCTCGAGCCGCCGCTCGAGGCTGGCGAGGTCGGCGAGGATCAGCTCGGTCTCGATGGTCGCGATGTCGGAGACCGGGTCGACGGCTCCGGCGACGTGCACGACGTTGTCGTCGTCGAAGCAGCGCACCACGTGAGCGACCGCCGCCACCTCGCGGATGTGCGCGAGGAACTGGTTCCCCAGCCCCTCGCCCTTGTGAGCGCCCCTCACCAGCCCGGCGATGTCGACGAACTCGACGGTCGTCGGCAGCACGGGCGCCTGCCGCCCGGGCCGGTCGTAGAGAGGGCGCAGGCGTGTCAAGCGCTCGTCCGGCACGGCCACCACGCCGATGTTGCGGTCGATGGTGGCGAACGGGTAGTTGGCGGCCTCGACGCCCGCGCGCGTTATCGCGTTGAACAGCGTGCTCTTGCCGACGTTCGGCAAGCCGACGATCCCGATGGCTAACATGTCGCTCCCCTGAGCCTTGTGCTGGCGAACCCTATGGTCACGAGGCGAGAGGATACCACCGCGGGGCGGCCCGGATGGCGCTCCTGGACGCAGAAAGCCCGTGATACACTTCCGCGCATGTCGCGGCTGGGCGAGGGCAAACGCGTGGCGGTCGTAGGCGGAGGCACCGTCGGCGCCGCCGTGGTGAGGTCGTTGAGCTCCAGGCCTGAGGTCGTCGTCAGCGGGGTGCTGGTGAGGGACGCCGCCAGGCCGAGAGCCTTCCCGAGTCGCGAGCGGCTGGTCACCACCGACCCCGCGTTCTTAGAGGACGCCGACGTGGTGCTCGAGGTGGCGGGGGGGACCGGCGCCGCCGCCGACCTGGCGCTGGCCGCACTGGCTCGCGGGCAGGTCGTCGTGACCGCCAACAAGGCGGCGCTGGCCGAGCGCTGGAGCGAGTACGCGCCCTACCTCGTCGAGGGCAGGCTCTACCTCGAAGCCGCGGTGATGGCCGGCGTGCCCGTGATCGGCGCGGTGTCGAACGGCCTAAGGGGAGCCGGCGCCTTCGAGGCGCACGCCGTGCTCAACGGGACCTGCAACGTGATCCTCGCCGGCATGGAGGCCGGGCAGGAGTACGCGGCCGCGCTGCGCGAGGCGCAGGAGCTCGGCTTCGCCGAGGCGGACCCGACCCTCGACGTCGGCGGCACCGACAGCGCGCACAAGCTGTCGATCCTGCTGCGACTCGCGTTCGACCCGGCGGCCAGCTGGGCGAGCGTCGCGGCGAACGTGCGCGGCATTACCGACCTCGGCCCCGAGACGGTCAGCGACGCTGTTCGCGCCGGTCGGGCGGTGCGGCTCGTAGGCAGCATCGCCTGGCGGCCCCAGGCGGGCTGGAGCGCCGTGGTGCGCCCCGTGTCGCTCGAGCGCGCGCACCCGCTCGTCGCCCAGGGCCCGACCAACGCGCTGCTGCTGCGAGGCAGCGCGGTGTCCGAGGTGCTCCTGCGCGGACCCGGCGCCGGCGGCGAGTCGACGGCCAGCGCCGTCGTGTCCGACCTGCTGGCCGCGCTGGCTGGACGAGCCGGTCCGGCTCCGCTGGCGGCTCCGCTCGCGGCACCGCTCGCGACACCCGGCCTCGCAGGGGCGGGTCGGCTCGACCAGGCAGCCGAGCTCCAGGAGCTCGCGTGAGTGGCGAGGCCGTCGACAACGGCACCCGAGGCGGCGCGATCGGCTACCTGAGCACGCGCTCGCGCGCGGCTCGCTCCAGCGTCGGTTTCGAGCAGGCGATGCTCGAGGGGCTGGCCCCAGACGGCGGGCTCTACCTGCCGACCGAGGTGCCGCGCCTGCCGCCCGATTGGCGGGATGCCGAGAGCTTGGCGGAGCTGGCGGCGCTGGCCCTGCCGAGGCTGCTGGGCATGAGCGCCGGCGAGGTCGGGGAGGTCTTCGACGACGCCCTCGACTTCGAGCTGAGGCTGGTGCCGCTGGCGCGCCAGCGTTACGTGCTGGAGCTGTTCCACGGCCCCACCGCGGCGGTCAAGGACTTCGGCGCCCGCTCCCTCGCGCGGCTGATGGAGCGGAGCCTGGCGCGAAGAGCCGAGCGAGCCCTGATCCTCGTCGCGACGTCGGGCGACACCGGCAGCGCCGTGGCCGACGCTTTCGCCGGCCTGCAGCACTGCCGCGTGGCGCTGCTCTACCCGGCCGGACGGGTCAGCCCGGTGCAGGAGCGGCAGCTCATCGCCAGACGCACAGGGGTCATCGCCTACGCCGTAGCCGGGACCTTCGACGACTGCCAGCGGCTCGTCAAGGAGGCGTTCCTCGACCCGGAGCTGGCCCGGCTCGGGCTGAGCTCCGCCAACTCGATCAACGTCGCCCGGCTGCTGCCGCAGGTCCTCTACCACCTGTGGGGCGCGGCGCGAGCGGCCGAGGCCGAGGGCGGCGTGGACGGTGGTCGGCTCACCGTCGTCGTGCCCAGCGGCAACCTCGGCAACCTCACCAGCGGTCTGCTGGCGTCGCGCATGGCCGGCGGCGTCGGTACCCTCGTCGCGGCTCACAACGCCAACGACTTCTACCCTCGCTACCTCGCGGGCGAGGCGCAGGCGTACGCCTTCGACCCGAGCCGCGCCACGCTCTCCAACGCGATGGACGTGGGCGCGCCCTCCAACTTCGAGAGGCTGGCCGCGCTGCTCGACGACGACGGCCGCGAGCGCGTGCTGGGAGTATCGGTCGACGACGCCGAGACGATCGACCAGATGCGGGCCACCTACCGGCAGGACGCCTACCTGGCCTGCCCTCACACGGCCGTCGGGCTGCGGGCGCTAGAACGCCTGCGGGCAGGCGGCGAGGTCGCGGG
>CAYYOK010000085.1:0-14835 GCA_964473205.1 uncultured bacterium | reverse complement strand
CACCCGGCCAGCGCCCGCTCGTCGGTCTCAGCCAGGCGAGCTGGCGTTGGCGCTGCCCTGGGCGCCGGCCGCCGTGCGCAGGCTGCGGACCTCGCGGCGCACCTTCGGCTCCAGGCCGATCATCAGGAAGAAGTTCTCGAGCGCGTTCTCGCGCCCCTTGATCTCGGTGTGAGCGTCGTCCTCAGAGCCCGTTACGAACGGCAGGTCCTGGTAGGCCTTCAGCGCTTCCTGAACGACCTCGTTCGGGCTTCTGGTCTCGGCGAGTTCGGAGAGGTAGGAGTAGACGCTGCGCCGCGCTTCGGCGTGCCGCCTGAACGCGTCGGGGTTGTCGGTCTCGTTGGCCAGCAGCAGGTCCTGTTTGGCGATGCGCCGGTAATGCTTGAGGCCCCGCTGGATCTCCTCGCTGCTCAGAACCACCTTGACGTCCATCGCGTCTCCTTCCGGGCCCCGCGCTCTGGCCGCGCGGCTGGCCCACTCGCCCTGATGCTCTCGGTCCGCCCCAACAACTACCGCGACCGGATGGGCCGGCCGCGGAGGATGCTCTTCCTGATTGAGCGACTGCGCCGAACGGCTCATGCCTCGATGCTCCTGATCGGGATGGCGGCGTCGATCTGGCTGTGTTCGAGGACCTCACCGGTGGCGCGCTGCAGGTCGGCGACGCTCTGCGTATCGGACCGGAAGCCGCACTGAGCGCACTCCAGCTCCTCGAAGCCCTCGCTGTAGTAGTAGGTGACCGTCTCAGGGCTGCCGCATTCCGGACAGGGCGTCTGTTCGTGAAACCCTTCAGCGTCCACCGTCGCGACCTCCTGACTCATCATAGAGTCTAACGCCGACTCGCCGTCAGTTGATGTGCTCCGCCGCCGACATCAGCTCCTCGGCGTGGCGGAGCGACGCATCCGTGACGCTGCCGGACAGCATTCTGGCCAGCTCCTTGGGTCTCTCGCCGGCGCCGAGCCGCGTCACCTCCGCCACCGTGCGAGGCCCGTCCTCGCGCTTGCCGACGACGAAGTGGGCGTCCGCGAACGCCGCCACCTGGGCCAGGTGCGTGACGACGAGCACCTGCCTGCCCGAGCTCAGGCGCTTGAGCAGCCGCCCGACGGCCTGAGCGGTCGCACCGCCGATACCGGCGTCCACCTCGTCGAACACGAGCGTGGGGTGCTCCGACCCGGTCAGCAGGTGCAGAGCCAGCATGAGGCGCGACATCTCGCCGCCGGACGCGACGTCAGCCAGCCTCCCCAGCGGCTCGCCGCGGTTGGCGCTGAACTCGAAGGAGACCTGATCGCGGCCGTGAGCCGCCGGCTGGCGCGACGGCGTGAGGCGGACCTCGAAGCGCGCGTGAGGCAGACCGAGCTCGGCCAGCAGCAGCGGCATGGCGAGGGCCAGCCGCTCGCCCGCCTCCCTTCGCGCTTCGCTCAGCCGGACGGCGAGCCGGTCGGTCTCGGCGCTCAGCCCTGCGGCCTCGGTCTCGAGGCGGGAGATGACGTCGCCGAGGTCGGCGAGGCCCTCGAGCTCGGCGGCCAGGCTCGCGCGGTAGGCGGTGACGTCGGTCAGCCCGGGGCCGTACTTGCGCTTCAAGGCCTCGAGGCGCGCCAGCCGCGACTGCACCGCGTCGAGCCGCGCGGGATCCACCTCGAAGCCGGCGAGGAACGTCTCCAGCTCGCCAGCGATGGCGCCGAGACCGCTCAGCGAGTCCGACAGCTCCTGAGCCAGCGGCGCTAGCGCCGGCGCGTGGCGCGCAGCCCCCGAGAGCTCCTTGGCGGCCAGCGACACGAGCGCGATGGCGCCGGGCTCGCCGTCGCTGAGGGCGCCGAGCGCGGTGGCGGCGCCCAGCGTGATGCGCTCGGCGTGCTGAAGCTGATCCAGGTCGGCCGCGAGAGCGGTGTCCTCGCCCGCTCTGAGCTTGACGGCGTCGATCTCGCCCAGCTCGCGCTCCAGCGTGTCCTGGCGTCTGGCGGCCTCGCGCTCGCGCTGCCTGAGGGCGTCGAGCTCGGCCGTGACCTGCGCCAGGCGCCCGAACGCCACGCCGTGCTCGACGAGCACCTCGCGGGCTGCGGGCGGCAGCAGGCAGTCGAGGCGCGTGCGCTGGCTCGCGGGGCTCTGCAGCTCCTGAGCAGAGCCCTGGGCGTAGACCGCGATGAGCGCGCCGGCGCGCTCGGCCAGCTCCGCGACCGTGACCAGCTCCCCGTCCAGCCTGGCGGTGTGCCTGCCAGACTCGACGAGACGGCGCGCCGCAGAGGAGACCTGAGTGCCCTCGAACTCGCCTTGCACCACCGCTGACTCTGCGCCGGCCCGGATCTGCCCGGCGTCAGGGCGGCCGCCGGCGAGCAGGGAGAGGGCGTCGACCACGATCGACTTGCCGGCTCCGGTCTCGCCGCTGAGCACGTTGAACCCGGGTTCGAGCTCCAAGGTGACGGAGGCGGCGATCGCGAAGTCGCGCAGCTCCAGGACCCTCAGCACCAGGCCAGTATAGGTGGCTCGATAGGCCTCACCTCGCCGCCCTCGGCTACACTCGTGGCGTGCTAGGCCCTACCCGCGTGAGCTATGTCGAGTGCCCCCGTGACGCCTGGCAGGGTCTCGAGCATAGCGTGCCGACCGAGGTGAAGACCGACTACCTGAGGGCGCTGCTGGCTGCCGGTTTCACGCGCCTGGACGCGGGGTCGTTCGTCTCGAAGCGCGCCGTGCCCCAGATGGCCGACACCGAGGAGGTGCTGGCCGGGCTACTCGTGCCCGACGGCGTCGACCTGCTGTGCATCGTGGCCAACGAACGCGGCGTCGAGCGCGCGGTCGCCGCGGGCGCCGTCACCAGCGTCGGCTACCCGCTGTCGGTGAACGACACGTTCCAGCGCCGCAACGTCGGGCGCACAGTCGAGCAGTCGTGGCCGCTCGTCGCCCAGCTCCAGGCCCTATGCGAGCGCTCCGGCCTCGGCTTCGTCGTCTACCTGTCGATGGCGTTCGGCAACCCTTACCGCGAGCCGTGGGTGCCGCGCATGACGGTCGAGGCCGTGCAGCGGCTGCGCGACCTGGGTGTGACCCGCATAGCCCTGGCGGACACCACCGGCAGCGGGAACGCCGACAGGGTCGCGCGTGTGCTGGGAGCCCTGACGGACAACAGCAGCCTCGGCCTTCACCTGCACGCCCGGCCGGACGGCTGGCAGGCGCCGCTCGAGATCGCGGTGGCTCACGGCGTCCGCTGGTTCGAGGGCGCGTTGGCGGGCGTGGGAGGCTGCCCGTTCGCCGACGACAGCCTCGTCGGCAACCTGCCCACCGAGGCCGTCGTGCCGTGGCTGGCCCAGCACGGCCTGCAGTCTGACGTCGACGTGCAGGCGCTCGCCGGCCTGGCCGAGAGGGCGCGCGCGATCGCCCTGCGCTACGCCGGGGACGTGCTGCGGGCGCAATGAAGGTGCGTCGGCGCCGCAGCGCCTGACGACTGGGTCTGGCGCGCCGCGGAGCGCCGCTCAGGCCAGCAGGCCGCACCGTCTCAGCTCGTTGGTCGTCGCCTCGAGCAGCCTGCGCTCAGCGGTGTCCATGTCGCCCGCGACCGTCGCGCCGGCGGCGGCCACGTGCCCGCCGCCGCCGAGCTCGACGCAGATCGCCTGAGCCGAGACGCCGGAGCGCGTCCTCACGCTCACCTTGACCTCGCGGCCGCGCTCCTTGAGGATCGCGGCGACGACCACGCCCTCGGCGTAGCGGATGACCCCCACGAAGTCGTCGGAATCGTCGTTGTCGGCGCCCTCTGCCTCGCGCATCGAGGTGGTGAACCGCGCCGTCACCAGCAGCCCGCCGAGGTGGAACGCGACGGTCTCCATGACCCTGCCGAGCGTCTTGAAGTAAGCAGGATGCCGCCACTGGAGCCTGTCGGTGAGGTCGACGTAGTCGACGCCTGCGTCGATCAGCTCTCCGGCGGTCTGGAGCGCGTCGCGGTTCGTGTTCGAGTAGCGGAAGTTGCCCGTGTCCGTGAGTATCCCCGTCAGACACGGTGTGGCGATGGCCGGAGTCCATGGCACGCCGAGCTCGTCGATGAGCTCCTTCATGAGCAGGGCGGTGGCCGCCTTGTCCGGCTGCACGACGAACGCGTCTCCGAAGCGATCGTTGGTGCCGTGATGGTCGATGTTGACGACGTACTCGGCGCCGGTGACGGGCGCGCCCACGACCCTGGGGCGGTCGGCAACGTCGAGAACGAAGAGCAGGCAGTCCCGCGGCAGCTCCTCGATGGGCTCCGCGAGCTCTCCCGGGCTGGCGAGGAACTCGAGGTAGCGCGGTGGAGTCAGGGGCAAGGTCACGCGCTTGCCCAAGTGCTCGAGAGCGCGCTTCAGAGCCAGGCAGCTCCCCAGGGCGTCGCCATCCGGATCGACGTGGCTGACGATGACGACGGGTCCCTCCCAGCCGCGAGCGAGGTTGGCGATGTGGACGAGCTTGGAGCGATAACCGGGATCCCCGCTGTTGTCGACGGCCGTGGACATGCGCGCAATGATACTCAGCCCTCGCCGCTGGGCGGCATAATGGCAGGTGATGCAACGGACTCGCTCGGCGACCTGGCTGCTGCTGTCGCTACTGGCGCTGGTCGCAACCGCTGCGACGCTGCTCCGGTACCCAGACGCGTCGCGCGTCCGGGCGCAAGACCCGCGGCTGGAGCACGTCCAGTCCGGCCCTCCGCCCGTCGTCGAACCGACCGGCATGCTGGAGGAGGCGTTCGCGCTCGCGCGCACCGCGACTGTCAGGATCGAGGCGCGCTGCGTCGGCGTGACCTGGGGTCCGCCGTTGGGCGTCGGGAGCGGGTTCTTCGTCTCCTCGCAAGGGATGCTCCTGACCGCCTACCACGTCGTCGACCCGACCAGCACCAACGCGCCCTGCCCCGTCGCCTACTTCGCCATCGCTCACGACGAGTCCCGCTACCCGCTCGAGCTGGTCGGGTTCGATGCCTACATGGACGTCGCGGCCCTGCAGGCAGCGGTGGACCGCGCCGTCGACTTCCTGCCGCTGGTGCAGCGCGCGCCGTCGGTGGGCGACGCCATCGTCGCGATCGGCAACAGCCGCAACCAGTTCCTGGCCGCCCGTGCCGGTCGCGTTACGCGCCTGGGCGTCAGGCCAGGCAGGAGTGACTTCGCCGACGAGACCATCGAGCTGACCGCGTCCTTGGCGCCGGGCGACTCCGGCGGACCGGTCGTCAACGAACGCGCCGAGGTCGTCGGCGTGGTCAGCTACATCAGCTTCAACCCGACCGCGATGTCGTCTGACAGCTACATCCCGCCCTACCTCAGGGGCGTCGCGCTGCCGCGTAACTACGCCAGTTACGCCGTGCCGGTGACGCTGGGAGGCTCCTTGGCGACCGCTGTGATGGGCGGTTCGCAGCGGGACCTGCCCGTGCTCGGCTTCACCTGGCCTCCCGGTGCCGACTACGACCCATCGACCTCCGATGTGTACCTCGGCAGCAGGCCCGGACCCATCGTCGGCACGGTGACGGCAGGTGGGCCAGCCGACCTGGCGGGCCTGAGATCGTACCGGCAGTCGCAAGAGGTCGGCCCTGACGGCAGCGTGCGCGTGGTGCCCGTCGCCGACGTGATCGTCGCCGTCGACGGCGTGGCCACTCCGACCTTCTACGACCTGCTCGCTCAGATCCGCAGCAAGGCGATCGGGCAGAGCGTCGAGCTGACCGTGCAGCGCGGCAACGCCAGCGTCAGGCTCGAGATCGTGCTCGGCGCCAGGCGCGCCGTGTTCAGAAGTTGAGCCGTGCTCAGAGATCGAGCCGAGGGGATGACCGGGGGCGGTCAACTACCGGTCAACTACGCAGACGGGGCGCCAGAAGGCGCCCCGCTCGCTTCCTGCTTGGTGGGCGATAGTGGACTCGAACCACTGACCTCGTCGTTATCAGCGACGCGCTCTAACCAGCTGAGCTAATCGCCCTCGCAGCCTCTGGGCAGGGTCCCCAGCAGTGGGTTCTCCTAGCCCGCCTGCTCGAGGCGGCCGTGAGTCTAACACGCGCCCTCTGGGCGCACAACCGACGAGGCGTCGGTTGTGCGAGCAGTGGCTACGGCGCCGAGGCGGTCGCGCCGTTACAATCGTGTGCCGTGGTCGAGACCGTCTACCTAGCCAAGCCGCGCGGGTTCTGCGCGGGGGTCGTCATGGCCATCGAGGCCGTGAAGGAGCAAGCGGCTCTGGAGCGCCGCTCCGGCGCCGGCGACCTGGTCGTCTACCACGACATCGTTCACAACCGCACCGTGGTGGACAGGCTGGCGACCGAGTACGGCGTGACCTTCGTCGAGGAGCTCGACGAGCTTCCGGGCCTGCGAGACGAGGCCGAGGCGTCCGGGCGGCGCATCGGCGCTACCGTGGTGTTCAGCGCTCACGGCGTGAGCCCGCGGGTCAGGGAGCAGGCGCGGCGCCAGGGGTTGACGACCGTCGACGCCACCTGCCCGCTGGTGACCAAGGTCCATAACGAGGCCAAGCGCTACGCCGCGGACGGCTACCACATCTTGCTGGTCGGAGACTCGACGGCCCACCAGGAGGTCATCGGCACCCGGGGGGAGGCGCCCGAGCAGACGACAGTGGTGTCCGTCGTCGGCAACCGCAAGCACGACCCGCTTCTGGCCGACCCGCGCACGGTCACCGTGCCGGATCCCGACAAGGTCGTCGTGCTGACCCAGACGACGCTGTCGGTGGACGACACGATGAAGACCGTCGAGCTGCTCAAGGAGCGCTTCCCGCGGCTCGTCGTGCCGCCTTCCGACGACCTGTGCTTCGCGACCAAGAACCGCCAGGACGCCGTCAGGGCGATAGCGCCGCACGTCGAGCTGTTCCTCGTCGTGACCAGTGCCGCCAGCTCCAACGGCATGCGCCTGGTGGAGCTGGCTGGTGACCTGACGGCCCGCTCGGAGCGCATCGAGTCGGCAGCCGACGTCCGTGACGAGTGGCTGGACGGGGTCAGGAGCGTCGGCATCACGTCGGCCGCCAGCACACCCGACGACCTGGTGCAGGCGGTGGTCGACCGCTTCAGAGCGACCAACCCCGCGCTCGAGGTGGTGGAGGAGGGCGAGTGGGAGAACATAACCTTCCGCAAGCCCAAGCGCGTGCCCGCCACCGTATGACCGGCGCTCAGCCGCTCCTCGCGGTCGGGGCGCTCGCGGTGGCGCCGATGATGGACGTGACCGACAGGCATTTCCGCTACCTCCTGCGCGGCGTGACGTCCAAGGCGCTGCTCTACAGCGAGATGATCACGGCGCAGGCTGTGATCAGGGGAGACGCTGCCCGGCTGCTGGCGAGGAGCCCCGACGAAGGTCAGGTCGTGCTCCAGCTGGGCGGGGACTCGCCCGACCTCCTCGCGGCCGCCGCGGAGCTGGGCGCGTCGTTCGGCTACACCGAGCTCAACCTCAACGTCGGCTGTCCTTCGCCCAAGGTCAGGAGCGGCAACTTCGGCGCGTGCCTGATGGCCGACGCCGAGCTGGTCGGGCGCTGCGTGGCGGCGATGGCGAAGGCGAGCGGGCTGCCCGTCGGCGTCAAGCACCGCATCGGCATCGACGAGAGAGACTCGTACGACGACATGCTGGCCTTCGTGGACGGCGTCTCGAGCGCCAGCGGCAGCGCGGTCGCGCGCTTCGTCGTGCATGCGCGCAAGGCGTGGCTGTCGGGCCTCAGCCCCAAAGAGAACCGCAGCGTCCCGCCGCTGCGCCACGCGCTCGTCTACCGCCTGAAGGCGGAGCGCCCGTGGCTGCGCGTCGAGACCAACGGCGGCGTCCGCGACCTGCCGGAGGCGGCGTCGCATCTGCAGCAGGTCGACGGGGTGATGCTGGGCCGTGCGGTCTGGGAAGACCCGCTGGTGCTGCTCGGCGCCGACGAGTTCCTGACGGGCTCGCGACTTGCGATCCGTTCAGCCTGCGACGCCACCGAGCGGCTCGCGGCCGGCGTGGCGGCGGTGAGGCGGGCGGTGCCCTACGCGGCCCAGGAGGTCGGCAAGGGCACGGCCCTGACCGCGGTCACGCGGCACCTCCTGCCCCTGTTCGCAGGGCTGCCGGGCTCTAGAAGGTGGCGGCGCATGCTGACCGAGGGAGCGCGCGAGGCGGGCGCCTCGCCTTCTTCGGCGGCTCGCTTGCTGACCGAGGCGCTGGAGCTGGTCGTCGAGGCGAGCTCCTCAGCCCCACAGCGCCGCGCCGGACGCGAGCTGGCCGAGCAGATGCCTGCCGATGATCAGGTGCTGAATCTCGTCGGTGCCCTCGCCGATCCTGGTTAGGCGCGCGTCGCGCCACAGCCTCTCGACCTCGTAGTCGTGCATGTAGCCGTAACCGCCGAGGATCTGGATCGCGTCGTCGCAGGCCTTGACGCCGGCCACGCTTCCCTTCAGCTTCGCCATAGCGGCGGCGGCGGTGTAGTCCCTGCCGGCGTCGCGCAGGGCGGCGGCCTTGAGAGTCAGCAGCCGCGCCGCCTCTAGCTCGGTCGCCGCCTCGGCGAGCTTGAAGGAGACCGCCTGCTGGCGGGCTATCGGGGTCCCGAACTGGGTGCGCTCCAGCGCGTACCGCCCGGCGATCTCGACGGCTGCCCGCCCCAGGCCGATGCCCATCGCGGCGATGCCGATGCGTCCGCCGTCCAACACGCGCATCACGTCGGCGAAGGCGCGGCCACGAGCGCCCAGCAGCCGGCTCGCGGCCAGCTCGACGCCTTCGAACGTGACCGGCGCCGTGTCGGAGCTCCTCAGTCCGAGCTTGTGCTCGGGCTTGCCCCTGATGAGCCCTGGCGAGGCGCCATCGACGACGAACGCCGAGATGCCTTCGGCGCGCCCGCCGCCCTCGGCAGGTGGATCGGTGCGAGCCATGACCACGTAGATCGAGGCGACGCTGCCCTGGGTTATGAACATCTTGCTGCCGTTCAGGACGTAACCCTGATCGGTCTCACGCGCGCTGGAGGCGAGGCCGGCCGCGTCCGACCCGGAGGATGGCTCCGTCAGGCACCAGGCACCCAAGCGCTCGCCGCTGGCGAGCGCGGGCAGCCACTCGGACCTCTGCTCCTCGCTGCCGGCCACCAGCAGGTGACCGACGCACAGGGAGTTGTGGGAGGCCACCGTCAGGCACAAGGAGCCGTCGGCGGCGGCCAGCTCCTCGATGATCAGCGCCGACGTGACCGTGCTGAGCGCGGAGCCGCCGTAACGCTCTGGGACCTGCAGGCCGAAGAGGCCCAGCTGGGCGAGCTCGGCCACGAGCTCGCGCGGGAAAGCCCCGGAGGCGTCGCGGGCGGCGGCTCCCGGCGCGACCTCGGCACGCAGGAACGCCCGGAGGCTGCCGAGAAGGTGGCGCTGGTCGTCGGCGAGGTCGAACCAGAGGCGCTCTTGACCAGTCGTTTCGCTCATGGGTAACGCTAGCCGAAGCACCGCGCTCCCGCCAAGCCCGCCGGCGGTTACTGGTAGACTTCGCCCCATGCAGGAGGGCTACTGGTTGAGGGGGATACGCGGCGCGACGAGCGTGTCAGAGGACGCGCCGCCCGCCATCCTCCGAGCCACCAGGGAGCTGCTCGAGGCGATGCTCGAGGCGAACGAGATCACCGACTTCGAAGTGATCGCCTCGATCTTCTTCACCACCACGCCCGACCTGGTGTCGACCTTCCCGGCCGAGGCTGCCAGGGAGCTAGGCATGAACCTGGTTCCGCTGATCTGCAACCAGGAGATCCCGGTGCCGAACCGCGTGCCGCGCTGCGTGCGGATCATGATGCAGGTGAACACGACGAAGTCTCAGAAGGATATGAAGCACATCTACCTGGGTGAGGCGCGCGCGCTGAGACCGGATCTGGTGAGCGCGCAGTAGTCACGGCAGCAGTAGTTACAGCAGCAGTCGTGACGGCGACAGTCGTGACGGCAACAGATATGGCGGCAGCCGCTGGCGCGGTTAGCGCGTCCGGGCTGCTGCCAGGTTCAGGTTCCGCAACGCTAGGGTCAGCGCGCAGCGACTGCGTAAGCCGGCGGGTAGGGCCGCGGGCTGACGCCGTCCATCAGGCGCGGTTCTCGGGTGTGCGAGCGGGTCGCGTCGCGTAGCTGCCGCAGCCGCAGGATCCGCTGCGCTCTGATCTCATGAAGCAGGTACTCGGCGTGGTACATAGCCATCCTCCTATGAAGAGGATAGGCGATAGGCGACTCAATGTCAATAGGTTACTGCCGATATAGCTCCGGGTACGCCCGACTCGCCTGGCTCGGCGGCGTTCCCAGCCTCGTCGTCCAGTGGATCAGCCGATCAGGACGCCAGCGCCTGGCGCAGCTCCTCGAGAGTGCTGGCTATCGCGGCCTCGTCCAGCCGGTAGAAGGAGCGGTTGCCCTCCTTGACGACGTCGACGAGGCCCATCTCGCGCAGGAGCTTGAGATGACCGCTGGCCGTCGGCTGGCTGACGCCGACCTGCTTGGCAAGGTCGCCGACGGTCAGGGGGAACTTGCGGAGCCTGGCGATGAGCACCAGCAGCAGAAGGCGCGTCGGGTCGCTGAACGCCTTCAGGCGTTGGGCGAGGTCGGTGACGTCGCGCTGCTGCTGCTCGAACACGCTCTCGCCGTGCACGCCGAAGCCGATGTAGATCGTCTCGCCGATGTCGAGGTTGAAGCCGCCGTTGGCCGCGAAGTACAGCGGCACGACGAAGACCCTGCCGCTGGTTAGGTGCTCGCGGATCTCGCTGGCCGACTCCTCGAACTGCACGAAGTGGTGAGCCGGCAGCGCCGCCAGCAGGTCGCCGGCAGACTCGACGTCGGCCGACAGCCGCAGCGCCGCCTGCTCGCTGATCGCACGCCCCTCGCGGTCCCAGGCGGGCTCGAGATGCTTCCACAGAGACGTGAGCGAGGCCTGCATGCGACTCCGCCAGCGCGCGTCGCCCATCGCCTGGTAGACCACGCGCAGCTTGTCGTCGTGCTTGTCCTCGAGCAGCTCCTCCTTGGCGGCGTCGAGCGTGGCGAGCATGCGCTGAGGGATGCCCTCGATGTCGGCGAGGAAGCGCCCGGCGGTCGGGTCGGCCGCGTAGCCGAGGGCGCACGCCGCCAGGAACAGCTCGTAACCCGCCCTCTCGAGCTTCTGCTCGGCCCACAGGCCGCGCAGGTCTATGAGCCACTGCGGCGGCTTGTCGCGCAGCTCCTTGAGCCAGGGGAGATGGCTGTCCCGGCCGGCGTCGAAGCGCTTCATCACGCAGTAGTACGCGTAAGCGAGCTCGAGGACCGGCGATGGCCGCACCTCCAGCGCCGGCCTACCGGCCAACGGCGTCGAGATGCGAAGGATCGAGCTATCAACCATAGGTGTATGCCGATGTTAGCAGGTCGGCGCGCTCAAGCCCACTCCTTGACCGGGAGCAGGTCGCCGCCGTCGACGGTGGCGTTGAGCACCTTGTGAGCGCGGTCGGTGGTGACCTCGAGCGTCGCCTGGTCGAGCGTCGACGGCCCGATCAGGCTCTTGCGCACGAAGTAGCCGCTCCCCTGAGCGCTCATCTCGCTGGTCTTGGACAGGCGCACCTCGATGACCTCGCCCTTGCGGTCGGTGCGGACGCGGCACACCAGGAAGTTGACGTCGTCCTTGAAGCGCGGGTCCTGACGGCGGAACAGGCCGAACATGAGCCAGTGTAACGCCGCCGGCCCGGCAAGGTTGCAGTAGCGTTGGGACGATGAGAGACGTGGCGCGAGACAGGGGGCGAGACGGGGCGGGAGGCAGGGCGAGAGACGCTAAGGCGAGCCTGGCGCGCGCCTTCCGCTTAGCCGTCGACGCATGCCACCCGCGCACCGCCCTCGCCGGAAGGCTGCCGCAGGCATCGAACGGACGCGTGCTGCTACTGGGCGCCGGCAAACCGGCAGCAGCGATGGCGGCCGCGGCGGAGGGCTACTACCTCGCAGCAGGCGTCGATGTGTCGGGCGCAGTGGTCGTCCCCTACGGGCACGGCGCGGCGACGAGGCGCGTCGAGGTCCTGGAGGCGTCGCATCCGCTCCCCGACGGAGCGAGCGTCGCCGCCGCCGACAGGCTGCTGGCCCTGGCCGACCGCGCGGGTCGGGGCGACTCGGTCGTGTGCCTCATCGGAGGCGGCGGCTCGGCGCTGCTGTGCGCGCCTGCCGGCCTGAGCCTGGACGAGAAGGTGGCGCTCACGCGGCAGCTCCTGGCCTCGGGCGCTGCGATCGGCGAGATCAACGCGGTGCGCAAGCACCTCTCCCGGGTGAAGGGCGGAGGCCTCGCGGCCAGGCTCTACCCGGCGACGGTGCATACCCTCGCCATCTCCGACGTCGTCGGCGACGATCCGGGGACGATCGCGGCGGGGCCGACGGTGGCGGACCCGTCGACCTTCGAGGACGCGCTCGCGGTGCTCGGGCGCTACCGGCTCGACTCGGCCGCCGGTAGGGCGGCGCTCGAGGCGGGTGCGCGGGGGGAGTCGCCCGAGACCCTGAAGCCTGGCGATCCTCGCCTCGCCACCTCCACCTACGAGCTCGTCGCCTCCAGCGCCACGGCGCTCGCGGCTGCCGAAGGCTCACTCGTCGCGGCCGGCTATGCGGTCGAGGTCGGCCAAGCGCCCGAGATCGGCGAGGCGAGGGACGCCGCCGCGTCGAAGGCGCGGGAGGTGGCGGCGCGCTTGGCTGCGGGCGGGCCTCGCGTGCCGACGGCGCTTCTATCGGGTGGTGAGGTCACGGTGACGCTCGGCGGCGGCGCGGCCGGCTCGTCGGCCTCCGCCAGGCCTGGGGGCCCCAACTGCGAGTACGCACTGGCCTTCGCGGCCGCCTTGCGAGCGGAGCTCGCGCGCGCCGTCGGACCGGAGGCCGTCGAGCCCGCGCTGGCGCGCGTCTGTCTACTGTCCGCCGACAGCGACGGGATCGACGGCGCCAGCGGCGTCGCAGGCGCCCTGCTCGGACCTGGCGACCTCGCCGGGCTCGGTGAGCAGGAGCTCCGCGGCGCTCTCGCGTCGCATGCCAGTCGCGACGTCCTGGAGTCGCACGGCGCCACGTTCGTGACGGGCCCGACCTTGACCAACGTCAACGACCTGCGGTTCGTCCTGCTCCTGCCCAAGGCGCCCTGAGGCCTCGGTTATGCTCGCGCCTGACGTGGCCAGGGTCCTGCCAGCCGACGATGACGCCATCCTCGAGGCGTTGTCCGAACTGCGCGCCAAGCGGCCGGTCGCGTTCCCCACCGAGACCGTCTACGGCCTCGGAGCCGACGCCACCGACGAGATCGCGGTGGCGCGCGTGTTCGAGCTCAAAGGCCGCCCTCACGACCACCCGCTGATCGTGCACCTCGGCTCCGACACCTGGCTCGAGACCTACGCCGAGCTCACCTCGCCGCCGATCAGGGCGCGGGCCGCAGCGCTGGCCGCCGCGTTCTGGCCCGGCCCGCTGACGCTCGTGCTGCCCGCTGCCACGACGGTGCCCACCGCGGTCAGAGGCGGCCAGCCCACCGTCGCCGTCAGGGTCCCCGCTCACCCCGTCGCGCTGCGCCTGCTCGCCGCCTTCGGCAGGGCGCTGGTGGCTCCCTCGGCGAACCGCTTCGGGCACATCAGCCCTACCGCTGCGTCGCATGTCGCCGGCGAGTTCCCCGGCCCGCTGCTGGTCTTGGACGGCGGCGAGTGCCGCTTCGGGATCGAGTCGACGATCGTCGACCTGACGGCCGCCACGCCGGCCGTTCTCAGGCCTGGCGCCATCTCTGCCGAGGAGCTGGCGGCCGTGCTGGGCGAGGTGGTCGTCAGCCGGTCTCGGGCTCGCGCTGGGCCCGCAGAGAGCGCGGACGGACACGAGAGGGCCGCCGCCGAGGTCCGCGTGCCAGGGAGCCTCGCACGCCACTACGCCCCTTCGACCGGTGCGCGGCTGGTTCCGGTGGAGCGTCTGGTAGAGGCGTCCTTCGAGCCCGGCGTGGCAGTGCTCACCGCCGGCATCGAACCTCCGCCAGGCTTCCCGGGGCGCTGGATCTCGCTCCCCGACAACCCCTCGGGCTACGCGCACGGCCTGTACGCGGCGCTCAGAGAGCTCGACTCTGGCAAGCCGACGGCGATCCTCGTGGCGGAGGTCCCGGCCGGGCCCGGCTGGGACGCGATCGAGGACCGGTTGGCGCGCGCCACGAACGCTGCGCCCGAGGGCGATACCGCCCTGGTGAGCAGGGACTGAGCCGAGGACCGAGCGAGGATACGAGGTGAGCCGGATGGCAGACGACAACGGGGCGAAGAGCGCGACCTCAGGCGCGGCGGCACGGCCGCTGGTAGCGGTGGTCATGGGCAGCGACAGCGACTGGGAGACGATGGGCCGCGCCGACGACGTGCTCAACTCGTTCGCGGTCCCGCACACCTGTCACGTGGTCTCGGCCCATAGGACCCCGGCCAAGCTGAGCGAGTTCGCCGCCACGGCCGCGGCCGCGGGCTACGAGGTCATCATCGCCGGGGCGGGGGGTGCCGCTCACCTTCCCGGCATGCTGGCTGCCGGCACGCACCTGCCCGTGCTCGGCGTGCCGGTCAGAAGCGCGGCGTTGAGCGGCCTCGACTCACTGCTGTCGATCGTCCAGATGCCCAACGGCGTGCCGGTCGGAACCTTGGCGATAGGGCCTGCTGGAGCTGTCAACGCCGCCCTGCTGGCCGTGGCGATACTCGCTCTGAGCCGGCCCGACCTGGAGCGCGCGCTCGTCGAGTACAGGGAGCGCCAGACGGAGCTGTCTCTGGCCAAGAGGCTGCCTACCGAGAACTTCACGCCCTGATGCGAGCCGGCGCAGGTCGGGCGCCCCTCGCCCCTGGGGCGCGCGTCGGCATCGTCGGCGGCGGGCAGCTCGGGCGGATGCTGGCGGCCGCGGCGTCGCGCATGGGTTACGAGCCCCACGTCCTCGACCCGGGCGACGATCCGCCGGCGGCGCGCTTCGCCGCCAGGCACGTCAGGGCCGG
>CAYYOK010000084.1:0-14887 GCA_964473205.1 uncultured bacterium | reverse complement strand
GGATTCACGCGAGGTTCCACGTGACTCGCGCTACTCAGGTGCCGGCTAGGCTTCCACGCTTTTCGTCTACTGGGCTTTCACCATCTCTGGCGCGCCTTTCCAGTGCGCTTCGACTAAGCGTTCGAGTCCACGTTGCCGGTCCTACAACCCCGCCTCCCGTAGGAAGCGGTTTAGGCTATTCCCTTTTCGTTCGCCACTACTAGGGGAATCGAGTTTTCTTTCTTTTCCTCCAGGTACTTAGATGTTTCAGTTCCCTGGGTTCCCTCCACATAGCCTATGTGTTCAGCTATGGGTGACGGGGGTTCGCCCCGCCGGGTTTCCCCATTCGGAAATCCTCGGATCAACGCTTGCTTCCAGCTTCCCGAGGCTTATCGCAGGTAGCCACGTCCTTCATCGGTTCGGCTGCCAAGGCATCCACCGTGTGCCCTTAGTAACTTGACCTACTTCTTCATTTCAATGGGTTCATGTTCGAGCAGACACGCGATATCTCAAGTCTTCAACTCGACCGGCCGGGGGCCAGTCAAGAGGGTGACTTAACTTGGGTATTACCCCACATCGCGTCTCTCTGAAACGCGTCCCTGACGGGATCCGCGTTTCTAAGAGCCCTGATGCTCTTGCCTTCTATTCGCCTGTCAAAGTACCCGCCGCCCTTTTGAGCGGCAAACGTAAGAGTAACCCCTGGGCGCGGGGCGTGTCAAGCGTCTGTAGTAGTCCAGGCTAGTCGAGACGGTCGCCGTGACGAGGAAGGCCAGGGGCCTAAGTGTCGGCGAGCTAAGAACCAAGCGGCTCAAGGTGTCGCTTGCGGTGGTAAACGGCGTGCGCAGCGGCGATCTGTAAGCATCCCAACGGCGTCAGCTCTCCGAAGTAGGGGTTGACGTGAACCACGGCCTGGGCGAAGCCAGCGGCCTCGGCCTTGCGCACCGCCCGCGCCAGCTCGGCGGTGACAGTGCGCAGATCTTCGTCAAGCGTGGCAGCGTCCCGAGTCGGGTCGGGCTCAGCGCCGGGCACCGTGAGGACCATGTTGCCTCGCTCGTCGATGATGCCTGGCTCATGTCTAGACGCCTCGCCACCCGCAGCCACGCGCTCGATATCGGCCAGGTAGATGTGGTTGGCCCGAGCGACGTGGTCGGCGAAGCCATCTGGTGACCATTTGCCCGGCGCCACCGGGGCGCCTCGGACTGCGGCCGGTAGGGCTGTCAGCGCGACGAGGAAATCGGCGACAGCCTTGGTCGCCGACTCCTCGACAGCATCCACGGTCGTCCCGGAGCGCGTCAGGTGCTCTTTCGGCAAGTACTGTCTCAGGCGTTCCGCCATTCTCGACTCCTGGAGCTGAGAGTATCGCCTTGCTCCCGATCTCCGCAGCCGCCCTCGACGATCGTCACCGTCTCCTGCTGAGCGGTCACCTCGGCTTCTTGGGCGAGGGCCGTGCTAGTGGCGATCGCGGCGAAGGCCAGAAGCGTCACAACCATGGCCGAGCAGAGCGCGACGACCCCGGTCTTGCTCTCAGCGGTCCCGTTCTCCCAGTTCCGATCAGCGTGCCTCATCGTCATCTCCCTTCCCACTGCGGCCTACGGCGCCTTGGCGCTCGCACTGGCCGGGTGCGTCGGAGTCACCTTGCGGCCGGGGCCTTGCGCCTCGCCTCGAGCGCTCCTGGAAAGAGTCTGATCTCCGCGGTTGAAGGCCCTGCTTGCGCCGCATGAAGGAAGCGTGCACGCGGTCGGGGCGAGAGTCGCGGGTGGCGGCAGCGGAGGCCGCGCACCGCCCTCCTCCCAGAGCCGGTTTAAGTAGGCTCGTCGAGGTTCGACCTGACTGCGATCAGGAGCTCGATCAGCATCGACCGCTCCAGCTCCGAGAACCCCTCCATGGCACGGGCGTTGACGGACCTGGCCGCCTCGAACAGGCGGGGCTGCAGCGCCCGCGACTTCTCGGTGAGCACGATCGACTGGCTGCGGCCGTCGGTGGGGTGGGGCTTGCGCTCGATCAAGCCGTCTCGCTCCATGCGCGCCAGCGTCCTCGCCATCGTCGGCTGCTCGATGCCGACGATCTCGGAGAGTTCCTGCTGGGTGAGCCCTTCGCGCTCGTAGAGCACCAGCAACTGCCCGAACTGGCCAGGCACGACACCTAGCGGTGAGATCTCGGCGTGCAGCGCGCGGGCGAGCTGACGCGCGACGTGGTTGACGAGGTAGCCCAACGACCTATCTCTGCGCACCCGTCGATGGTACTACATAGCTTGCTATTGACAAGGCTACGCCAGCCCCCTATTCTCCATAGCAAGCTATGAATAGATCGGTCGAGACTCGGTCCTCAGCACGACCCGCAGGCAGGGTGCTCCAGGTACTGCGCTGGTTCTTCGGCGTCTACTTCGTTGCCGTCGGCATCATGCACTTCGTGCTGCCGGCGGGTCTGCCACAGCAGATGGCGTGGATGTACGACCTGAGCGGCCGGCTGCACCTGGTAGCAGGCATCGCCGAGATCCTCGGCGGGTTGGGCCTCGTGCTCCCCCGGTTGACGGGGATCGCTCCTCGACTCACCGCCTTCGCGGCGGGCGGCCTAGCGCTGGTGATGATCGGCGCCGCCATCTGGCACGTCTCGCGAGGCGAAGGGACCATGATCGTAGGCAACCTGATCATGGCTGCGGCCATGGGGTTCGTGGCCGTGAAGGAGTGGCGGGCCACGCGAGCCTGAGGGCGCGCCGCGGACCACTGCACCGAGACGGTCCTGCTGGTCATCGTTGGCCGTCGGGCTCATGGAGCCCGCCTCAGGATCCGGGTCTCGAGCCCGACGAGCGTCAAGATCACGCCCACCTCTACCGCGAAGTAGACGAACCCGAGCACCGTCACCTCCGCACGGTTCGCGGTCAGAACGAAGGCGATGGTTAGGCAGTAGGCCAGGTTCGCGAGGACGATGAACCTCAGGTAGGGCGCGATCCGAGGCGGCGAGCGAAGATAGGTGCTGAGCGAGAACACCGCGTAGAGCGCGCCCGCAAACCCGAGCCAACGCAACGTCCAGGGCCCCAGGCCGATGTGCTCGTGGAACATGGGTAGCACCAGTCCGAGCAGCGTGGCCGTCAGGACGCCGCCGAGGCCGTCGACGAGGAACACCTGGCGAGCCGAGAGCATCATCGGAGACGAGTATCGCGCACCGGGAGGGAGAGGAAGCCGCCGGCCCCATGCAGCTCTCCGACGCGGAAGCATGCGAATCTGATTATCTGATAGAATCGTCTCATGCGAACCATCAGCGCGACCGAGGCCTCTCGCCGGTTCTCGGACCTACTCGACGCCGTCGAGGCGGGCGACACGGTGACGGTGACTCGGGGCAATCGCCCGATCGCGGAGATCCGCCCTGCTCGCCGTCGAACGGGCCGCGATCTCCGGGAGGCCCTTGCCGATATCGAGCCGCCGGACGACAGGTTCGTGGCAGATATCGCCGACGCCGTGGCGAGCTTGTCCCACGAAGAGACCGACCCGTGGGCAGGAAAGTAATCCTCGATACGAACCTATTGATCGACTACGAGCGCGGAGCCCTGGACCGGACGGTGATCGAGGACGACGAAGTGTCGATCGCCGCGATCACCGTGACCGAGTACCGCACAGGAATCGAGCTGGCGGACACGGCAGAGAGAGCAGCCGCTCGCTCGCGCGCATTGGCCGCGATCGTCGGAGCAATAGAGGTCTTGGACTACACGGAGGCCACCGCAGCTCACCACGCTCGCTTGATCGCACATGCGAGGCGATCGGGGAGGTCTCGCGGCGCTCACGACTTGATCATCGCTGCACATGCCGCACAGACCGAGCGAATACTTCTGAGCCGCGATGCGTTCGCTCGCTTCGGTGAGCTACCTGGCGTCACCGCCGAGCCGCCGTGAGGAAAGCCGAGCACGGCGCGAGCGCGTCCTGGCCTAAACTTGACGCATGAAGCCCGTGGCTCAGTCAGTGGCCCTGATCGCCCACGACAACAAGAAGCTCGACCTCGCCATGTTCGCTCGCGACCACAAGGCGGTCCTTGAGCACTTCCACCTGATCGCCACCGGCACCACTGGCTCGGTCCTGATGGAGAAGGCGGGGCTGGAGATCGAGAGGGTCCGCTCGGGTCCCGACGGCGGCGACCTGCAGGTCGGAGCGCGAGTGGCTCAGGGCGAGGTGCTCGCGGTGATCTTCTTCCGCGACCCGCTGACCGCCCAGCCGCATGAGCCGGACGTCGCGGCGCTGATGCGCATCTGCGACGTCCGCAAGGTTCCTCTCGCGACCAACCTCGCCACCGCTACCGCCATCGTCACCTGGCTCGAGGAGCGGGTGTCCGAAGGGCAGGTTCCCTAGATGAGCAAGGCGATGATCGAAGCCTTCCTGCGCGAGATGAAGGAGCGCTATCAGGCGCACATCGACGCGGTCGACCTACCGGACGGGACGCAGGAGTACGTCGCCGAGTTGGCGGCCGCCGGCGATCACGACACGCTCCTGTTCATGCTGAAGCTCGGCTACCTGATGGGCCTGCAGACCGGCTTCGCGGCAGCGGCGAGCGGCGAGAGCGGCCCGGTCCCACCGAGCGCGCGGGGCCCGCTTCAGGCCTAGGAGGCTGGCGCCGCGGCAGGCTGGCCCGCGGGAGCGTGCTGCAGCTCTACTTCGTAAGCCATCTCGGCCTTGAGGCTCGAGCCGACGGAGCAGTACTTGGTCGTCGCCAGCGCGACGAAGCGCTCGGCCGTGGCGTGGTCGAGGCCGGGAACGTCGAAGACGTGCTTGGCGATGATCTTCTCGAACGGAGCGGGGACGGCGTCGGGGCGCTCGCCGACGAGCTCGATGCTGTAACTGCGGACCTCGAGCTGACGCTTGCGCAGCATCACCACGACGTCCATCGCCGCGCAGGCAGCGACGGCGTTGAGCACCAGCTGCATCGGGCTCATGCCGGTGCGGGCGTGCTTCTCGTTGTCGATCATCACGCGCTGGCCGTCGGGGGTCTCGCCGACGAACCTCAGGTCCTTGATGTGGTGCACGGTGCTGGTGAGGATCTTCTTGGCCATGCCACCAGTATCGGACCTGTGCAGCATGACGGGTGTCCCGCTAGGCACGCGCCGAAGACACGGCCGCCCCTCGACCTCCGATACACGCTTACACTTGCCCAAGGTGCGCTCATGAGCCTGGATAGCGACAACCTGGACGCGGGTCGTGACGGGGAGAGCCTGCCCGCCCTGACCGAGCCGGGCCGCGGCGCGACGAAGTCGGCTTTCAGGGCTTGGGCCCGCCACGTCCGGGGCCGTTTGATGAGCGACAAGGCTCGCTCGGAAGCCGTCAACGCCGCTACCGTCGCCGGCATAAGGCGCTCGCCGCACTACCTGGCGGCGACGAAGGTCCTCACCTACCTGGCGTTCGGCAGCGAGATCGACCTGGGGAGCCTCACCTCCGACCCGACTAAACGCTTCTTCATCACCCGCATGGAGGAGGGAGCCGAAGGCGCTCTCAGCGTTCACGAGCTGGGCAGGAGCACGCTCGAACGCCATCCGTTCGGCCTCTTGCAGCCCGTGGCCGGCAGCAAGCCGTCGGCTCTGGAGGAGGTCGACCTCGTCCTGGTGCCGGGGCTGATGTTCGACATCGCCGGCTACCGGCTCGGCTACGGCAAGGGCCTTTACGACGAGTTGCTGCCGCGCCTGCGGCCCGACGTGCCGCGCTTCGGGGTAGCGCACAGCGAGCTGCTGGTGAGCGAGCTGCCGCGCGAAGCTCACGACGCGCCGATGACGCATCTCGCCACCGAGGGTGGCGTGCGCATCGCGAGGCCGGCGCTCAGCTCCTGAGGTCCGCGCGGGCGTTGGCCAGCGACCGCTCCTTAGCGGCCAACCACGCCTCGTCGGCCTCGAGCTGCACCATCTGGACGCGGATGCGCTCCGCCATGACCTCGGGAGCCGGCATGCCGATTCCCCGCCGTGTCGCCACGAACACGGCCGGGTCGAGCGCCACCGACAGCTCTTCTTGTCTCAGCTCCGGCCCGCCGGCCGCGACGAGGTCGGCAGGCGTGGCGGCGGTGAAGTCCCGACCCTCGGCAGCCATCCTTCGTACCAGCGCGGCAGCCACGGCGTGAGCGCGCGTGAACGCCATGCCGTGGTCGCGGGCGAGATGGTCGGCGAGCTCGGTCGCCGTCGTGTCCCCAGCCGCGGCCGCGGCAGCCAGCCTTTCGCGCTCGAAGCCTCCGTGCTTGACGCACGCCTCCAGCAGCTCGAGCCCGCCGGCGAGCTGCAGGTGCTGGGCCTGCAGGGCGCCCTGCACGTCAGGGCCGAAGTCGTTGAGGTCGGCGAAGGGGATGTTGTGCGCCGAGTAGACGACCATGCCGGCGGTGCCCAGCGCGCGCGAGAAACGGGTCCTCGCGTGCTCGAGCGCCACGGGGTTGCGCTTCTGCGGCATTATCGACGAGCCCTGCACCAGCCCGTCGCCGAGGCGGTACCAGCCCGCCGAGCTCCAGTTGATCAGGTCGCAGACCAGCCGGCCGGCGTCGAGCGCGATGCTCTGCGAGGCGGCGACCAGGTCGAACTGCCAGTCGGCGGCGGCCACCGCGTCGTAGGTGTTGGCGACCGGTCCATCGAACCCGAGCAGGGCGGCGGTGAGGCGCCGGTCGAGCGGGTGGCTGCTGCCGGCCAGCGCCGCGGCGCCGAGCGGCGAGAGGTTGAGCCGCCCGAAAGCCTGCTCGAGCCGCTGGGTGTCGCGCTCGAACATGTCGCACACGGCCGAGAGGTAGTGGGCGACGGTCGATGGCTGGCCCGGCTGGTGATGCGTCTGGGCGATGAGGACGGTCTCGACGTGCTCCGAGGCGAGGACGAGCAGCGCGCCCCTGACCCTGAGCAGCCTGCGGCAGGTCTCCAGCAGGATCTCCCTGCCCCGCATCTTGTAGACGACCATGTCGAGGTCGTTGCGCGAGAGACCGACCCTGACGAACGCCACGGCGCTGCCGACCCTCGCCTCCAGCTTGCGCTGCAGCGCGAAGTAGAGGTCGGGCACGTCGGGGCTGCGCTCGGGGGCGCGTTCGTCGTGCAGAGCGATCAGCGCGCGCCTGAGCTCAGCGATCGCCTCCTGGTCGCCGGCGCCCTGCACGTGCTCCAGGCGCGACACGGCCGCCAGATGCGCCGTCATCGCGTCGATGAAGTGGTGCAGCAGGTAGCGTCCCGCGAAGTCGAAGTCGGGGCCCAGAACCCGTTCCTGGTAAGTCTCATGCCAAGCCATCTCTCGCTCCGTTCAGCTGCGTCCGCCTAAGCTAACCCTCGCCTGACCGGGCAGAGCGGCTTATCCGCCGCGCAGCCCTCTGAAGCCGGGGAGCGAGCGGCGCAGCAGGTCGCGCGTGCTGAGCGCGTTCGGCTCGCGCACCCGCCTGACCCACACCCAGGCGAGCATCCGCCCGACGCCGGTGACGAGGAAGAGGCTGTGGTACGCCGTCCAGCGCGACCCCTCGGCCTGCAGGCTCTGGAACAGCTCGAGCAGCGGCGCCGAGAGCGTCCCGCCGACGAAGCCGGCCAGGCCGCTGACCAGCGCGTACATCGCGATGTAGGCGACGCGGCCTTCGCGCGGGGCCGTGACCAGGGCGACGTTGAACACCGCCGGCCCGATCCCGCCCCAGGCGATCGCGTCGTTGATGGCGGACACCCAGATGAAGGCGAGGTTCCCAGTGTAGCCGGCCAGGATCCACATGCTGGGCAGCGCGGCGCCGGCTATGAAGGTGCAGATCGACAGCACCGGGCGGTTGCCGAAGCGGTCGGCGACGCGCCCCCACAGCGTCGTCGTCAGCAGCCCCGTCGTCGCCGCGATGGCGCTCCACAGCGCTATGTGCGTGAACGTCATGTGGAGCTCGGCGAGGAAGTAGGGCACCACGAACGGAGCGCCGAGCATGATCACGAAGTTCCAGTAGACGCCGAAGGCCAGCAGGCGACGGAAGTTGGGGTTCCTGAACGGCAGCGAGAAGACGTCCCTGACCTTGATGACCACGCGCTCCGAGGGCGGGTCGTAGTGCGTGAAGTAGAGCGCGACGCCGATGGCGCCGAGCACGACCGCGACACCCATGACCACCTGGAAGCTGAGCGGAGCCGCGACGTGGTCGAGGAACGCGCCGGCGGCGAGGTTCGCCACCATGCCCGCGACCCCGACGACGCCGGTCCTGAGGCCGAAGTAGCGCCCGCGGAGCCGCTCGGGCACCACCTCGCCCATCCACGGGGTCCACAGCGTGCCGGCGGCCGATTGGAAGACGCTGGCGAACAGCACCATCGCCACCAGGAGGGTCGGCTTGAGCGGGTCGGGGAGGTCGAGCTGCGGCAGGAAGGCCGCCAAGACCCAGGTCGCGCGGCTCAGGGTCGCCACCAGCGCCGTCAGCGAGCGCCTCTTGGAGGTCCAGCCGCCGAGGATGGCGGCGAACGGCGCGGAGACCTGCGCCAGCAGCGGCACGCTCGACACCAGGCCGATGTGGTACGGCGAGGCGCCCATGTGCAGCAGGTAGCCGACCATCACCGAGCCAGTCGTCCAGTTCAGGACGGCCTGGACGAGCGACCCCTCGACGATCGAGAGGCGCATGGTGCGGCTTATCGCCGGCGGTAGGTCGGCGAAGATGCTGCCCGAGTTGGAGAAGGCCCGAGGGATCTTCAGATGTGGTCCAGCCCTCCGAAGAAGACGGCCTTCTGCTCCAAGTACTCGTTGATGCCTTCGGAACCGGTCTCGCGCCCGATGCCGCTGCCCTTGACGCCGCCGAACGGCGCCTCGGGCGTGACGGGCATCCAGTCGTTGACGCCGACCATCCCGCACTCGAGGCGCTCGGAGACGAGCAGGGCGGTGTTCAGGTCGCGAGTGAACACGTACGCCGCCAGGCCGGCCTCGCTGGCGTTGGCCGCGGCTATCACCTCGTCGGCAGCGGCGAAGGTGGTCACGCCCATCACGGGCCCGAAGGCCTCCTCCTCGTAGAGGGGAGTGCCGCTGCCGACGCCATCCACCAGCGTCGGCTGGTAGAAGTAGCCGCGCCGCTCCAGTCGCCTGCCGCCCGTCACGAGGCGCGCGCCGCTCGCGACGCTGGCTGCGACGAGCTCCTCGACGCGGAGGCGTTGCCGGTCGTTGATGAGCGGCCCGACCTGGACGCCTTCTTCGGCGCCGTGCCCGACCTTCATCGCCTCGAGCGCCCGCGCCGCCGCCGTGACGAACTCGTCCCTCACGCTCTCGTGCACGTAGAAGCGCTGCGGCGAGATGCACACCTGGCCGGCGTTGCGGACCTTGAAGCGCGCCGCGACCTCGGCGAGGCGCTGGATGTTCGGCGCGTCGGGGAACACGATCACGGGGGCGTTGCCACCGAGCTCCAGGGCGAGGCGCGTCAGCGTCCTGGACGCGCCGTCCATCAGCAGCTTGCCGACCCTGACGCTGCCGGTGAACGCCAGCTTCCTGACGCGCGGGTCGCCCAAGAAGGCCTCACCCATCGCCGCCGGGTCGCCGTTGACGACGTTGACGACGCCAGCGGGCGCGCCGCCCGCCACCAGCGCGGCGGCCAGGTACATGGCCGAGCGCGGTGTGAACTCGGACGGCCGCCCGACCACGGTGTTGCCCGCAGCCATGGCCGCCGCCCAGGTCCTGACGATGTTGTAGACGGGGAAGTTCCAGGCGGTGATCGTCGCGACGACGCCGAGGGGCTGCGGCTGGACGAGGATCCGCCTACCTGGCGCTCGCGGCGGCACGGTGCGGCCGTAGGCGCGGATGCCCTCGCCGGCGAACCACCTGAGGTAGCCGGTGGCGGACAGCCACTCGCCGCGGCTGTCGGCCAGGGGCTTGCCCGACTCCTCGGTCGTGATCCTCGCCAGCTCGTCGAGGCGGCTGGTTATCCAGGCGGCCGCGCCCTCGAGCACGGCGGCCCTCTCGTAGGCCGTCTTGGCCGACCAGGTGGGGTAAGCCGCGGCCGCGGCGTCGATGGCAGCCCGGGCGTCGGCGGCGCCACCGAACGGCACTCGCTCGATCAGCTCCTCGTTGCCGGGGTCGACGAGGTCCCACAGGCCGCCGTCAACGGCGCCGACCCACTCGCCGCCGATCAGCTGCAGGTGCGGGGTGTCAGTCACCGTCAGCCACCTGCGACCACGGACCTCGCCGGCTCGAGCCTGGACACCGCGGTACGGACAGCAGCGCGCAGCACGCTCATGGCCTCGTCCGCAACGTCTAGCGAGATGTCGAGCGGCGGCAGCAGCCTGATGCAGTTCGAGTAGAGGCCCGCGCGGATCACGATGAGGCCGCGCGCCAGCGCCTGCCTCGTCACCTCCAGCACGAGCTCTGGGTACGGCTCGCGGCCGGCGCGATCCTTGACGAACTCGATGGCGAGCATGGGGCCGAGACCGCGGACGTCGCCGATGTGCGGCTGCTCGGCCGCCATGTCCTCCAGGGCCGCCCTCAGGTCCGCGCCCAGCCGCCTGGCTCCGGCGAGGAACGGCTCGGAAGCGATGACGTCGAGCGCCTCGAGCGCTGCGGCGCAAGCCAGCGGGTTGCCGGAGTAGGTGCCGCCGAGGCCGCCGGGGTGCGGGGCGTCCATCACCTCGGCGCGCCCGACGACCGCCGAGACGGGCAGGCCGGCGCCGAGCGACTTGGCGGTGGCGATCAGGTCTGGCACCACGCCGTAGTGATCGACGGCCCACAGCGCACCGGTGCGCCCGAGGCCGCTCTGGATCTCGTCGGCGACGAGCAGCGCGCCGGAGGCGTCGGCGATCTCGCGCAGGCGCCGCAGGAACGCCGGCGGCACCGGCACGAAGCCGCCCTCGCCCTGGACCGGCTCGATGACGAACGCCGCCACCGCCGCCGGGTCGACCTGAGCCACCATCGCATGATCGAGCGCCCTGACCGACTCCGCGACGAACTGCTCCTCGCTCCTGCCCGCCGGCCGGCGGTAGACGTTCGGTAGCGGCAGCCGGTAGACCTCCGGCGCGAACGGCCCGAAGCCCGTCTTGAACAGGCCGTACTTGCTGGTCATCGACAGCGTGAGGTTGGTGCGGCCGTGGTAGCCGCCCTCGAACACCACGATCGCCTGGCGCTTCGTGTGGGCCCTGGCGATCTTCACCGCCGTCTCGATCGCCTCGGCGCCGGAGTTGAGCACCACCGCCTTCTTCGGGAAGTCGCCGGGGGCGAGCTCGACCAGGCGTTCGAGCAGCGCCACGTGCGGCTCGTAGCTCGCCACGATCGCGCACATGTGCAGCAGGCGGTCGGCCTGCTCCTTGACCGCTGCCACGACGCGCTCGGGCGTGTGCCCGACGGCGAGAACCCCTATCCCACCGGCGAAGTCGAGCAGGGTGTTGCCGTCTACGTCGACGACGAACGCGCCGTGGGCGCTGCCGATCGCGACGTCGGTCAGGCGCGCGGCGCCCCTGGCGCCGGCGCGGTCGCGCCTGGCGGCCAGCTCCCGGCTCTTGGGCCCAGGTACCTCGGTGACCAGATCTATGCCTGCCACGCTCCACCCCTCAGATCCTGCGCATGCTCCAGCGACCGCCAGCGCGAGCTCTCGCCCGCAGCTGGCTTCATTCGACCACGCGGGCGCTCGCGGCGCATGGGCTTCGTTCACGCGCGCTCGCGGCGCGCCCGCTGCCTCGATACTAAGTCGACGCTGCCGTGCCTCGTAGGGCCAGCCTGACCTCTTGCGCGGCGCGCTCTCCACTGAGGAGGGCGCCGTGAACCGTGGCGGCGCGATGCTCGATCTGGGTCGCCTCCCCCGCCCAGTAGAGCGGCGGCGTGGGGGCCGCCAGCTTCTCCCTGGCGCCGTGGCCGCCGGGCCGGACGTAGCTGTAGCCGCCGTAGGCGTACGGGTCGGCGGTCCAATCCACGACCAGCGACTCCAGCGGCCTGAGGCCCGGCCGGCCGAGCTCACGCCTCAGGGCCTCCAGAGCGCGTTCCAGCGCGTCCTCATGGCCGAACCTGAGCAGCTCCACCGCCCCGTCGCCGGAGACGAGCGCGGTCCACACCGTTGCCACGCTCGCGTCGGTGTCCTGGCCGACCGAGGGCGACCACCACATCGGAGGGTTGCCCGCCGCGTACACGGCCTTGATCTCGGGCGGCGTCAGCGGGTCGGCGAAGCGGTAGATCAGCTTGGCGACGGGTCCCATGCCGAGGGCGGTCAGCGCCTCGAGCTTGGCGCCGGCCAGAGGCGGATCGAACTCGACGGCCCCTGACTGCAGCACGCCGAGCGGCAGCGTGACGATCGTGGCGGCGGCCTCGAAGCGCGCGCCGTCGGCGGTGTCGACCACGACCCGGCCGCCTGCCACGGCCACACGCTTGACCTCGCTGCGGGTGCGTATCTCGGTGCCGACGCCCAGAGCCTCGACGACGGCGCCGTAGCCGTCGATCATCCTGAAGTCCTCGAAACCGTCGGCCACGTCCCTGACCGACGCGAGCGTGGCCGTCGCGTCGAGGTGCCGCATCGACTCGCCGGCGGCGTTCGCGAACGAGCGCCTGACGTAGTCGAGCGTCTCGGCGCTGGCACCGGCCCGCACCAGGTAGGCGCCGAACGACTCGAAGGGCCGCGGCGGCAGGTCAGGCAGCTCCCAGCTGCGGCTCAGGTCGAACGCCGAGCTCAGCGCCCTGGCCTCGGCCATCAGCAGCCGGCGGCCGTCCGCGAGGCGCACCCACGAGTCGTCGCGCTTGTTCCAGTGGACCGTGCGCAGCCCCATCTCGTCGATGAGCCTCCAGGTCGCGGCCCTCTCGCCGTGGACGAACTCCGCTCCCAGCTCGACGGGGAAACCCGCGAAGGCCCTGTCGGTATGGGCGCGGCCTCCAAGGCGGTCCCGAGCCTCGAGGACGACGACCTCCAGGTCGTCGTGCAGCAGCGCCTGCGCCGCCGCCAATCCCGCGACCCCCGCTCCCAGGATCAGGACGTCGACGCTCTCTGTCGTCTCGCTCATGGTCTATGCCTGCGGCTCTCTCAGCGGGTCCGGCTGGCTGCGGCGATGCCGGGCGCGCGCGGCCGGCGGCCTTCGGTCGCTCTCACGCCGGGCCGCGGCCGCGCGCCGCGCTTGGCGCTCGCGCGCCCATCGCCCTCGTACACGAGCAGCACGGCCGCGTGACCGGCCTTCCACTCGGGGTAGTACTCCTCGATGACGCCACGCGGCTTCAGCCCGTTCTTGAGCTGCATGCTCACGGTCGGGTCGTGGACGTCACCCTTGATGACCAGGTGGGCGTACTCCACCGGCGTCAGCTCCTCCCTGTGGTCGTAGTAGCCCATCAGCATGCCGCCGGCGTACCAGCCCTTGAGGCCGAGCTCGTCGATCAGGGCGAGGCGCGCCTGGTAGAGAGCGCTCCCGACGCCCCTGCGCTGGTAGTCGGGGTGGACCGCCAGCTCGACGCCGTAGAGCCAGTCGCCGTCCGGGTCGTGGTTGCGCAGGCCGAAGCTGCCGATCATGCGGTACCACGGCAGCGGCGGCTCGCTGGGCGAGCGGCGGGTGAGCATGGTGGTGCCCATGCCGATGACCTTCTCGCGGCCGTCCTCGTACGTGACGGCCACGAACTGGCCCTGTGGGAAGCGCTCCAGTTGCTCCGCCACCGACTGCGGGTTGATGCAGTGGCAGTAGCGGTCCGTCGGGTAACCGTTGGCGAGCCTCACGACATCGTAGATGCCCTCGGCATGCCGCAACTCGGTCGCGACGACGGCGAAATCTAAGGTATTGGAGCCTCTCATAACGTTGCTTCGACAACGCCTGTTGAGGTATGTGAGCCGTAAAAGGGGGAAACTGAAACGGTAAGGCAGCCGTTGGGTCTAGGGGCGCCCTTGCCGGAAGAGCTTCTCCACAACCTTTACGCGAGAGCGTTCGCCTCCCGAAACCATTCAATATGGCTCATTCGGTCTCACTCACACTTTAGGGTTGTCTTGAAGTATCTCACGCTCCTTCTTGCCCGTTTGACGGCAATCTAGCACGCCTCTCGCGTCCCGGGCTTGCGAAACATCACGTCCACAACGTGCTGGACGGGTTCCGAGACGGGCTTGACAAGAACCGCTGGAGCGGTCTGGGCCGTGCGGGATCCCGCGCCGCGGCGCCTGCAGCGGCACCTCCGAGGCAGCCCAGGGCCCCAGCGGGCGCTTGGTATGCTTCCTCGCACCTTGAGCACCACCCCGGTGGAGGCCGCAGACCTAGGAGGCGGCGGGCGCCCGACTCGCGGCAGACGCCCGGCGTCTGGCGGTCGCCGCGGTCGCGGCTTCGGCCCTGCCGTCCCCGCGACCGTCTGGCTGGTGCTGTTCTTCCTGCTGCCGCTCGTCTTCGTGGCCGTGTCGAGCTTCATGTCGCGCGGCCCGGCCGGGGCTCCGGTGCCGCCGCTGACCGTCGAGCACTACCAGCGCACCGTCGACGTCTTCGGCTCGGTCATCTGGCGCAGCATCTCCGTCGCGCTGATCACGACGTTCTTCTGCCTCCTGCTCGGCTACCCGCTCGCGTTCTTCATCAGCCAGCGGCGCGACCCGCGCGTGCGCCTGTTCCTGCTGTTCCTCGTCCTGCTGCCGTTCTGGACGAACTTCCTGGTGCGCACCTACGCGCTGATCACGATCATGCAGCGCGAGGGCCTGCTCAACGAGCTGCTGCTGCGCCTGGGCCTGATCGTCGAGCCGCTGCAGATGCTGCTCACCTCCAACGCGGTCGTGCTGGGTCTCGTCTACGGCTACCTGCCGTTCATGGTCCTGCCGATCTTCGCCTCGGTCGAGAGGCTCGACAGGCGCTACGTCGAGGCCGCTCACGACCTGGGCGCCAACGACCTCGTCGCGTTCCTGCGGGTCATCTTCCCGCTCACGCTGCCAGGCGTCGTCGCCGGCTGCATGCTGGTCTTCATCCCCGCGATCGGCGCGTTCGTGACGCCCGACCTGATGGGCGGCACGCGCGGCCTGATGATCGGCAACCTGATCCAGAGCCAGTTCGGCGGCCGCGGCAACATCCCGC
>CAYYOK010000083.1:0-15130 GCA_964473205.1 uncultured bacterium | reverse complement strand
ACGTGTTCAAGCCGGTGATGATCTACAACCTGCTGATGTCGGCCCGCCTGCTGGCCGACGCCTGCGACAGCTTCCGCGAGAACTGCGTCGAGGGCATAACCGCCAACGAGCGGCGCATCGCCCAGCACCTGTCGAACTCGCTGATGCTGGTGACCGCGCTCAACCGGCGCATCGGCTACTACAAGGCCGCCGAGATAGCTCAGAAGGCGCACCGCGAAGGCACCACGCTCAAGGAGGCGACCCTGGCTCTGGGCTACCTCAGCGCCGAGGAGTTCGACGCGGCCGTCGTGCCGGAGGAGATGGTCTAGCGGCTGTCGTACATGACGTCGATGATCTCGGCGTCGAGTCGGCAGGCGTTCGCGCAGGGCAGGTTCTCTAGCGTCTGTCGTCGATGATCTCGGCATCGAGTCGATAGGCGTTCGCGCGGGGCGGGTTCTCTAGCGCCTGTTGTCGATGATCTCGGCGTCGAACGGCAACTCGCGCAGGGTCCTGACGTCGATGCCTTGGTCGGCTCGCAGGTTCTCAGCGTTGAGCACGGCCAGGACGCGGCCGCCCGACTCCATGAACACCAGGCGGCGGGGCAGCCAGTCGCTGGTCGGCACGAGCGCCTCGACGTCGAGGATCAGCGCGCCTGGGTCGTTGTTGCTGAAGTGCAGCGTGTAGGCGGGGCCGAACTCGCTCTCGCCCAAACCCATGACGGAGGCCTCGTAGCCGGCGAAGATGGCGGCGAGGTCGAAGCTGACGTTGGCCGAGGCTCCGTCCTCGCCAGCGGGCAGCAAGCCGCCGAGCGCATCGGGGTCGTCGGAGTCGAAGACCATCACCTGATGGGTCAGGAAGGTGTAGTTGTACACGGCGTCGCCATCCAGGATTATCTCGTTGTCGGCTAGGGCGTCTGGCTGCAGGATGTAGGCGCGCGCCACGACCTCGCCCGGCACGATCTCGAAGTCGACCTCGAGCGCGATCGTGGTGCCGTCGGGGTCGGTGATGCTGCCGGTGAGCAGGAAGCTGACGTCTTGCAGCTCCCTGGCGGCCGTGGCGATGTTGTCCAGGATCGTGTCGACGTCGAGGTCGGGAGCCTGAGCCAGTGCGCTGACTGTGAGGAGGACGGTCAGGAAGGCGGCCGTGGCGAGCTTTCGCATGGTCGAACTGTAACGCGGCTGCATGAAGGCGGATTTAAGAATCGCATCACGAGTCCTTGAGATGCGGTGCTAGGCTTCGACCGTGAAAGGAGGCGGACCCGAATGAGACGTAATCTCGCTCTGTTCGTTGTGGTGTTCGCGCTGGCGCTGGCCGCGCTCGCGCAGGCGTTCGCCCAGAGCTTCGTGGTCAGCCCTCAAGCCATCGTCGTCAACCCTCGCCCGAGCTTCGGTGTCGAGGTGTGGCTCGACCGTGACCCTAGCGGTAACGGGTCGCCGAGCTACCAGATCGGTGAAGAGGTAAGGATCTCGGTCCGCGCCAGCGAGGCCGCGTACATCTACGTGTTCGACGTCAAGGCCACCGGCGAGATCACCCAGATCTTCCCGAACCGTTACGAGTCGAACAACCGCGTCTCCGCCAACCAGACGGTCACGATGCCGCCGAGCGGCGCACGCTACGTGTTCAACATCGCGCCGCCGCGCGGTCTCTCGAAGGTCATCGCCGTCGCCAGCCGCAACCCTCTCGACATGTCGACCATCGCGAGGTTCGAGTCGGGCAGCGCCGACTTCGCCCAGAGCAACATCGGCGAGGAGGGCTTCGTCCGCTCGTTCGGGATCATCGTCAACCCGATCCCGCAGCAGGACTGGGTCACCGATACGGCCATCTACTACGTCGGCAACGTCCCGAGTCAGCCCGAGTTCGCGCTGCTGCGCCTGCAGTCGAACCCGTCCGGCGCCGAGGCTTACGTCAACGGCTCCTTCGTCGGCTTCACCCCGGTCGACTTCGGCGTCAGGCCCGGCCGCCACGAGGTGCGCTTCGAGCTCGCCGGCTACGAGCCGTTCGTCACGACGGTCAACATCGGCGGCGGCCAGACCCAGCAGACCGTCAGCGGCACCCTGAACCGGGTGCAGACCGCCGGCTCGGTCAACTTCACCTCCAACCCGTCCGGCGCCGACGTCTACGTCGACGGCCGCTACGTTGGCACCTCCCCGACCGCGTCGCTGCGCTTCGAGCCCGGCACCTACACCGCGCGCTTCGAAGCCCCCGGCTACCAGTCCTCGACCGTGCGCTTCACGGTCCAGAGCGGACGCGACCAGACGGTCAGCGCCAACCTGACCGCCACCCTCGGCACCGTGGTAGTGCAGGCCAACGTCGGCGGCGCCCTCGTCTTCCTCGACGGCCGCCAGATCGGCACCATCCCCAACGGCAGCGGCCGCCTCACGATCCCCAACATCACCTCGGGAACGCACGAGCTGGTCGTCATCGCCCCTGGCTACGCGACGTACATCACCTCCTTCAGCGTCTCGCCTGGCCGCACGGTGGAGCTCACCGTCAGACAGTCGCGCTTCTAGCCAGCGCAGCTTCGCAAGCCCGATGATCCGTGGCCGGCCCACCGCGACCTGGTGGGCCGGCCCGTTTCTCGCTCGGGTCTGGCGAGGTCCGCCGGGTGCTGAAAACGCACTTCGCGATCGGCAAGCGCGGGCTAGAATCCTGCGATGAGCGAAGGCGAGCATCAGACGGCCACGACGGCGGTCGTCCTGGCCGCTTCGGGCGCCGACGACCCCCTGGTACGGCAGGCTGGCGTGCCTAGCAAGGCGCTCTACCCGCTCGGCGACAGGCCGCTCGTCTCCTACCTGCTCGAAGCCCTGAGAGAAGCCGAAGGAGTCGGCCGGATCGTCTACGTCGGGCCGAGCGCGCCGTCCCTGGAGCCGCTTCACGACCTGGTCGTGCCTGGCGGTGCGCGGCTGGTCGACTCGCTGGCGGCAGGGCTTGAGCATGCGGCTGCTACCGGTGGTCAGAAGCTCCTGCTGTGCGCTTCCGACATCCCGTGGGTGACAGGACCCATGATCGACCGCTTCCTCGGTCGGGCGCCGGCGGATGCCGCGCTCGTCTACCCGGTCGTCCCGCAGGCTGCGGCCGCGCGCGACTTCCCCGACCAACGTCGTACCTACGTGCGCCTCGTCGAGGGCCGCGTGACCGGCGGGAACCTGATGCTGCTGGACGCCTCGCTGGTCCCCAGGCTCATGCCGCTGGTCGACAGGGTGTACCGAGCCCGCAAGAACCCGTTCGCGCTGGCGGCCGTCGTCGGCTGGCGCACGCTGATCGCGCTCATCCTCGGGCGCGCCAGCGTTCGTGGCCTCGAAGCGCGCGTGGGGCAGATGCTAGGTGCCCGCGCCACGGCCCTCGTGACGGATGACGCTGCCTTGGCCGCGGACGTAGACGAGCTCGCGCACCTGCCCAGCACCTTATCGCCCGACCTGTCCGCGGGTGCGCGGGACGGCCTGAGAGACGGTGTGCAAGACGGTGCACGAGGCGGCGTGCAAGACGACGTGCAAGACGGCCGGCCGCTGGCCCGCGCCGAGTGAGACGGAGAAGCCTATGAGACGACCTTCCCAGATCCGCGTCGCCGCCCTCTTGGGAGCCTTGGCGGCCGTGGCCTTCGCCCTGCTTGTCTCGCTGCTCGTCTCGCTGCTCTTGGGCGCTGGCGGTCGGCTCGGCTTCAGGGACTTCAACTTCGTCGGCATCGTCGAGGGCGTCGTGTTCATCCTGGCGTACTCGGGCGCGCTGATCTACGTCAGGAGCGCACTCAGGCTGCCCAGCCCGGCGCTGCTCAGCTTCGGCCTGTCGGTGCCGCCTACGGCCGGGGCCGCCGCCACCGAGGTGCCGGTGGTCGAGGCGGCGCACGTCGTGCAGACCTTGGCCGAGAACCGCGTCGTCATCGTCACTCAGGACGGCGTGCCCGTCGGCGTCACCGGCCTCAACCGCGACCGCATCATCTCGTGGGAGGAGCTGGTGAAGGCCCCGTCCGAGGTGGCGGTCACCGAGCTGCGCCGGCTCCTCGCCCACGAGCAGCTGGTCGTGGTGGTCGAGGGCAACTCGGTGAGGGGCGTCGTGACGCAGGAGTCGTATCTGGCCGGGTTCTGGGGCAGCATCCGCTGACGCCTGGCTAGCACTTCGTGCGGCGCGTAGCCGCGCCTTAGGTCGAACGCTCAGTTCACCGGCGAGCGCCACGGCGCAGCGAGCTGAGCGAGCCGCGGCAGCTCGGCCGCCAGAACCTCGCTGTCGGTGCGCCAGGCGAAGACCGGTCCGATCCCGCCGTACTCGAGCGCCACCGAGCGAGGCACCGGCCAGGCGCCCGCCGCGACGCGCTGGAACACCCGCTCGATGAGCTCCCAGTCCTGCGCGCTCAGCGGCATGTGATCGCGGGCGCTGCCGTCGAGCTCGCGCACGCCGCTGACGTGGAGATCGACCAGGGCGGCGGTCGGCAGCTCGCCCAGGTAGCCGTCGACGTCGATCCCCAGCGTGGCGGCAGTGATGACGGCGTGCGCGACGTCGAGCAGGAGCCCGCAGCCGCTGGCGGCCAGCAGGCTGCCCAGCAGCTCGGGGTCGACGCCCGCGCGCAGCAGCCCGCGCTCAGCTCCGCGGTAGGGCAGGTTCTCGAGCATCAGGTTCTCGGGCCCGAAGCGCTCGGCGTACGGTGCCAGGTCCTCGAGCAGTCCGTCCAGGACCAGCTTTCGCGCGCTCTGGCCGACATCGTCGACGGCCAGATCAGGGAAGCGCTCCCGCGAGGGGGCGACATGAAGGTTGAGGCGCGGCGTGTTCGTGCGCTCGAGCAACTCGGCGACGCGGTCTAGACCCGATTCGGCAGGGAGCGAGGCTCCGAGCTGCAGAGGGAAGTGGACCTCGACGGGCCTCAGCTCGGAGGCGGCGGCGATCACCTCGTCCCAGTCGGGGACCTTGAAGGTGTCGCAGTCGACCCGGCCCTCGGTCAGCAGCTCGGCGGCGTCGGGCGAGAAGTGGACGGAGAGGAGCACGCTTCAGGAGGCGGCCAGCGGCGAGTAGGGCTGGGCGTCGCTGCCCAGGGCGCCAGCTCCCAGCTGGCCTGCCTGCAGGCGGATGCCGGCAGCCAGGGCGATCATGGCGCCGTTGTCGGTGGCCAGCGAGGCGGGTGGGAAGTGCGTCTCGATGCCGGCGTCGGCGAAGGCGCCGCGCAGGCGCCGGTTCGCGGCCACGCCGCCGGCGACGACGAGGCGCTCGGCGCCGACGCGCCGCGCCGCGCGCAGCGTGACGTCCACCAGCGAGCCGATGGCGACGCGCTCGAAGCTGGCGGCGAGGTCGGCGTGGCAGATGTCCGGCTGCCGCTGCAGTCGCAGCGCGACCGCGGTCTTGAGCCCGCTGAAGCTGAAGTCGAGGGTGTCGTCGCCGTGCATCGGCCACGGCAGGTCGATGGCTGTGTCGTCACCGCGCGCAGCCAGCTCCGAGAGCGCCGCGCCGCCCGGGTAGCCGAGGCCGAGCAGCCGCGCGACCTTGTCGAAGGCCTCGCCGGCGGCGTCGTCGCGGCTGCGGCCGAGCTCCACGATGCTGCCGAGGCCCTGCACGTAGAACAGGGCCGTATGCCCGCCGGAGGCGATCAGCGCCAGGAACGGCGGCTCGACGCTGGTGCCGGCGGCGGCCGTGGCGGCCGCGATGTGACCCTCGAGGTGATGAACCGCCACGAACGGCACGCCCAGGCCCCAGGCCAGCGCCTTGGCGTAGCTGAGGCCGACGAGCAGAGCACCGACGAGGCCGGGCCCGTAGGTCGCCGCGACGACGTCGATGTCCGACAGGCCGAGGCGGGCCTCGATCAGCGCGCGCTCGACCACCTCGTCAATGACCTCGAGGTGCTCGCGGCTCGCGGCCTCCGGCACGACCCCGCCGTACCGCCGATGCAGGGCGGTCTGGGACACGACGACGTTGGCGAGGACCAGGCCGGAGCGCGTGACCCCCACGCCGGTGTCGTCGCAAGACGTGTCGATGCCGAGTACGTTCACTCCCCGGGATGCTAACACCGAGGTCTCATGTTGGCCTGTCCAGCGCGTAACCTGCCGCCGGGGAGTGCGACATGACCCGCCCGGCCTCTCCCGAGAAGGCGGCGAGCGCGGCGCGGCAGGCGTCCAGGTTGGCCTCGCTGGTCACCGCGCCGATCGTCGGGCCTGCGCCCGACAGGAACGCAGCCCACGCGCCCGCCGCGCGCACCGCCTGCAGAGTCTCGCTCAAGCCTGGGACCAGGGCGGTCCTGTACGGGGTGTGGACGACGTCGAGCGAGGCGGTGGTGAGCAGCTCCGGCCGGTCGAGCGCGGCCGCGGCCAGCCATAGCGCGGTCCGCGACGAGGTCAGGACCAGGTCTGAGCGCGAGTAGCTGTCCGGCAGCGCCGCTCTCGCCTCCGAGGTCGGCAGCTCGAAGGACGGCGAGGCGAACAGGAAGCGCCAGCCTGCCGGCACGCTCAGGCTGGCGGCGTGGAAGTCGCCGGTCTCGTCGCTGGCGGCCACGGTCAGGTGCCCGTAGACGGCGGGGCCTACGTTGTCGGGATGGCCTTCGTGCGCGGCCATCAGCCGGAACACGCCGTCGCGCCCCAGAGGGCCTCCGAGCATCCCGTCGGCCAGCGCGCCGCCCGCGACGAGCGCGGCCGAGGACGAGCCGAGCCCGCGCGCCAGCGGGATCGGGTTCGTCACCTTCAGGGCGACGGTCGGCGGCTTCAGCCCCAGTGCGGCGTAGACGCTGTGGAAGCCCAGGTGGACGAGGTTGCCCTCCGCGCTGGGAGCCGGCCCCTCGCCCTGGTAGTGGAACTCGTCGCGCTCGGACGGCTCCAAGGCGACCTCGAGGTGAAGGTCGATCGCCACGCCCAGCGCGTCGAAGCCGGGTCCTAGGTTGGCGCTGGTGGCGGGAACCCTCGCGCGTAGCACGCCGGGCAGGCTACCACCGCCCGTGCGACAGGCGGCGCAACGCGCGCGGCATCGCCTCGGCCAGGTCGGAGGCCGTCAGGGAGCGGCCCTTCCGTCTCGCGGCCGACTCGCCGGCGAGGCCGTGAGCGGCGACCCCGGCCGCGACCGTCTCGAAGGCGTCGCTGGCGGCGGGGTCGGCGAGCAGCGCGCCGAGCAGGCCCGCCAGCACGTCGCCGGTGCCGCCCGCGGCCATGCCTGGATGGCCGAAGGTGCTGAGGGCGGCGCGGCCGCTCGGCTCGGCGATGACGGTCGTCGGCCCTTTGAGCACGCAGACGCAGGAGTAGCGCCGGCTGATCTCGCGCGCCGCAGTGAGCGGCTGGGCGGCTACCTCGGCGGCGGAGGTGGCGAGGATCCGCGCGGCCTCGCCGGCATGAGGCGTCAGCACACGGGCGCCGGCCCGGGCCGCGACCTCTTGCCCCTGCTCGGTCGGCGGCGCGGGGCCGAGCAGGCCGCGCTCGACGCAGGCGGCCAGGACGCCGGGCTCCAACCCCGACGCGTCGATGACGACGCCGGCGGGCGCCCAGGCGAGAACCTCGGGAAGCATCGCGGCCGCTGCGACGGCCAGGCCGGGACCGAACACGACGGCGCCCGCCTGTCTCGCGCTCAGCCGAGGCGGGGGCCACTCGTCTCCGTTCCACTCCAGGACCACCGTCTCCGGCCAACCACCAGGGAAGCGCGCGGGCGCGACCAGGGTGACGAGACCGGCTCCGCCGCGCCACGCCCCGCGGCAGGCCAGCTCGGCGGCGCCGAGGTACGGGGACGAACCTGCCACGATGCACACGGTGCCGGCGGAGTACTTGTTGACGTCGGTCTCGCGGTCCGGGAGCCAGGCTCCAGCCGTCCCCCCGTCCACGAGCAGCGTGTCCGAGCCGGCCTCCAGCAGCTCCGCCGGGATGCCGATGTCGACGAGTACCCTCTCGCCGTACGCGGCCATGGCCGGATGGCAGAGACTGGCGAGCTTGTGGCCGGCGAGCTCAACCGTCAGGTCCGCCCGAACGTGTGGGCCGTTCACGGCCGCGCTGTCGGCATCGATGCCGCTGGGGACGTCGATGCTCACGACGCTCAGCCTGCCGGTCGCCGCCGCTCCTCGGTCACACGCAGGCGCCGCGTCTGGAGAAGCGACGGCATCCAGGTCTGACGAGCGCGCAGCGTTCAGGACGGCGACCACCGCCGCCAGCTCGCCAGCCAGGGCGCGCCTGAGGCCGACGCCGAACAGCGCGTCCACCACCAGCTCGGGTGGCGGAGTCGTCGCGAGCGCCGCAGTCAGGGTTGCCGCCGTCAGCCGGGCGCACGCCCCGCCTGCAGCGGTGAAGGCGGCGCGCTCCGAGCGGGCCTCGGGCGTGCCCGGCTGGTCAGTGGTCTCCAGCACGTCGACCGCGACGCCGCCGGCCAGCAGCCTGGCTGCCACGCCGTAACCGTCTCCGCCGTTGTTGCCAGGTCCGCACAGCACCAAGGCGCGCCTGGCGCCGGGGAAGCGGCGCCCGAGCGCGGCGGCGACGCCGTCGGCGGCGCGACCCATCAGCTCGGCGGGGCCGATGCCGGCGGCCTCGGCGGCTCGATCGAGCGCGTGTATCTGGGCGGCGCTGTAGACCTTCATGCTGGTCCTTCTGAGCGGCCTGGCCGCCGCGCGGCTCAGGCCAGGGCGGCGTCGATCTCGGCCAGCACGCCCTCGTCGAGGGACAGCTCGGCGGCGGCCAGGTTCTTCTCGAGCTGCTCCACCTGGGTGGCGCCGGTGATGACGCTGGTGACGCCCGGCTGCCGCAGCAGCCAGGCGAGGGCGAGCACCGAGCGCTCCACCCCGAGACCGTCGGCGATGGGCTTGAGCGCGCGCACCTTGGCGAGGTTGGCGTCAGTCAGCCAGCGCTCCTTGAACTGCGAGAAGTTGGCGAAGCGCGTGCCTTCGGGAACGCCGTCGTCGTACTTGCCGGTGAGGATGCCCTGGCCCAGCGGGCTGAACACGACGAGGCCCATGCCTTTATCGGTCGTGGTGGGCAAGATCTCGCTCTCGACGCGCGCGCGGCTGATCATCGAGTACTCGGGCTGCTCCACCACCGGAGCGACGAGCCCGTTCGACTTGGCGAAGGTGCATGCCTCGGCGATCTGCGCCGCCGACCACATGCTCGTGCCCCAGTAGAAGGCGCGCCCTGAGCGGACGACGTCGGAGAACGCCTCGACGATCTCCTCCATGGGGGTCTCGACGTCGTAGCGGTGCGCGAAGTAGATGTCGAGGTAGTCGACGCCGAGCCGCTCTAGCGACAGGTCGACCGACTCGAGGACGTGCTTGCGGCTGAGCCCACGGTCGGTGATCACGTCGGACATAGGCCAGTACACCTTGCTCGACAGGACCAGGTGGTGGCGCGGCACGTCGAGGTCGGCCAGCACCTCGCCCATGATCGCCTCGCCGCCGCCGCGCGCGTAGGCGTCGGCGTTGTCGAAGAAGTTGACGCCGAGTTCGAAGGCCCTCGTGACGATCGCGCGGACCGTGGCCTTCTCCGAGACGGTCTGGCCGTAAGTCGTCCACGCGCCGAGGCTGATGGCGCTGAGCTTGAGGCCGCTGTTGCCTAACCTGCGATACTGCATGTTCGCCTCCTGGTCGCCATCGTAACTGCGCGGGCGTCCCTCTCAGGCGTGCCGGCGGGCCGCCGCGTCCGCCCGGTCTCGCGTCTCAGCTCTGCTGGCGCGTGAGCATCGGGCCCAGCGGACGGCCGCCCAGCAGGTGCATGTGCAGGTGGTAGACCTCCTGGCCGCCGTGCTCCTTGCAGTTCACCAGCAGCCGGTAACCGCGCTCGAGACCCTCCTGCTCGGCGATCTTGCGAGCGACGGTGAACATGCGTCCCAGAGCGGCCTCGTGCTCGCTGCCGACGTCGGCGGCCGTCGCGATCTGCTCGTTGGGGATGATCAGCACGTGGGTCGGAGCCTGCGGGTGGATGTCCCTGAAGGCTGTGACCAGCTCGTCCTGGTAGAGGATGTCGGCCGGGATCTCACGCCTGACTATCTTGCTGAAGATCGTCTCGTCTGCCATGGGGCGAGTGTACGCGGCGCGGCTGGAGCGGCGGCGGGCTGCTGCGGCGCCTGGCACGCTCCCATGAGCGGCTGCGGCTGCGTCAGAGCGCGCTGGCCTTGAGCTCGCTCATCGTGAACAGCGCGTCCAGCCTCACCCCGGCCGCGGCGAGCGCCTCGGGCCCACCGGCCTGGCGGTCGATGACGCACAGGGCTGACTCGACGATCGCGCCGCGCTGCCGCAGATCGTTGGTCGAGATCACCACTTGTCCGCCGGAGGTGACAACGTCCTCGATGACGAGCAACCGCCTGCCAGCCACGTCTCCACCTTCGGCGAGCCGCATCGTGCCGTACGGCTTCGCTTCCTTGCGAACGAACAGGGTGGGCAAACCGGTCACCTGCGACAGCATTACAGCTAGCGGCACGCCGCCGAGCTCGAGCCCTGCCAGGGCCTCCGTGCCGGAGGGCACGCGCTCGGCCAACGCCTCGGCGATCGCTCGCAGCAGCGCCGGGTCCGCCTCGAAGAGGTACTTGTCGAAGTACTCGGTGGCCTTGGCGCCGGAGCGCAGGACGAACTCGCCGGTGATGTGCGAGCGCTGGAGGATCGCGCGCGCTAGCTGGTCTCTGTTCACGAGCGCGATGGTACCGGATGGCGCTCCCGACCAGCGAGGCGGGCCACTGGGCTAGGCAGGAGCGCGCCGAAACGTGCTAAGCTACCTCGCCTCGTGAGCCGCCTGCGGCTCACCCCATACCCATGCCAACGCGCCCGCCCAGGGGCGGGCATCACAAGGAGAGCGACATGCCGCGCGTTTGTGCCGTCACCGGCAAGAAGACGAGGAGCACCACCAGCAGCACCCGCAAAGGCTCGCCCAAGCGGCGGGGCGGCGTCGGCCTCAAGCAGGTCGGCGTGCACAAGACCACCCAGAAGCCCAACCTGCAGAAGCGCACGATCTGGGTCGACGGCAAGCCCGAACGCGTCTGGCTCAGCGCCAAGGCGATCCGTCAGCTGGACCCGACGGTCTTCGTCAACCCCAACAAGCGCGCCTAGCTCGAGCCGCGGCGCCTGGGGCGCCCGCTGCGACGCGAAGGAAGTCGGAACCCGAGCCCCGGTCACGAGACCGGGGCTTCTTCTTGGCCGGTGCGATAGCATGGCGCCGATGAGAACCGATTCTCAGCTAGGTGGCGAGGTCAGCGCGGGAGTTCCCGCGCTGCACGTCCACAACGTCAGCGTGCGCTTCTCCGAAGCCAGCGTCCTCGAGGACGTGAGCGTCGACCTCGCCCCTGGCCGCTTCCTGGCGATCGTCGGACCGAACGGCGGCGGCAAGTCGACGCTGATGCGCGTCGCCCTCGGGCTGGTGAGGCCGCAGCGCGGCCACGCCGCGCTGTTCGGAGAGGACGCCGGGGCTCGCCCCGACCTGATCGGCTACGTCCCGCAGCTTAAGACCTTCGATCGCACGTTCCCTGCCACCGCGGCCGAGCTCGTGGTCACCGGCCTCTCCCGGCGCTGGCCGTGGCGCATCGGGCAGCACACGCGCTCGTTGGCGGCGGACGCCCTCGCCGAGGTCGGCGCGCGGCACCTGCTCGACCGGCCGCTGCCCAGGCTGTCGGGAGGGGAGCTCCAGCGGACCTTCCTCGCCAGGGCGCTCATCAGGCGGCCGCAGCTCGTGCTGCTCGACGAGCCCGCCGCCGGCGTCGACTTCCTCGCCGAGCACGACCTCTACGACCTGCTGGAGCGCTACCAGGCGGAGTCGGGCGCGGCCGTCGCGATGATCACGCACGACCTCGCCGCCGCCCGCTACCACGCCGACGACGTGCTGGTCCTCAACCGCAGGGTGCACGGCCTCGGGCCGCCCGCCGAGATCCTGACCGAGGAGTGCCTGAAGACGGCGTTCGGCCACCGTCACCACGATCACGCGGTGGCGCCGTGACCGCCCGCTGGGCTCCTACTCTCTGACCGTGCTCGTCAACGGCGCGGCCACAGCTCGTCGACGCGCTGCTTGACGCTCTCGTCCATGACGAGCTTCTCGGGCCACTCGCGCTCGAAGCCCTCCGAGGCGAGCTTCGGCGTCGCGTCGACCGCGAAGATCGGCCGGTCGTCGGGCGTCCGAAGGATCCGCACGTCCCGCTCGGGATCGATATTGTTGAGCAGCGTCCACATGCACTCCTCGAAGTCGCGCGGGTCGACCTCGGCGCCCAGCACCGCGACGAGCCTCACCCCATCGGTCGCGCCGGCCTGAGCCGCCGCCCACTCCAGCAGCTCGAAGCCCTGGCCCGCGCGCTGCTTGTCGCAGGTGAGGAACCAGATGCCGGCGGGCGGCTGGTGCTGATCCAGCACCTGCTCGTGCGCGGGCAGCTCGCTCGAGGTCCGCTCGGGGTTGGCCGAGAAGTCGTCCGCACCGCCTTCCTCGGCGTGCTTGCGCGTGCCGTCGACGATCAGCTTGCTGCCGTAGCTCCAGGCGCGGCTGGCGTGGTCCAGCACGTCGATCGGGCCCTTGGCGAACTGGCTGTCGCGGCCCGGCACCGCCTGCGACAGGACCGCGCGCCAGAAGCCCCGATGGTCCTTGACGTCGGCCTCGGGGTCGTCGGAGACGAGGATCACCTTGGCGAACATCATCTGGCCTAGACCGAGTAGGCCGTTGCCTACCTTGTAAGCGTGGCCGGGGAAGCGCTTGTCTATCCTCACGTTGACGAGGTTGTGCGCGATGCCGGCCGGAGGCATGTGGTAGTCGCGGATCTCCGGCAGGATCAGCTGGGCGGGCACCAGGAAGATGCGCTCGCTCGCCTCGATCAGGTAGGCGTCCTCCATCGGCGGCGGCCCCACCACCGTCGCCGGGTAGATGGGCTCCGCGCGGGAGGTGATGGTCGTGACGTGGAAGGCGGGGTAGAGGTCAGGCAGCGTGTAGAAGCCCGTGTGGTCGCCGAACGGGCCCTCGAGCAGCCACTCCTCGCTCGGGTCGACGTAACCTTCGAGGACGTACTCGGAGTGCGCCGGCACCTCGAGGTCGACGCTCAGGGCCTTGACCACCTCGAGCGAGCGGCCGCGCAGGAAGCCGGTGAGCGAGAACTCGTTCAGTCCGGCCACCGGAGGTAGGGGAGCCGTGGCGGCGTAAGTCAGGGCCGGGTCGCCGCCGAGCGCGACGGCCACCTCCAGCCTGACGCCCTTGCGCTTGGCGTTCTCCAGGTGCCTGGCGCCGGTCTTGTGCCGCTGCCAGTGCATGGCCGTGACGTCCTTGCCCATGACCTGCATGCGGTACATGCCGATGTTCAGGTCGCCCTCGATCGGGTCGCGTGTTATCACGAGCGGCAGCGTGATGAACGGGCCGCCGTCCTTCGGCCAGGTCGTGAGCACGGGCAGCTTGCCTAGGTCGACGTCCTGGCCGCGGTAGACGCGCTCCTGCACCGGCGCCGTCCTGACGCGCTTGGGCGGAAGGGCGGTCACCTCCCTGATCTTGGGCAGGTTCGAGAGCATCCCGAGCATGCCGCCGCCCACGCGCAGGTCGAGCAGCGCCCGGATGCGGTCGCCGATGTCGTCCAGGCTCTCCACGCCGAGGGCAAGGGCCATCCGCTCACGCGTGCCGAACAGGTTCATCGCCACCGGCACCGAATGGCCGGTCAGGTTCTCGAAGAGCAGCGCGGGGCCGCCCTGCTTGACGGCCCTGTCGGCGATCTCGGAAGCCTCGAGGTAGGGCGAGACCTCCTGGCTGATGCGCCGCAGCTCCCCACGGCGCTCGAGCTCGGCGATGAACGCCCGCAGGTCGGTGAAGCGGGGTCTCAAGCCTTCACCCATGCGTCCGTCGTGGCGCGCTCGGCTCCGCTGCCGCGGTCACCGCCGGCACCCAGGTCCTCGCCGCCAGCCACGCCCTCGACCTGCCCGTTGGGCGTAGGACCGGCGGCAGGGCCTGCCTTGGCCAGCCGCAGGGCGAGGGCCGCCTTCAACTCGTCGAGGCCGGCGCCGCTCGCGGCCGAGACCCTGACAGCGTCGAAGCGCTCGGCGAGCGAGCCGAGCACCTCGGGATCGGCGGCGTCCGACTTGTTGACGACGACCATGCGCGGCGGCTCCAAGTCGAGCTGATCGAGGATGCGCTCGACCGCGGCCACGCGCTCCGGCGCACCGGTCGCGGCGCCGTCGACCACGTGCAGCAGCAGGTCGGCGTGGTGCAGCTCCTCGAGGGTGGCGCGGAAGGCGTTGACCAGCTCGTCGGGCAGGTCCCTGATGAAGCCGACCGTATCGGTGAGCACTACCTTGCCGCCCCACGGCCCGAGCTGCGGCAGCCAGCCCTCGCGCGTCGTGGGCCTGAGGGTCGCGAACAGCGCGTCCTTGGCCAGCGCCTGCGCGTGCGTCAGGGCGTTGAACAGGGTCGACTTGCCGGCGTTGGTGTAGCCGACGAGCGCGACGACGGGAGTGGCGGAGGCGGTGCGCTGCTTGCGCGTCTCCGCGCGGCGCTTGCTGATGTCCGAGACGGCCTTCTCGAGCCAGGCCAGGCGGTCGCGGATGCGGCGCCTGTCCACCTCGAGCTTGGTCTCGCCGGGTCCGCGCGTGCCGATGCCGCCGCCGAGACGGCTCATCGCCTCGCCGCGGCCGGCCAGGCGCGGCAGCTGGTAGTGGAGCTGGGCCAGCTCGACCTGGAGCTGCGCCTCGCGGCCGCTGGCGTGCTGCGCGAAGATGTCGAGGATCACCTGAGTGCGGTCAAGGACCTTCAGCTTGGTGGCCGACTCGATCTCCCTCGCCTGAGCCGGGCTGAGCTCGCGGTCGAAGACCAGCAGGTCGGCGTCCTCATGGAACGCCAGCGACACCACCTCGCTGAGCTTGCCGGCGCCGACCAGCGTGCGGTGGTCGGGACGGTCGCGCTGCTGGAAGCTGGTGGCCGCGACCACGGCGCCCGCGCTCCTGACCAGCTCGCGCAGCTCCGCGAGACGCGCCTCGCCCTCTGCGCCCTCCGCCTTGCTCGCCAGCCCGACCAGCACGGCACGCTCCGTGCTGCTGCGCTTGACCGAGCGCGGAACACCGGCGCGGGCCAGCTCCTCCTCGAGGGCGGCGATGCGGGCCTGGACGTCGAGGGACTCGATGTCGCGGACGGTGGCGGGCGCGTCGATCAGCCAGTCCTCCTCGTCGGCCGAGTCGGGCGCGATCGTCGCGAACTGGCCGGTCAGGGCGGCAGCCTGGTTGCTGGGCGGGTCGACCGCCACGATGGCGTCGAGGCGGTTGCGGAACTCCGGCGTGAACAGCCGG
>CAYYOK010000082.1:0-15242 GCA_964473205.1 uncultured bacterium | reverse complement strand
GGTGCGGGCAAGACGACGCTGCTGCAGGAGTTCACGGCCAGGGCGCTCGCCAGGCACGAGTCGCTGGTCGCCGTCATGGGCAGCTGCGACGCCCACACGGGCAGCGGGGACGCCTTCCTGCCGTTCCGCGAGATCATGGACCAGCTCACCGGCGATGTCGAGGAGCGGGCCGAGCGGGCACCTGCCAAGAGCCAGAACGCCAAGCGCCTGCAGAACGTGTTCCTCGTGGCAGGCGAGACGCTGGTGGAGATAGCGCCGGACCTGATCGGGATCGTCGTGCCGGGGGCGACGCTGCTCGCCAAGGCCGGCAGGTACGTCTCAGGCAAGACGAAGTGGGCGGACAGGCTGCGCAAGCAGCTCGAGGAGGAGAAGCCGCCCGGCGCCGTGGCGCCCTTGGACAAGGCTCAGGTCTACGAGCAGTACGTCAACGTGCTGCAGAGGTTGAGCGAGGTCGCGCCCCTGCTCCTGCTGGTCGACGATCTCCAGTGGGCCGACACGGCGTCGCTGGGGCTGATGTTCCGCCTGGCGCGCCGGTTGGAGAAGTCGGCGATCATGCTGGTCGGCTGTTACCGCCCGAACGACATCGCGGCCGGGCGGGACGGGCAGAGGCACCCTCTCGAGGCCATGCTCAGCGAGGTGAAGCGCTATCAGGGCGACGTCGTCATCGACCTCGACGAGGCAAGGAGAGCCAGCGGGCGCGAGTTCGTCGACGCGCTCCTCGACCAGGAGCCGAACGGCCTCGACGCCGGCTTCCGCGAGTCGCTGGTAGCCCATACCGGCGGCCACCCGCTGTTCACCATCGAGCTGCTCCGCGACCTGCAGGAGCGCGGCGACCTGGTCAGGGACGCGAGCGGCGCCTGGGTCGTGGGCGCTCGGGTCGAGTGGGACGAGCTTCCCTCGCGGGTGGAGGGCGTGATCGAGGAGCGGGTCGCGCGCTTGGACCACGGCGCCGTGCATAGCCTGAGGGTCGCCAGCGTCGAGGGTCCCCAGTTCACCGCCGAGATCGTCGCCAAGGTGCAACCGACGGAGGTGCGCGAGCTCATCCGGCAGCTGAGCGAGTCGCTGCAGCGGCAGCACCGGATCGTCGTCGCCGACGGCCTGAGGCGGATCGGTGGCCAGCGCGTCTCGACCTACCGCTTTGCTCACCACCTGATGCAGAGCTACCTCTACCGCCAGCTCGACGAGGCCGAGGCCTCGTACCTGCACGAGGACGTCGGCTCGGCGCTCGAGGAGCTGTTCCGCGACGACGCCGACCAGATCGCGGTGCAGCTGGCTCGCCACTTCGACCTGGCCGGCCTGCCTGAGAAGGCGGTGCCGTACCTGCGGATAGCCGCTCAGCAGTCGGCGGCGCGCTACGCCAGCGACCAGGCGTTCGCCCACTACCGGCGGGCCTTGGAGCTGATGCCCGCTGACGACCTCGACGGGCGCTACGAGGTCATGCTGGCGATCGTCGAGCTGCAAGACCACCACGGCACCGCGAGCCAGCAACGCCTGAGCGACGTGCAGGCGCTCACCGAGCTGGCCGAGCGCTCTGGCGATCCGCTGAGGTTGGCGCGAGCCCACTACCAGCGCGCCTACTACGAGGTCGCGGTGTCCGGTTACGACGCGACCATCGAGTACGCCAGGCTGGCCGCCGAGGCCGCCGCGCCGCTGGACGACGACGGCCTCGAGGGTCGGGCCAGGACGGTCCTGGGCCGCGCGCTGATGAACAAGGCGGACTTCGAGTCCGCCGCCGCCGAGCTGCAGAAGGGCCTGGTCCTGACGCGCCTGGCGGGCAACACCCACGGCGAGGGTCTGGCTCTGACCTACCTGGGCATCATGAACGACATCACCGGCAACCCGGCGGTCGCACTCGGCTACTTCCGTCAGGTGCTCGACGTTCACACCAGGGCCGGCAACCGCAACCATCTCGCCGCTGCCCAGCTGAACCTCGCCGTGGGACTGTGGCGCAACGGCGACCTGGCCGGGGCCAGGGAGCTGCTGGAGCAGGCGCTCCGCACTGCGCGCGAGCAGGGCGATCTGAGCACAGAGGGCACGTCGACCGGCAACCTCGCGATGGTCCTCATCGCCATGGGCGAGCTGGAGCTGGGTCAGCGCACGGTCGAGGAGGCCTTGGCCCTGAACCGCGAGCACAACGGTCCGTACGCCGTGGCGCGCACGCTCGGGATCCTGGCCGACGTGCTGGAGCAGCGGCACGAGTACACCGCGGCTCGCGCCGCGACACGCGAGGCGCTGGAGCTGGACATCTCGGTGGCCGACAGGCAGGATCAGGTGTTCCAGCTGACCGCGCTGGGAAAGCTGGCGATGACGTTCGGCCAGCACGCCGAGGCTGAGCGGCTGCTGAACGAGGCGCTCGAGCTGAGCAGGGCGATCGCCGAGAGGAACGCGGAGTGCGCGGCGCTCGCGACCATGGCCAGGCTACGCCTGAGGATGGGCGACCCGCTGGCGGCCGTCGAGCTGGGCGAGGCCGCGATCGAGCTCGCCAAGCGGATGGGCTACGCGGGCGACCAGACCGCCTTCGGTCTGACGGTGGCGGACGCTCGCCTCGCTCTGGGGCAGCTGGACGCCGCTCAGGAGGGATACGACAGCGTGCGGCAGGGCGACGACGGCGAGCTCGAGGCGGAGGCGGTCGCCGGCCTCGCCGACGTGGCGCTGGCGCGCGGCGACACCGCGGCAGCGCTCGAGCTCATCGAGCCGTGGCTGACCCCGGCCATCGAGGGAACCCTGACCTCCAGAGCCGATCCGCTGCGGGTCCATGCCTCGCTCCACGCCGCTCTGCGAGCGGTGCACGACGCCAGGGCGCATCCGGTCCTCGAGGCGGCTCGCAGGTTCGTGGCGGTGGTGGTCGGCAAGATCGACGACCCCGAGGCTCGCGCGTCGTTCGAGGCCAGACCGGACGTCAAGAGGTTCGTGGGGAACTGAGGGGTGAACGCACAGAGCTCGCCTGCCGCCTCGGCCGCGGTGGTCCCAGCTACGCCGGGCCCCGGTCTGGGTATGAGACGCTAGGCGCAGTGGCGGACAGAGAGCCAGCACGTTCCGGCGCCAGGCTGCTTCTCGTCGAGGACGACGCCCTGCTGCGCGAGCTGGTGGCGCACCACCTGCGCTCGGCGGGATTCGAGGTCGTCGAGGCCGAGCGCGCCGCCGCGGCGTGGCCGGAGCTGGCCAGCGTCGACGCCGTGATCCTCGACTGGATGCTGCCGGACGAGTCCGGTATCGCCTTCCTCGCGCGCCTGCGGCTGCGCCACGGCTACGCGTTGCCGGTGCTGATGCTCACCGCGCGCGCGCGCGAGGCCGAGCGCGTCGAGGGCCTCGAGGCCGGCGCCGACGACTACCTGGTCAAGCCGTTCGGCACGGCCGAGCTGATCGCGCGGGTGCGGTCGCTGCTGCGCCGGGTCACGCCGTCGAGGCGGCTCAGCGACGGCGAGCTGACCATCGACCTCGAGCGCGGCTGCGCCCAGTTCCGGGAGGTCGAGCTGACGCTGACTCGCCGCGAGTTCGACCTCCTCGCCCACCTGATGCTGCATCCCGGCAGGACCTTCAGCCGCGCGGAGCTGCTCGACGCCGTCTGGGGCGAGGAGTTCCTGGGCGGGGAGCGCACCGTGGATCAGCACGTGTCGCAGCTCAGAGCCGCCCTCGGCGAGCAGGTGGTCAGGACCGTGAGGGGGAGGGGCTACCGCTTCGGCTCGGCTTCGGAGGCGCCGACCGATGGGCGCGCACCGGCATGACCCCGGCCGAGTCCGCGTTCGACGAGGTCTTGCGCCACGGCTCGCCCGCGCTCGTCGACGCCTGGCTCGACCAGCTGCGCGAGGGCGTGCTGCTGCTGGAGGACGGGCGGGTGACCGGGCTCAACAGCGCCGCCGCCGCCATGCTCCAGGTCGACAGGACCGTCGCGGCCGGGCTTCCCGCGATCAGCGTGCTGCGCGATCACCGGCTCGAGCAGCTCGCGTTGGGACCTGTCACCGGCGAGCGCGTCGAGCTCGACGTCAGGGGCAACTGGCTGGCCGCGGAGCGCACCCCGGCCGGCCTGCTGCTGAGCGACCTGAGCGAGCTGCGACGCAGCCGGCAGGAGGCCCGCGAGCTGCTGGCAGTGCTGTCTCACGAGCTGCGCACGCCCGTGGCGGCGGTGCGCTCGGCGCTCGAGGCCCTGATGGCCGGCGACGTGCCCGACCCCGTGCGCGAGCGCTTCCTCAGCGGCGCCCTGGCCGAGGCGGAGCGGCTGTCGAGGCTGCTCTCCGACCTGACCGTGGACGTGAAGCCGCCCCGTGAGCGCAGCGTCGACCTGGAGCATGCCCTGCGCCGCGCCGTGGCGCTCACGGCCACGGTCGCCAAGCGGCGTGGGGTGAGGGTGGAGCTCGAGCCGGTCCCCGCCGAGGTGTGGGTCGACGAGGACAAGCTGGTTCAGGCCGCCGTCAACCTCATCGAGAACGCGGCTTTGCACGGTCCGGCCGGCGAGGTCGTGACCGTCGCCTCGTGGACCGACGAGACGGTGGCCTGCATCGAGGTAAGGGACCGCGGCGCATCGCTCAGCCAGACCGTCATCGCCGAGCTGTTCGAGGTCAGCTCGCTCGGCAACGTCAAGGCGAAGGGCACGGGCCTGGGTCTCTACATCGTCAGGTCGCTGGCGCGCGCCTGGGGCGGGGCGGCCTGGGGCCGGCCGCTGCCGGGGGCGGGCGGCAACGCGTTCGGCGTGAAGGTTCCGTTGACGGCCGCCCGCGCGCGCAGCTCTCAGCGCGTGAACTCGTCCTCGGGCAGCACCTCGGGCGAGAGCCCGCGCTGACGCTCGCGCCTGGCCCGCGTCGGAGGGGCCTCCGGCAGCGTCAGGGACCGGGGCAGGCGGCGCTCCTGCTCCAGCGCGCCCCGGTGCGTGACGAAAGCGTGAGCCTCGCGACCGCCGCGCGCCTGCGCGCGGCGCGGTGCCCGGACCTGAGCGAGCGCCGGATCGATGCGCGAGCCCGGGAACGCGCGGCGGTAGGCTTCAGGCCCGATCGCGGCGAGCAACGTAGCCGTCAGCGCGATGCCTACCAGCTTCTCCCAGTGCTGAGCCAGCACCGCGGTCAGGTCGATGGCGGCGCCGCTCGCTGCGGCGAGGGCGATGCCGCCCGTGCCCCAGGCCAGGGCGTAGGCGGCGAGGGCGTTGACGGGCCCGGCGATGCGAGCCGCGCGGGGCGAGGGGAGGATGGCGAGCCAGCCGAGCACCGTCAGCTCGAGCATCAGCACCAGCTCGCTCAGGCCGGGCAGCGGGGTGGTGCTGGCGAAGGCCGCGTGCAGCACTCCCGTCAGCAGGCCGATCGTCGGCCCGTAAGCGAGCGCGGCGAGGTAGATCGGGAAGCGGCTGAGCCCCAGGATGGCGCCGTGAGCGACCGTGCCGCTCGCAGCCAGCACCTCGGCGCCCGCCGCGATGACGAACGAGAGGGCTACGAGACCCAGCACCCGCAAGGTGGCGCGGGGGTTCGTCAACGCCAGCCAGTCGAACCGGCTGAGGCCCCCGAACAGCGACACCGCCGCCAGCAGCAACGCAGCGGCCAAGGAGTACGCCAGGACGGGGTCCCGCGCGGCCGAGGCCAGCAGCGGCTCAAGCTGCGGTGGCAAGATAGCCGATCTCGCAGCGGGCACGACGGCTCGCTGCCAATGCTAGCTGCGAAGGCATGGGCGCCAATCTAGCACGGAGCACCCGAGCCGGCGGCGGCTCAGCGGTCGTCTAAGGTAGCCCCGAAGGGGCTCTCGTCCCAGGCGTCATCGCGCAGCATCGCGGCGACCATCTCGCTCGCGCGGCGCGCCTCTGGCGTGCGGGCGAAGCGCTGTCCGAGCCGCGACTCCAGCCATAGGTAGGCTCGGTGCAGAGCCTGGATGACCGGCGGCTGGTAGCGCCGGCTGATCAGGTAGCCGCCGCGCCTTCCCTCCGCCATGAACGCGGCGTGGTGCGGCGTCGAGGTTCCGCCCAGGTGCGTGACGCGGCTGTCTACCAGCCTCAGGAAGTATCCGCGCCGCCTCAGCTTCAGGCAGAAGTCGAGGTCCTCGTTGGTGAAGCGCAGCGAGCGGTCGTAGCCGCCGACCTCCTCGAAGGCGGCGCGCCGCACGAGCTGCAGGCAGCCGGAGAGCCAGGGGACGACGACGCCGGCGCGGTCGCCAGCGTTCCATGAGCGCGCCGCGCGGGAGTAGTGCAGGTAGTAGGCCGGCCCCAGGTCCTGCCGCCTGCCGCGCCTGTCGAGCGCGACCGGCCCCACGGCCGCGGTCGTCGGATCGCGCTCGAGCGCATGTGCGAGGTCGGCGAGGCTTCTCTCCTCGACGAGCACGTCGGCGTTCATCAGCGCGAGTAGCGGTCGGCCGGTCGCGGCCGCTGCGACGTTGACGGCGTGCGAGTAGCTGTGGTTGTCGGTCGTCAACCAGCTCACCTGCGCGAACTCGCTGGCCAGAGCCTCGAGGACCGCCACGTCCGGAGCCGTGTCGACGACCGTGACCTCGGCCGTGGGGGCTGCCGACCGGAGCCTGTGCAAGCACTCGCGCAGCAGGTCGGGCGTGCGGTAGTGAACGACAACGACGTCGAGGCCGGGGGTCGTCACAGGATCCTGCGGCCGAGCAGGCTGGCCACGAGCTCGACCAGCACGCCGGCGGTGCGGTTGCCGCTGTCGAGGATCGGGTTCACCTCGACCAGGTCGATGCTGGTGACGCGTCCGGAGTCGGCCAGCAGCTCCATCAGGAAGTGAGCCTCGCGGTAGGTGAGCCCGCCCCTGACCGGGGTGCCGACTCCCGGCGCGACGGCCGGGTCGAGAGCGTCGGCATCGAACGACACGTGCAGGCGGGCCGCACCCTCGAGCTGCTCGAGCGTGGCGGCGGCGGTCGAGGCGATCCCGCGGCCATCGATCTCCTTCATCGAGTAGGCCGTTATGCCGAGCTCGCGCAGCGCCTGGCGCTCGGGCGGGTCCACGCTGCGGAGGCCGATGTAGACGATGTCATCGGGAGCCACCGCCGCGCCGCCGCCCCAGGTGGCGGCGAACCTGGGGTCTCCCAGCCCGAGCAGGTGGGCGACAGGCATCCCGTGGATGTTGCCAGAGGCGGAACTCATGGGCGTGTTGAGGTCGGAGTGCGCGTCGATCCACAGCACCCCGACGCGTCCGGCCGGTCCGGCGCCGAGGCGCGCCGCCGCGACCGTGCCCATCGACAACGAGTGGTCGCCGCCGAGCGCGATGGGCAGCTCGTCGGGTCCGAGCCGGCCCAACGTCTCGAGCGTCGCCGCGGTGGTGGCCGCGATCGCGTCGGCCACGTCCTCCCAGCGCGAGCGCGCCGGATCCTCGACGAAAGACTCCGGCAGAGGCACCTCGACGTTGCCGAGGTCGAGCACCTCGTGCCCGAGCTCGCGCAGGACCGGCGCCAACCGCGCCAGCCGCAGCGCGCTCGGGCCCATGTCGACCCCGCGCCGACCGGCACCCAGGTCCATCGGCACGCCCAGCAGGCGGACGTTCGCCATGAGCGGACGCTATCACGGCGGGGTCGGAGCGCCGGGCTCAGCGCCCGCTGGTCCTGCGCGGCCTCAGGTGACCGACGGCCGGAACCAGCGGCGGCCGCTGCGCTCGAGGAGCTCGAACGCCTCGGCTGGGCCGGCGCTGCCGGCGGGGTAGGGGATCGGTTCCGGCCTCTCGCGCTCGATCCAGTCGAGCACCGGCTGCACGATCGCCCACTGCGCCTCGACCTCGTCGGCGCGCATGAAGAGCGTGGCGTCGCCGTTGGCGACGTCGAGCAGCAGGGTCTCGTAGGCGTCCGGGTTCGGCGCGGCGAAGCTGTCTTGGTAGGAGAAGTCGAGGTTGATCCTGTCGAGCTCGATGCCGGAGCCGGGGCGCTTGCCGTTGAAGCGCACGGTGATGCCCTCGTCCGGCACCAGGCGCAAGATCAGCCGGTCGGGAGCCAGGGGAGAGGCCAGCTCGAACGGCACGTGCGGCGGAGTGCGGAACTGGAGGACGATCTCGCTGGCCTTGCCCTCGAGGCGCTTGCCGGACCGCAGGTAGAACGGGACACCGGCGAGGCGCCAGTTGCGCACCTCGAGCATCATCGCGGCGTAGGTCGCCTGGCGCGAGTCGGGGTCGACGGCGTCCTCCTCGCGGTAGCCGCGCATGCCGCCGGCCGCGACGTACTGCCCGAGCACGACGTCGCGGGGGCTCGGGCACCGCACCGAGCGCAGCAGCTTGACCTTCTCGTCGCGCACGTCGTTCTGGTCGAACCGCGCCGGTGGCTCCATCGCGACCAGCGCCAGCAGCTGCAGCAGGTGGTTCTGGAAGACGTCTCTGAGCACGCCGGCCGACTCGTAGAAAGAGCCGCGTCCCTCGATCCCGATCGGCTCGGCCATCGTGATCTGCACATGGTCGAGGTAGCGGTTGCTCCACAGCGGCTCGAACAGCGTGTTGGCGAAGCGCAGCACGGCGAGGTTCTGGGCCGTCTCCTTGGCGAGGTAGTGGTCGATGCGGAAGATCTGGCTCTCGTTGAACGACTCGAGCAGCTCGGCGTTGAGACGCCTGGCCGAGCGTAGGTCGTGCCCGAACGGCTTCTCGATCACGAGGCGCGCGAAACCGCCTTCGTGCTCGGTCGCCAGGCCGGCCGAGGCCAGGCCGCTGGCGATGTCGGCGTAGGTGCCGGGAGGCGTGGCGGTGTAGAAGATCCTGCCCGGCAGCCCGAGCTCCTCCAGGTGCGCGGCGAGCTGGCGGTAGGCGGAGCCGTCGTCGTAGGCGCCGCTGAGGTAGCTGATGCGGCCGGCCAGCTCCTCCCACGCCGCGGCGTCGAAGCCCTTGACCTCGCCCGCCACTCCCTCGCGGAGCTGCTCGAGCAGATCGCCCTGATCGACGTGCGAGCGCCCGAACCCCACGACGCGGGTGTCGGGGTGCAGGTCTCCTTTGACGTGCAGGTGGTAGAGAGCCGGAAGCAGCTTGCGTGCACTGAGGTCGCCGGTGATACCGAAGACGACGAACGCGAATGGGCTTGGCTGGCCGTTCAACTGTGTCTCCTCGCCTGGCGCGCCTGAGCGGCGGCCTCGGACGCGCCCCAGGACAGGCATCAGGACACGCCCCAGGACGCGGCAGGGGTCACCGCCTCGGGAAGGATGCTATCAGGACGCGTGATAGACTCTGCGCCGCCGTTGACGGAGCGCGCGCGCCGGCTCGTCCGGCGGAGCGCTCAGGCGGATACGGCGAGTGAGAAGCAGGGCGGACGGAGAGGTCGAGAGTGGAGATCGAACAGGCCGTCAAGGCGTTGCGCCGCGGCGTCGACCAGCTGGTGCCGGACGAGGCGCTGGCAGAGAAGCTCGAGGCGGCGGCGGCCGAGGGGCGGCAGCTGAGGGTCAAGCTGGGAGCCGACCCCTCCACCTCCGACCTGCACATCGGCCACGCGGTCGTGCTGCGCAAGATGCGCCAGTTCCAGGACCTCGGGCACAAGGTCGTGCTGATCATCGGCGACTTCACCGCGATGATCGGCGACCCCAGCGGCCGCAGCAAGACGCGACCCGTGCTGACCCTGGAGCAGACGCGCGCCAACGGACAGACCTACCTCGAGCAGGCCACGCTGGTGCTCGACCCGGATCCGGAGAAGCTCGAGCTGCGCTACAACTCCGAATGGCTCGAGCCGCTCGGCTTCGCCGACATCATCAGGCTCGCCTCGCACTACACGGTCGCGCGCATGCTCGAGCGCGACGACTTCACCAAGCGCCTGGCCGGCGGCGTGCCGATACAGATGCACGAGCTGCTCTACCCGCTGGCGCAGGCCTACGACTCGGTGGCGATCCGCGCCGACGTCGAGCTGGGCGGCACGGATCAGCTCTTCAACCTTCTCGTCGGGCGCGACATCCAGCGCGCGTTCGGCCAGGAGCCGCAGCTGGCCCTCACCATGCCCCTGTTGGTTGGGCTCGACGGTAGCGAGAAGATGTCGAAGTCGCTCGGCAACTACATCGGCATCAGCGAGCCGGCCGAGTCGATGTTCAAGAAGGCGATGCAGGTGCCTGACGCCGCCCTGCCCGCGTTCGTCGAGCTGGCGAGCGATCTGGACGTGCAGGAGATGACTGCGCTGCTGTCCAGGGATCCAGTCGGGGCCCACCGCGTCTTCGCCCGCGAGCTGGTGACGATCTATCACGGCGACGCCAGGGTGGCGGCTGCCGAGAGCCGTTACGACGAGGTGGCCAAGGGCGGGGTGCCGGACGACGTGAGCGAGTTCGTGGTGCCCGCCTCCGAGTTCGAGGGCGGCACCGTCGGGCTGCTGAGGCTCGCTACGCTCGCCGGCCTCAGCGCGTCGAACGGCGAGGCGCGGCGGCTGGTCGCCAACCGCGGGCTCAGGATCGACGGCGTCGTCGTCGAGGACCCGCAGCTGAGGCTAGGGCTCGAGAGCAGCGTCGTGCTGCAGCGCGGCAAAGACACCTTCGTGAGGCTGCGCCGCGCGAGCTGAGGTCGGAGGGCCGGCCTCGCAGCGTCGGAACGGTGCGCCCGCCGGCGCAGCGGGCCAGCTCAGATCGCCAGCACGTGCGCCAGCTCCAGCAGCTCGCGGTCGATGTCCTTCTTGTGCACGTCGAGCTCCTCGAGCGGCACGTAGACCGTGGACCGCCTGTCGGTTCCGACCATGGAGTTGGTCATCCCACCCACCAGCGCCTTGACGGCGTGGAAGCCCAGACGGGAGGCGAGGACCCTGTCGCGCGTGCTGGGCGCGCCGCCGCGCTGGGTGTGGCCCAGGATCACCGTGCGGATCTCGAAGCCGGTGCGCTCCTCGATCTCGCGCTGAAGCGCCAGGGCGCCGCCTTCGAACGCCCCCTCGGCGACGACGATGATGCTGGAGCTCTTGCCTCTGGCCTCGGCCGCCCTGATCATCTCCGCTACGTCGTCTATGGCCACCGGCTGCTCGGGGATCAGGATCGCCTCGGCGCCGCCGGCGACGCCGACGTGAAGAGCGATGTGACCCGAGCGCCGCCCCATCACCTCGACGAGGAAGAGCCGGTCGTGGCTGGCGGCGGTGTCGCGCAGCCTGTCGACCGCCTCCAGCCCGACGTTGAGGGCCGTGGAGAAGCCGATCGAGACGTCGGTGCCGTAGATGTCGTTGTCGATGGTGCCGGGGACGCCGATGACGGCGGTGCCCTGCTCGCGGTTGAGCTTCAGAGCGCCGCGGAAGCTGCCGTCGCCGCCGATGACGACCAGCCCCTCGATCCCGTGCTCGCGCAGGTTGACGGCCGCTTTGGCGCGCCCCTCGGGGTGGTAGAACTCCTCGCAGCGCGCCGTCCTCAGTATCGTGCCGCCGCGCTGGATGATGTTCGCCACGCTGCGCGGCCCGAGAGCTTCGATGTCGCCGTCCAAAAGCCCCTGGTAACCGCGGAAGATGCCGTGGATCTCGAGCCCCTCGTAGATGGCGGTCCGCACCACCGCGCGGATGGCCGCGTTCATGCCGGGGGCATCGCCACCGCTGGTCAGCACGCCGATTCGCCTCATGAGCAGCCAGTATATGCGCTCCCGACAGGGCGTTTGGCCCCGGCTGGGAACTGGCGCATGTGTAATCATGCCGTTCGTGAGAGTCGTTGCCTTGAAGGAGTCAGTCGACGGCGAGACGCGCGCCGCCCTCACCCCCCAGGGCGTGGGCAAGCTCGTCTCATTAGGCGCTCAGGTAGCGGTAGAGGCCGGGATCGGCGCGGGCATCCGCCTGCCCGACGAGGACTACGCTGCCGCCGGCGCCACCGTCTCCATCGACCGCGCGTCGCTGTTGGCGGAGGCCGACATGCTGCTAGGCGTCGCGCCGCCAGCCGCGGAGGTCGTCGCGCAGCTGCGGCCGGGTGCCGTGACAGCCGGCTTCCTCGATCCGTTCTTCAGCCCTGCGCTGGTCGAGCAGCTTCGCGCCGGCGACATCAGCGCGCTGTGCATGGAGCTGATCCCGCGCACGACCTACGCGCAGAAGATGGACGCTCTCTCCTCGCAAGCCAGCCTGGCCGGCTACGCGGCAGTGGTCATCGCCGCCGAGCGCTCGGTGCGCGCGTTCCCGATGATGAGCACCCCGGCCGGCACCATCCAGCCGGTGAAGGTGTTCGTGCTCGGCGCCGGCGTCGCGGGCCTGCAGGCCATCGCCACCGCCAAGCGCCTCGGGGCCAGGGTCGAGGCTTACGACACGCGCCCCGTCGTCAAGGAGCAGGTGCAGTCGCTGGGGGCGCGCTTCGTCGAGTTCGACATCGGTGAGACCTCGCAGACCGAGCAGGGTTACGCCCAGGCTCTGAGCGAGGAGCAGCTCGAGCGCCAACGGCAGCAGATGGCCAAGGTCTGCGCCAGCGCCGACGTGGTCATCACCACGGCGCAGGTGTTCGGACGCCAGGCGCCGAAGCTGCTGACAGCCGAGATGGTGGCGGGCATGAGGCCGGGCAGCGTGATCGTCGACCTGGCCGCCTCGACCGGCGGGAACGTCGTCGGCACCCGCGCCGGGACCGAGACCTTGACGGACAACGGCGTCCTGATCGTCGGTCTCGCCAACTACCCGGCCGAGGTCGCGCGCGACGCCAGCCAGATGTACTCGAACAACCTGACCTACCTCGTCGAGCACATGTGGGACAAGGAGTCGGGCGGCTTGCGCTTCGACTTGGAGGACGAGACGGTCGGCGCCTGCCTCCTCACGCACGAGGGCTACGTGCGCGACGAGCGGGTCAGGACGCGTCTGGAGGGTGCTGCATGACCATCGTGATGATGCTCTTCGTCTTCGTGCTAGCCGGCTTGCTGGGCCGCGAGCTGATCGGACGCGTGCCCTCGCAGCTGCACACGCCGTTGATGTCGGGCACCAACGCGATCGCTGGCGTGATCATCGTAGGGGCGCTGGTGATAAGCCGCGGCGAGGGAACGGCCAACATGATCCTGACGATCATGGCGGTCGCGTTCGCGATGATCAACGTCGTCGGCGGCTACCTCGTCACCGACCGGATGCTGTCGATGTTCAAGTCGGGCAAGCGGGAGGGCGAGCGGTGAGCGAAGCGATCGACCTAGCGTACGTCGTCGCCGCCATCGCCTTCGTCATGGGCGTGAGGATGCTCGGCCGGCAGGAGACCGCCCGGCGCGGCAACCAGCTCTCGGCCGCCGGCATGCTCATCGCGATCGTCGCCACGCTGCTGGCCGCCGGCCTCAACTTCGCCTGGATCGCGGTCGGCATCGTCGTCGGCAGCGCCGTCGGCGCGATCGTGGCGCGCCGCGTGCAGATGACGCAGATGCCTGAGACGGTCGCGCTGCTCAACGGCACCGGCGGCGCGGCGTCGCTGCTGGTCGGCTGGAGCGAGTACCTGACCTTCCCTCAGGCGGGCGGCATGGCGCCCATCGCCACGGTGCTCGCCGGCATCGTCGGGGCCATGACGCTGTCAGGGTCGGTGGTGGCCTGGGGCAAGCTCTCCGAGCGGCTCAGCGGCAAGCCGTTCCTGTTCAAGGGGCAGCAGTGGGTGAACGGCGCGATCGTCGCCGGCCTGGTGCTGCTGAGCGTGCTGTTCGCGCTCAACCCGGCCGGCTCGTACCCGCTGCTCCTGGTGATCTTCTTGCTGGCCCTCGCGCTGGGCGTGCTCGGGGTCGTGCCCATCGGGGGGGCCGACATGCCGATCGTCATCGCGCTGCTCAACAGCTACAGCGGCCTGGCGGTCGTCGCGGCCGGGTTCCTGATCTCCAACACGGTGCTGATCGTCGCGGGCGCGCTGGTCGGCGCCTCGGGCTTCATCCTCACCGTGATCATGTGCAAGGCGATGAACCGCTCGCTCGGCAACGTGCTGTTCGGGGGCTTCGGCTCGGCCGTCAGCGCCTCGGGCCAGCAGGCCGAGGGTGAGATCAAGCCGATCTCGGCCGAGGACGCCTACTTCCTGCTCGAGGCCGCCAACTCGGTGGTGTTCGTGCCAGGCTACGGGATGGCGGTGGCGCAGGCGCAGCACGTGGTGCGCGAGCTCGCCGACATGCTCGTCAGGAACGGCGCCGAGGTGAGGCACGCCATCCACCCGGTCGCCGGCCGCATGCCGGGGCACATGAACGTGCTGCTGGCCGAGGCGAACGTTCCCTACGAGCAGCTCGTCGAGCCGGGTGACGTCAACCCCTCGATGGAGACCGTCGACGTGGCCGTCGTCATCGGCGCCAACGACGTGGTCAACCCGGCCGCGCGCGAGGACCAGACGAGCCCGCTCTACGGCATGCCGATCATCGACGTCGACAGGGCGCGCGTCTGCTTCGTGCTCAAGCGCGGTATGAACCCGGGCTTCTCGGGCGTCGAGAACCCGCTGTTCTACAAGCCCAACACCCGCATGCTGTTCGGCGACGCCAAGTCCTCGATCGCCGGCCTGGTGTCGGAGTTCAAGTCGGCGGCCGAATGAGATAGGGCCTCAAAAAACTTGACCTGATTACGCTCAAGTTCATATCCTAGAGGGTATGAACCCCGAGAAGTTCACCGAGGCGGCGCTGACGCTGGTGAGCAGCGCTCAGCAGGTGGCGCAGACGCGCAACAACCAACAGGTAGGACCGCTGCACTTGGCAGCGTCGTTGCTGGCAGATCCGGAAGGCCACGCCTCCCGCGTCGTCGACCGCGCCGGCGGCAGCGCTGCATCGACCAGGCAGGCGATCGACGCCGCCCTCAACGGCCTTCCCAAGGTCACGGGTGCGACGGGTGGCGGTGGCCAGTACATGAGCGACGAGCTCGGCCGCGTGTTCACCGAGGCCGAGCGCCTCGCGAGCGTCCAAGGAGACGGCTTCGTCGCGGTCGACACGCTGCTGGTGGCGCTGCGCAAGGTCGCGGGCGCGGCTCTGCCGATGCTCCCCGACGCCTCCGCCCTCGAGAAGGCGGCACAGGAGATCCGCGGCGGCCGCAAGGTCGACAGCCGCGCCGCCGAGAGCACCTTCGAGGCGCTGGAGCGCTACGGCATCGACCTCACCGAGCGCGCCCGCGCCGGCAAGCTCGACCCGGTCATCGGCCGCGACGAGGAGATCAGGCGCGTCATCCAGATCCTCCTGCGGCGCAGCAAGAACAACCCGGTGCTGATCGGCGAGCCGGGCGTGGGCAAGACGGCCATCGCCGAGGGCGTGGCGCAGCGCATCGTCAAGCGCGACGTGCCCGAGGGCCTCAAGGACAAGCGCGTGGTGCAGCTCGACATGGGCAGCCTGCTGGCCGGCGCCAAGTACCGCGGCGAGTTCGAGGAGCGCCTCAAGGCGGTGATCGAGGAGACCACCAAATCCGATGGACAGATCGTTCTGTTCATCGACGAGCTGCACACCATCGTCGGCGCCGGCAAGGCCGAG
>CAYYOK010000081.1:0-15250 GCA_964473205.1 uncultured bacterium | reverse complement strand
ACGCGCTCCGGCAACCTCACGCAGCCGCCGAGGCCAGGCAGCAGCCCGAGCTGGTCCTCGGGCCGGCCGATGCGGGTCGCGGAGCCGGTGCTCGCCAGCCGGTAGCGCAGCGCCAGCACCAGCTCGGTGCCGCCGCCGAGGCACGCGCCGTCGATCGCCGCCACCAGCGGCTTGCCGCAAGCCTCGATGCGCGCCAGCAGGGCGTTGCCGGCGTGGATGGCCGCCTCGACCTCGGCCGGCGAGCCGTAGTCGAGGAACGAGGAGACGTCGGCGCCCGCCAGGAACGAGCCGGGACGCGCGCTGCACAGCACGGCCCCGACGACACCGGCGTCGGCGACGAGCTCGTCGACGGCCTGCGAGAGGGCGCTCAGCAGCGCCGTATCGAGCAGGTTCACCGGCCGCGACGGCTGGTCTATCACCAGCAGCGCGACGCCGCCGCGCCGCTCGATGCGCAGGCCGGCGCCTTCCACGCCAGCGGCCCCCGAGGCAGCGGGCTGGTCGGCCGGCTTCACGCCGCGCCTCCAGGCATGCGCTCGAGGAGCAGCGCGTGTCCGAGCCCGCCGGCGGCGCAGGCGGTGACGATGGCCAGCGTCCCGTCCTCGCGCTCGAGCCTGTCGACGGCCGTCGCCACCAGGCGGGCGCCGGTCGCTCCGAACGGGTGACCAAGCGAGATCGAGCCGCCCCAGCGGTTGACGCGCTCCATGTCGAGGCTGCCGTAGGCGCCGGCCAGCCCCAGCCGCTCGCGGCCGAAACCCTCGGACGCGAGGGCGTTGGCGACAGCCAGCACCTGCCCTGCGAACGCCTCGTGCACCTCGACGACGTCGATGTCGGCCAGGGTCAGCCCGTTGCGCCCCAGCAAGCGCGGCACGGCGTAGGCGGGGCCCAGCAGCAGCTCGTCCTGCGGGTCTTGCGCCACGAAGCAGTAGCCGAGGATGCGCGCCCTGGCGGTGAGGCCGCGCTCGGCGGCGTACGACTCCGCGGCGAGCACCACGGCAGCGGCGCCGTCGGTCAGCGGGCTGGCGTTGCCGGCGGTGACGGTTCCGAAAGGCTTGACGAAGGCGGGCGAGAGAGACGCCAGCTTCTCGATGCTCGTGTCCTCGCGCACGCCGTTGTCCGAGGTCACCACCCGCACGCCGCCGCCCGCGGCGCCTCGGCCACCGCCGCCCGGACCGCCGCGGCCGCCGGGTACGGTCACCGGCACGACCTGGGCGCCCAGCCACCCCTCGCGCTGAGCCTGTGCTGCGAGCTGATGGGAGCGCAGGGCGAAGGCGTCCTGCTCCTCCCTGCCGACGCCGAAACGCGCGGCCAGGCGGTCGGCGCTGACGCCCATCGTCTCGCCGGTGGTGAACTCGGCGATCGGCGGCGCCTTGGGCAGGAGCTCGCTCAGCGGCAGGCCTGCGAAGAAGGCGCGCCACTCGAGCGCGTTGCGGTAGCGCCGGCTGGCGAAGAGGCGGCGCCTGACCTCGCGCGAGAAGCCGACGGGCACGTCCCCCAGCATCTCGACGCCGCCGGCGACGGCCAGGCTCAGGTCTCCGCCCGCGATCCCCGCCGCGACGTCGGCGATCGCGCGGTTCGCGGAGATGCACGCCATGCTGACCGTGTGAGCCGGCGCGCTCAGCGGCACGCCCGCCGCCAGCGCCGCATCGCGCGCGACGTTGGCGTTCGCGGTGTTCTGGACGACGTTGCCCATCACGACCTGCTGGACGGCGCCAGGCTCCACGCCGCTGCGCGCCAGCGCGCCGCTCAGCGCCATGCGCGCGAGGTCGTACCCGACGAGCCGCTGGTAATCGGAGCCGGCCCGGCTGAACGGCGTGCGAGCCGCACCGACGATGACGGCGCGGGCCGCGGCAGTAGGCGCTGCGCGCCTGCTCGAGCTCTTCTTAGGCATTACCCCGCGAGTCTAGCGCCTCAGGGGATGCGCGGCCGGCCCAGCAGGCGCTCGAGAGCGCCGTCGCCCGGCGGCCTCGCCCCGACTCGCTCGATGACCCAGGCGGACACCTCGTTCGCCCTCGCGGCCGCCTTGGCTGGAGTGGCGCCCCGCAACCAGTCGGCGAGGAAGGCGCCGGCGAACGCGTCGCCGGCGCCGGTGGCGTCGACGAGCCGTCCCGGCGCCGGACCGCAGGCCGTGCCTACGCCGTCTTCCAGGACGTAGGCGCCGTCGGCGTCGAGCTTCAAGGCGATGAGAGCGCCCCGGTAGACCTCGGCCAGCCGCCTGGCTATGCGCTCGGGGTCCGTCTCGCCGCTCAGGACGCGCCCCTCCTCGAAGTTCGGCAGCAGCAGGTCGACGCCGAGGTCGGCGGTGCACGACACGAACGCGTCGACGCCCAGCTCCTGGATCATCTGGAACGAGCCGGGGTCGAGCGAGAGCGTGCCGCCGGCGTCCTTGACGACGGCGGCGGCGCGCCTGACCGCCGCGCGCGGCGGATCGCCGAAGAACGACCAGGCGCTGAGGTGCAGGTGAGCGGCCCGCCCCAGGAGCCGCAGCGGCAGCTCGGACGGCAGCAGGTAGTGGTCCGCGCCCTTGCCGGAGACCATCGAGCGCTGGCCGGTGTGATCGATCCACACCGCCACCGAGCCGGTGAGGTGGGCGTCGGAGTGGAGCCACACCGCCTCGACGTCCTCGCCGGCGAGGTCTTCCTGCGCCAGCACCCCGAAGCGGTCGCGGCCGATCTTGCCGACGAACGTCGTGCGCAGGCCGCAGCGCTGCGCCCAGACGGCGGAGTTGGCGGCGCTGCCGCCCGGCGCCAGCTGCACCTCGCCGAAGATGTCCCCGCCGGACAGCAGCTCGGTGTTGCCGCGGATCATCACGTCCCAGGCGTAATCGCCGACCACGACCAGGGGCCGGCGGCCCTCGGACCCCGCCCCGACCTGCTCAGCGTGAGCTATTTCCGCGCGCGCACCGTCCATCACGCCCATATCGTATGTCTCACGTGAAAGCTAGAGTCGCACGGCTGATCGAGAACCCGTTCATCCGCAGGGTCGGCTGGCACCTCAAGCGGATGTCCGAGCAGGTCGAGGCCAGCTTCTTCAGGTCCCTCCTGATCGGGCTCGTCGTCATCTTGCTGTTCATCTCGCTGATCGTGTGGACGTTCGAGACCGACCACGAGATCGCGGACTTCGGCGCCTCGTTCTACTGGGCCGCCACCACGGTGCTCGGCCAGGGCGACGCCTCCTACGCCTCAGGCCCCGTCGGCTGGGTGATGGGCTGGCTGCTGGGGCTGTTCGGCGTAGCGATCGTCGCGACCATCACCGGCGCTCTCGTCGGGTTCATGATCGATTTCCTCCTCAAGGAAGGGCAGGGCATGGGAGCATCGGGATACAGGGACCACGTCATCGTCTGCGGCTGGAACGCGACCGCTCGCAACCTCATCGAGGAGCTGAAGGAAGACGAGTACGGTGGGCGCGTCGTCCTGATCCACGATGCCGACAAGAGCCCCGCTGACGACGGCGTCTACTTCGTGCGCGGCTCCGACACCTCGGAGGCCGACCTTCGGCGGGCCGGTATCGAGAACGCGCGCTCCGCCATCGTGTGCCCGGCCGACGGCAGCAACGAGGCGGACATGCACTCGATCCTGGTCGTGCTGGCCATCGAGGCCGTCGCGCCGCACGTGCGCACCGTCGTCGAGGTGAACAACCCGCTCCACGCCAAGCACTTCCGCCGCGCCAACGTCGACGAGTTCCTGGTCACGTCGATGCTGTCGTCGCATCTGCTGGCCAGGTCCGCCATGTACCCGGGACTGTCCGAGCTCGTGACCGACATCGTCTCCGGCGGCGAGGGATCCGAGCTCTACCGTGTCGAGCTGCCCGACGACTGCGTCGACAAGCCGATCGACGAGGTCTCGGCGTGGCTGCGACGCCACCACTCGGCGACGCTGCTCGCCGTGGCGCGCTCGGGAGTGACGCACACCAACCCCGCGTCGGACTTCGTCCTCACCACCGGCGACGACCTGGTGGTCCTGGCCGAGTCGCTCGGGAAGCTACGGCCGTACGAGAGGGCAGCGGCGCCCGCCTAGGCGACTGCTGCGCGTCAGAGGACCTCGAGCTCCGCCTGCAGGTCGGTCGTGGCGACCGGCCCGTCGGGGGCCAGGTAGACGTTGATCTCCGAGCGCACGCCGTAACGCCCCGGGTAGTACGCGCCCGGCTCGATGGTGACGCCGAGCCCCGGCCGCAGCCGGCGCGCGTCCGAGGTCTCGAAGCCGTCTAGGTGAACGGCCTGCCCGTGCGCCGAGCGCAGGCCGATGCTGTGCCCGGTCCGGTGGATGAACGCCGGGCCGTGGCCGGCCCGCTTCAGCTCGGCGCGAGCAGCCGCGTCGATGTCGCGGCCCTCGGGCCAGACGCCCGCGCCATAAGCGTCGGCTATCGCGGTGAGCGCGGCGTCGCGCGCCGCCTTGACGGCCTCGAAGGTGCCTGCCACTTCCTGCGACGGCTCGCCGCGCACGCCCATCCAGGTCACGTCGGCGTACGGAGCCTCGTCGTCGGGCAGCTTGGCCCACAGGTCGATCAGGACCACCTCGCCGGGCTGGAGCACCGCGTCGTTGGCGCCGCCGGGCTCGTAGTGAGGATCGGCAGCGTGAGCCCCGAAGCTGACGTTTGGCGCATGGTCGCGGATGCAGCCGCCGGCCCTGAAGGCCTCCTCGATGACGGCCTGGACCTCCGTCTCGCGGACCTCGTGCCCGGCCGCGCAGCGCTGGGTCAGGAACGCGAACGCCGCGTCCTTGGCGTCGAGCACCACGGCGGCGGCCTGCAGATGCTGCTCGAGTTGACCGGCGCTCCACACCTCGAGGGTCTGCGAGACGTCGCCGGAAGAGACCACCTCGACGCCCAGCGCTCTGATGCGCTCGACCGTGCCGGCGTCGACGGTGCCGACGTAGGGGTTGTCGCCGTCTGGCGAGTAGTCCATCGCCACGCGGGCGGCACCTGCGAGCATCCCTCGCAGCTCCTCGGTCATGCTCTCGCGGCTGGCGTAGCTGCGGGTCGTGACTGGCAGCCCGCGCGGGACGTTGCCCAGCTCGATCGCGTGCACCAACAGCGTCGGGCTGCCCTCGGCTGGCACCCACAGGAAGGCGCGTCGACTCGCGACGCCACCGCCGAGGAGCGGCACGAGCGTCTTGCGCGCGGCCGGGTTGCTGCCGCGGAAGTCGTAGACCAGCCAGCCGTCGATCTTCGAGCGCCTGAGTTCCTCTTGCGCGTCTGCGAGCCAATGCATGGCGGGATGATACCTGCGCCGCGCCTTACGTGACCTCGCTCTCGCGGTTCGGGAGCCGCCAGGGCTAGACTCGGTCCTGTCCGCGGCCAGGCGCTGCGCGCCGCCGCCTCAGGAGGACCATGCAGCCCATCGATCGCCACACGGTGCAGAGCGAGCTCGATCTCAGGCGCGGTAGCGACGTCTACGTGCACCTCGAGACGACGACGGGCTCCTACACCTCGCTCGGGCCCGAGAAGCGTCCGCCAGTGATCGCGTTCGTCCGGAACGCCAAGCTCAACTACCAGCGCGGCAAGGTGACCGGAGCCGGGCCGTACCGCGTCGGCCTGAAGCTGGGCGAGGGCTGGGTCTACGCCGACGGGCTGACCGACTTCGAGGTCAACGAGCGCGGCGAGCTGCTCCTCGCCGGCCTCGACGACGACGGCCAGCTCACCGTGGCGCTGCAGCTCTCGGCGACGCCCTTCAGGGAGGCCTGAGGTGAGCGCGCTCCGCAGCGCCGAGGCCGGCCAGGCTCCGTCCGATCCCGCTCACGAGTACCGCGTAGCCCGCGAGCTGCTCCCGGCCGCTGAGACCGCGCTCCTCGTGGTGCTGCCGCACCCTGACGACGAGTCCTTCGGCTCGGGTGGGACGATGGCCAAGTTCTCCGCGGCCGGGCTCAGGGTTCATTACCTGTGCGCGACCTACGGCGACATGGGGCGCCGCATGGGCCGCCCCGCCTTCGCCAACCGCGAGTCCCTGCGCGACGTGCGCGAGGTGGAGCTGGCCGAGGCGTGCGCCGAGCTCGGCGCCGCGTTCTCCTACATGGGCCTGCGCGACAAGTGCGTCGAGTTCGAGGACTTAGACGAGGTCGGCGCCAGGATCCGCGGCTTCATCGAGGAGTTCAGGCCGTCGACCGTCATCGGCTTCTACCCCGGCTACGGCGTGCACCCCGATCATGACGCCATCGGCCAGGCGACGGTGCTGGCGCTTAGGCAGATGCCGCGCGAGTCTAGGCCGCGGTACTTGGCGGTGGCAGTCGGCGACCACGAGCAGCTCGGCCGCGAGCTGGGCGAGCCGAACGTCACCAGCGACATCCGCGACTTCGCTCGCAACAAGATCGAGGCGCTGAGGGCGCACCGCAGCCAGACCGAGGTGATGTTCGCGCAGTGGCGCAAGGAGCTCGGCGTCGAGTTCGGCGAGCTGCCGGCCGACCTCTCGAAGCTCGACGAGCAGTCGAAGCGCTGGCACCAGAGGATCACCGAGAGCGAGCGCTACTACGACCTCGACCCCGAGGTGCCGACCGTTCTGGACGAGGACTGAGCTAGCCGGCGAGCAGGGCGAGCACCTCTGCCTCGCGCTCCGGCGCCAGCCCGGCCTTGAGCGGGGGCAAGCCGCGGCCGACGTCCCAGGCCAGCGTGTCGGCGACCGTCTCCTCGGCCGCGCGGTGCCGCAGGCCGGCAGCGGCGGCGCGCTCGGCCGAGACCCTCATCAGCGAGTTGTGACCTGGAGGCAACCACAGCGGCATGTCGCGGAAAGGCATCACCTGATACTGCTCGAGCGCCGCCGCCGGGGTCCAGACGGGCTCGCCCCGCCGCCTGCCCGAGAAAGCCGCCGACGCCGCGCCGGCCTCCTCGCAGGCATCGAGCAGGCCGCCCATCGTCTGCGAGTCGGGCGGCGTCGCCGCGTTGAACGTGCCGGAGGTGCCGGCGGCCAACAGCTTGACGACGAACTCGCCCAGGTCGCGGGCATCGATCCACTGCGCGGGATCTGACCTCGATCCCGGCGCCAGGAACCTGCCGCCACCGGCCACCCGCCTGACCCAGTAGGTGAAGCGGTCGGAAGGATCGAACGGGCCGGCCACTACCGTCGGCCTGACGATGGTGGTCCGGTCCGCGCCGAAGGTCCTGCTGACGACCTCCTCGCAGGCGACCTTGAGCGGTCCGTAGGTGGCGTTCGTGATCTCCTCGCCCAGCGGCTGGTCCAAGGTCGCGAGCGGCGCGTCCTCGTCCCGGAACGGCAGCTCTGCGGAGAGGTCGTAGACCGAGACCGTCGAGATGAATAGGTAGCGAGAGGCAGAGGGCTCGAGCAGCTCGGCCGAGGCGGCGACCAGGCGCGGCAGGTAGCCGCTGACGTCGACGACGGCATCGAAACGCCTGCCTAGCAGGGCGTCGAGGCCGCCGTCGCGATCGCCAACCAACCTGCTCGTGCCAGGCAGCGCGTCCGGTTTCGTGCCGCGGTTGAACAGGGTCACTGCCATGCCGGCGCTCGCCGCCGCGTTCGCGATGTGGCGGCCGACGAAGCCCGTGCCGCCGAGGATCAGTACGTCCATCGGCTGAGTGTAGCGATTGGCCCGTCAGTAGGTCCCGGACCGGGGCTCTTCGGTGCCCTGCTGCGCACCGGGTTGCTCGCCGTGCTCGGGAGCCGCTGCGGGGCTCGCTGCAGGGCTCGCCGCGGGACTCACTTCTGGGCTAGGAGCCGGGGCACCGCCCGGCTGCCCTTCGGCAGGTATCGGAGCGGCAGGTATCGGAGCGCTGACCGGAGCCGGCGTGCCGGCGTAGCCCGGTGCCCGGCCGGCACCGCCCAGCTGACCCTTGTAGAGCAGCCAGCCGCCGATGGCGATCATCGCGAGCGGCACGACCCAACCGCCGGCGGTCGTGAACGACAGGACCGAGATCACGGCGAGGGCGGCGGCGGGGTAGATGGCCCACGGCTGCGGCTCGACCTCGAGGCGGGTGAGCAGGTAGAAGGTCGCGGCGAGACCGAGCAGGAACAGCCAGCCGAGGCTCCAGCCCACGGCACCCTGGAAGAACGCCACGGCCGCCAGCGACGCGAGCGTACCCGCGGGGATCAGGGCCCACCAGCGCGTCTGGTCCTCGCGCCACACCAGCACGAACGCCAGGCCCAGGCCGGCGAGGAAGGCGCCTCCGCCCATCGACCCCGGCACGATCGTGGCAATCGCCAGGCCGGCCAGAGGGTAGGCCGCCACGCGCCACACGGTGTTGCCTGTGCGCCGGCCCTCGGTGTAGGCGAGGTAGGCGATGGCGCCGAGCAGCGCTCCGCCGATCAGCCCGCCCAAGACCCTGAGCACGCCGGTCCCAGCCAGCAAGCCGAACGCGCCGAGCCCTATGAGCACGTAGGCGCCGATACGCCCGGAGTGCCTGCCGCCCTGACCGTTGCCCAGTCCTTTGAAGCCTGACATCGTCACTTTGACCTCCTTCGGTCTTGCTGCGATGCTATGGCCGGCGCCGCGGGCAGCGAATCGCCCAACCGAGCTTGAGCTCGTTCGCCGAACGTCTGAGCACGTCGTCAGCCGAAAGGTGGACGCGTCCTGCCGGCCGCTCGGTTAGGCTCGCGCTAGCGCGCGGTCCGCGCTCGCCGTGCGGACGCGCTGGAGGAGGGCGGCGCCTCACTTGCCTGTGCCCGAAACCAAGATCAAGGTCCTGCTCGTCGACGATCACACCGTCGTCCGGCGCGGCTTGCGCATGGTCTTCGAAGCCGAGGACGACTTCGAGATCGTCGGAGAGGCGGAGAACGGCCAGCAGGCGCTCGAGCGCGCGGCTCAGCTCCGCCCCGACGTCGTCGTCATGGACCTGCTGATGCCGGTCATGAACGGTGTCGAGGCGACGCGCACGTTGCGCGCGAGCCACCCTGGCATCGAGGTCGTAGCCCTCACCTCGGTGCTCGAGGACCGCATGGTCATCGACGTCGTCGAGGCCGGCGCCGCGGGCTACATGCTCAAGGAGTCGCGCCCCGACGACCTGTTCGAGGCCGTCAGGGCGGCCGCTCGCGGCGAGGTCAGGCTCGACCCGCGGGCGCAGCAACGCCTCGTGCGCGAGGTGCGCGCGCCTCAGGTGAGAGAGCCGCTGACCGAGCGCGAGATCGAGGTGCTGCGCCTGCTCGCGTCCGGCGCCACCAACAAGGCGATAGCGCAGCGGCTCGACGTGGCCGAGGCGACGGTCAAGACCCACGTGTCGAACCTCCTCTCGAAGCTGGCGCTGAGGAGCCGCACCCAAGCCGCGCTCTACGCGCTGCGCGAGGGATTGGTGGAGCGTGAAGGGTGAGCTGGGTGCGCGCGGTACAGAGGTGCCGTGGCATCACAGCATCTCGACCCGCCTGATCCTGCTGCTGCTCGGCGTGATCGCCGTGCTGGTCGCGGCCTCCATCGTCCTGCTGTGGCGCGGGTTCGGCGAGATGGTCGCCGGCGGGCTCGACCTTACGGGCAGGGGCGCGGCCGAGCCGTCCGGCGAGGTCGACCCCGAGCTGGTCGGAGCCGTGCTCCGCAGCACGCTGATCAACCTCGCCGCCGTCGTCGCCGTCACGGTGGTCGCGGCCGCCGCCTTCTCGCGGACCCTGCTGGCCGAGCCCATCGCCAGGCTGACCGCGGCCACGCGCGCGCTCGCCAGCGGCGACCAGGCCGCGCGCATCGACCTCACCGACCGCTCCGAGCTCGGCGAGCTGGCGCGCTCCTTCGACGGCATGGCCGACGCGCTGCTGGCGGCGCAGAGCCGCTTGGAGACGCGCGTCGCGGCGCGCACCTCCGAGCTGCGCGGCCTGCTCGAGCTGTCGAACAAGATCGCGGTCAGCGACGAGCTCAGACCCCAGCTCGAGGCGGTGCTGGAACGCCTCGTCGAGTCCGTGCCGGGGCTGGCGGCCGAGGTGCTCGAGCTCTCGCCCTCGGGCCGCCTCGCGTCGTTGGCGGCGTCGGGCGAGGTGCCGCAGCTCGCGGCGCCCGAGTCGCCGGCTGACGACCACCCCGCCAGAGCCATCGCGCCGAACGCCGTCGTAGACGAGGGCGCGCTCGCCCTGCCGCTGCGCGCCAGGGACCACGTGGTGGGCGTGCTGCACGCTTACCTGCCGCCGGGCGAGACCTGGGACGAGGAGCGCCTGCGGCTGGCGAGCGGCCTGGCTGCGCAGGCGGCGGTCGCGATCGAGAACGCCAGGCTCTACGAGCGGGCGCGCGAGCAGGCCGCCGATCAGGAGCGCCAGCACCTGGCGCGCGAGCTCCACGACTCCGTCAGCCAGGCGATCTACGCCGTGGTGCTGACGTCCCACGCGGCCAAGAAGCGGCTCAGGACCGACCCGCCTTCGAGCGAGGCGGCGCTGAGCAACGTCATCGAGCTCGCCGAGGCCGCCCTCGCCGAGATGCGAGCCCTGATCTTCGAGCTGCGCCCCGAGGCGCTGGCCGAGGTAGGCCTCGTCGGGGCGCTGAACCGCCAGCTCGACGGCCTCGAGCTGCGCCACGCGGTCGCTACCGACAGGCAGCTCGGCCCCGAGCCCGAGCTGCCGTTCGAGACCAAGCAGGTGCTGCTGCGGGTCGCGCAGGAGGCGTTGCACAACGTCGCCAAGCATGCCCGCGCCAAGCTCGTCACCGTGCGCAGCGACGCCGACGACGACCGCCTGAGGATCGAGATCGTCGACGATGGCGTCGGCTTCGACACCAGCCGCAGCTACCCGGGGCACCTGGGCCTCACCTCGATGCACGAGCGCGTCGGGGCGCTGGGCGGCCGGCTACGCGTCGAGAGCGCGCCGGCTGCCGGCACGACCGTGCGCATCGAGCTGCCACTGCAGGGAGGCTCGCTATGAAGCGCGAGCACCTCGGCTATGCGATCGTCGCCATCGGCATCGTCGCGCTGCTCAACCGCGGCGGCGCGGGCGGCCTGCTGGCCGAGCTGGTCAAGCTCGGCGGGCTCGGGCTGTTCGGAACGCTGCTATGGCGCTTCCTGGAGCCGCGCACCAAGCCGGCAGCGCGCCTCGTCGTGCTGGGAGTGCTGGCGCTGGTCGCGACCGTCAGCCTCGACCTATTGGCCGGCGGCGCCTTCCTCGCCTTCGGCGCGCTCGGCTTCTGGCTCCACTACTCGACGCCGCGTCGAGGCTCGGCGCCGTGGGCACTCATCCCTGCCGGGGTGCTCGCGACGCTCGCCCTCGTCGCGACGATCAGCTCGGTGTTCCCGCGCTGGAACTCGGGCGCGTTCTTCACGCTCGGCATGACCGCCGTCTTCACCATCGTCTACCTCCTGCCCAAGGAGCGCGGCGGTGGGCGCTGGGCCCTGTGGCCCGCCATCGCTTGGGGCTTCATCACGCTGATCGCCAACGACCCGGGCGGGATGCCCGCGTGGCTCGTGCCGCTGCTGCTGATCGGCGGCGGCGTGGTGCTGCTCGGCTGGACGAGGCGCGGCAAGAGCTAGAGGGCGGGCGCCGGCCAGCCTAGCCACACCCAACAGCCGGGAACTCGCATGTACACGGCGAGAGCTGGCAGGGATTCCGTCACACCGCCGTTTCGGAGCAGTCGCTATAACTGAGACAGCACGGTACGCGTGCCGGCGTCCTGTCGATTCGGCGCCAGAGTTCGCGCCGGCTTGGGCCGGGGCGATGGTTCTCCACGGGCCAGAGCCCGACGAGAGGTGAAGGAGAAGCATGATCAAGAGGGTTCGTTTTGGACTGGTCGCTGCACTCGGCCTGCTGATCTTGGCCGCCTGCGGTACACCCACTCCACCTAGCACCACCCGTACCCTGACCGTCAACGTCAGCGGCAACGGCAGCGTCACGTCCGAACCTATTGGGATCGACACGGCCAACGAGCAGGTGAGCGCCAGCTTCGACACCGGCACCGAGGTCACCCTCACCGCCGTCGCCGACGCCGGCTGGCAGTTCGACGGCTGGTCCGGCGACTGCAGCGGCACAGGCGCCTGCGAGGTGACGCTCGACGCCAACGCCAGCGTCACAGCCACGTTCGTCGAGGTCGAAGAGCCCGTCACCCTCACCGTCAACGTCGTCACCGGCGGCGGCTCGGCCGGCTCGGTTACCAGCTCGCCAGCCGGGATCGACACCGCCGGCGGCGCTTCTGCGTCTCACGACTTCGAGCTCGGTACCGAGGTCACGCTCACGGCCACGGCCACCAGCGGCGAGTTCGCCGGTTGGGCCGGCGGCGACTGCGCTGGCCTCAAGACCCTCACCTGCGTCGTGACGGTCGACGAAGGCGAAGAGGCCGTGACCGCGGCGTTCAACGACGTGGCCAGCGAGACCAACCTCCTGACCTCGCAGACCGCCGAGGAGCTGTTCGACGACTCGAGCGCCAACCCGACCAACTGGCCGGCTGGACATACCTACCAGGACTCCAGCGACCTCGATTTCTCGTACGACAGCGCCCACTCCACGCTCCAGCACTTCGCGATGCGGTTCGACTTCGCCGAGCTTCCGGCGAACGCGCGCATCATCTCTGCGACGATCGAGTTCACCGCCTCCGCCAGCCACTCCGATCCGGTCAGCGTGGTCATCAGCGGCGACGCGTCCGCTGCGCCGAGCCTCCTGGGCAACGATGCCGACGGCGCTGCCAGCTTCGACCTGTCGAGCCGCACCAAGACCGGTTCGGCCGTCACCTGGGAGCTCCCGACGTTCGCCAGCGGTAGCGACTACACCAGCGTCGAGCTCGCCGCCGTCCTTCAGGAGCTCGTCGACCTCGACGGTTTCGGCGGCAGCGTCGTGATCATCGTCTCGCCTCCCGACGACGTGGACCCTGGTTCGACCGCACAGCGCAGCGCCGTGAGCTACGGCATCGACTTCGCAGGACCTGGCGTCGCCGATCGCCCGAGCATCACGGTCGAGTACGTGGTGCTGCCTCCGCTCTGACCCGCTAGCCTCAACTCAGCACTGAGACGGCCCGCCCGCCCCTTCACCGGGGCGGGCGGGTTCGTTCTTGTGTTCGTGGCTCAGGCGGCCATCGGCAGGCCGTAAGGCCCAGCTAGCCTAGATGCGATGTGACCTGCGCTTTAGCGCCTCTCCCGAGAGTCGCACCGATGAGCGCTACCCAACCCAAAGCCTGTCTCGACCAAAACCTGTCTTGACCTAGGGCCTGTCTTGACCTAAGTCCTGTCTTGACCTAGGCCTGTCCCGACCAAAGCCTGTCTCGAGTCCTGACCGACGCCTTGACGCCACCGCACAGCGGGGCCGCCCAGGAGGACCCTAGAAGCTAGCTCGCGGGCCGAACTGGGGTAGAGGCAGGCCGCTCGCAGCCCCTGTCGCCACGCCTTGGGCCAGCACGGTCCACACATCGGGGCCGTTCGGTCGACCCGGCTGAGGCATGTGACGCACGTGGGGAGTGGCGGGTGCTGGGCCGTCCAGGGTCAGGACGATCGTCGTCGGGTCGGCGGCGAGAACCTCGGCCGTCGAGATCTCGACGGCGTTGAGCCCGTACGTCTCCGGTGTGTCGATACTCCCGCTCGGAGTGCCGTCGAACACGGCGAACATCGTCGCATCCAAGGTCCCGACCACCAGCGGCCGATCGACCTTGATCCTCACCTGATTGCCGCTCCGCGATATGGACAGAGGGCGCGGACCCGTACCGTCGACGTCCTCACCGAACACGGACTCCCTCACCGCGAGCGCTATGCGCTCGGCCAGGACACGTTGTCCGGCAGCGCTGAGGTGAATGTGGTCCGACCTCGGCAGATCGTGGGCAACGACCAGGATGACGTTGCCGTTCTCGGCCTCGAGCTGGCGCTGGCGCTCGGCTATGTCGTTCTGCTGCAACGAGTTCAGGACCTGAAGGTGAGATCCGAGCTGAACCAGCACCACACGGCCCTGACCGGCGGCTCCGAACTGATTCGAGCCGAAGCTGTTGAACACGTCTAGCGTCCGGGATTTGTAGTTCGCGCGCTCGCTGCTAGAGTTCTCCGACTCGCCTTGGTACCAGACCACCAGGTTCACAGGACCGGACTCCGCACCATAGGCGTTCCCGGTCACCGGGTTGGCTTGCCTGCCGGCTGCCACCTGGGCTCTGAAGTTGGCCGATCCGAGGAGCCTTGCTCGGTTGAGGTGGTCGTCACCGGGAGCCAACCTCCAGGCGCCGGTGTCGCCCGAACCATCGGGATTGGGCTCTCCGCAATCCAGCAAGCAGGACCCGCCCTTGGCGGCAGGTATCAGGTAGAGGTCGAATCCCATGGCCTCGTTGAGAAGGTTGCCCAGCCGCGTGCTGAACGAGTAGAGCGGCGCGGAGTCGTAGCTGACGTAGTCCCCTTGGCTCAACTGACCCTGTCCCGCGTCAAGCGGCTCGCGAGCGTTCGTCCAGATGTAGTCGTTCCCGAGCATCCTCACGTTGGGATCGCTCTGCGTCGTCTCTGGCCAGCCGGTCAGGTTCGCGCCCCGACCGCTGGCGTTCGACTGCCCCGCGACGAGGATCACCAGGTTGCCGAGCCTCACGGAGTAGTCGCCGCCGTGGCCTGAGACGGACATGACGTTGGGCAGCCAGCGGCCGTCGGTCGGCTCTCCCAGCCGCCAGACCGCCGCTTGCTGCGGGATCGTCCACGTCTCGGTAACGCTCACGCCCAGGCTCTCCCCCGGGTCGCTCCTGCTCACCGACGTCAGCGGCTGGTTGCCGCCGTTGCCGATGAGCACGACCGCCTCTTCCGGGTTCGAGGCGTCGAGCCTGATGAACGATAGGCTACGCGGCTTCACGACGAGCCGCGCCGGCATGGTCGGGTCGGTAAGCTTCTCGAGGAGCATCGCCACGTCGACGGAGTCGACGTCGTAGTCCCCGTCGAGGTCGGAGTGGTAGCGCTGCTGCGCGCTGCCGGTCGTGGTGCCGAGCGCTATGCGCCGTGCCAGCAGGGCGTCGCGCACGTCGAGCTGGCCCGACGCATCGACGTCACCGAGCGCGTAGTCGGCGAAGGCGGCCTCGAGCTGGTCGTCGAGCCCTGCGAGGGAGTGCGGGCCGAACTGCCCGGCCGCCTGCGGGCTGGCGCTGCTGGAAACGGCCTGCAGCACGAAGCTCGCAGCCGCGACCGGCTCGTCGAGGTTGCGGTAGGCGACCACGCCTGAGATGACCGGAGTGGTCCAGCCCGAAGCGCCGGTGTCGAAGCCGAGCTGCAGCTGGCTGCCTGACTGGGGCTCTCCGACCCACGCGACGCGCGTCACGCCAGCTGAGGAAGCGAAGCGGACGATGAGCCCGGGTCGCAAGGACGTCGCGCTGACCATCTCGCCAGCCCCGTGGCTTATCTCGAGCCAGCCGGCCGCGACCGAGGTCGTCGCGATGACGTTGAAGATCGCGTCGGCAGCGGGAGGTGGTTCGGGCTC
>CAYYOK010000080.1:0-15292 GCA_964473205.1 uncultured bacterium | reverse complement strand
AACCCCCACCTCTAGCCATGAACCCAACCTCATACACAAACAACTTGACAGGCTCTCGAAGGCCGCTTCGCCCTCTGCTCGATAGCGCGCGATGAGTTTGCAGACCCAGCTCCTGGAGACGCCGTAGGCGCGTCCCACCTCCGCTTGACTTCGACCCTCGACGACTACCGCGGTGATCACCAGACGCGCCTTGGACACGCACGACAATCACGCACCAAGCGTTTCCTATGACTTGAGAGATGCGTTTCCTATGTCCTGAGGTACGACACTGCCCCCGCAACCAATGTGATGTCTCAAGACATCGGGAACTCCCGAACCGGTTACAGGTTCGGGAGTTCCTTTTGGCTAGGGCGTCCCTGGGCCATCCGCCTGCGCCGAAAGCCGAAGGCTCCCACCCGCTCGTCCCCACTCAGAAACGAGCCCGCCGCTCAACCCAGACAAGACACCCCCGGCCGATAAACCTGATGGATCAGGCTCCCAGACGAGCCACCCACGTCCATGCCACCGCCAGGAGCGTGGATGAGCCCATCCACGAACGCCGCTCCGTTCACGCCGTGCACCGGCGTGTCCATGGCCGCCAAGCTGATCCACGTGTCCGAGCGCGGGTCGTAGTAGTCGTGATCCGGGAACATACCGGCGGCCGACTCACCGCCCCAGGCGTGCAGGCAGCCCAGGGCCAGTAACGCGTTGAGACCGCTGCGAGGCCTCAGCAACGGCGCGGCGGTGCTCCAGGCGCCCGTCTGAGGATCGTAGATCTCGTGCGCGGCGCTCTGCTCGCTCTGGAACCCGCCGCCGAGGCGGCCGCCGATGACGTGGATCCGGCCGTCGATGACGGCACCGCCTAAGTGGTTGCGCTGGCTCGGCAGGTCGGGCAGCGTCTCCCAGGTATCGCTGGCCGGGTCGTAGACCGCGAAGTCGTTCCCGCGTGGCGGCCGGCCGCCTGCGACGTAGATGCGGCCGTCGAACACCAACGCGACACCAGCCGAGCGTCTGGTCGGCATAGGGCTCTTCTCGACCCACTCCCCTACCTCGGGATCGAGCTCGTAGACGGTGTCGACGTAGGAATCGCCGCCGGCCGAGCTGGTCTGGCCTCCGATGAGGTAGATCTTGCCGTCGACCGCGGCGGCCATGCCGTGGTTGTTAGGAGCAGGCAGGTCGGGGCCGAGCGTCCAACTGTCCGAAGCCACGTCGTAGACCTGCACCGTTCTGGCCGTCACCCGGTTGGCTGGATAACCGCCCAGCACGTAGATACGACCGTTCGACTCTGCCACGGCGAACTCGCTGTTCGGCACCAGCAGGTCGGCGCGCAGCGCCCACTCGCCCGGCTGCTGGGCCGCCACCTCGCATAACGACAACGCCGCCAAGAGGCTCCATGCCACGGTCGTGCGTCGCCGCGCCACGGATACGACCACCCCTGCCGATCTCGAACCTCCGCTCATCCTGTCGCCTCCCTTCTGGGCAGTACCCCACCGCGATGGCCAGCGTGCTCGGCTTCCCGTACGCCGAGGTTGTCACGGCAACGCGTGAATCCGCGTTGCGTATCGACCCGATCAGCCAGAGCCATCCGGCCGTCACCGTATGTCACCATCGTGCGATGGTCAGCGGCTCGGGCGGACGGATGTCGTGGTGGGCGGTGCCACCCGCCGTGCGGACACGCGTCGAGGAGATCCTCGGTGACCGGATCGTCGAGGCCCGCTCCCAGCCGGGCGGTTTCTCCCCCGGCTCGGCCGACCGCGTCCTGACCGAGGGCGGACGCCGTGCCTTCGTCAAGACCGGCAGCCTAGCCGCCAACCCCGATACACCCAGCGTCCTCCGCATGGAGGCCGCCATCACCGCTGAGCTGCCTGCCTGGGTCCCGGCGCCGCGCTTCATCGGCGCCTTCGATCAGGTCGACTGGGTTGGCCTTGTACTCGAGGACGTCGAAGGCAGGCACCCGCACGCGCCCTGGCTGGCCGAAGAGCTGGAGGGAGTCCTCGACGCACTGCACGCCATGACCGGGAGCCCCGTGCCGACGCTCCAGCTCGGCGACGCCTCCGACGCCATCACCGGCTTCAGCCGGTGTTGGACGAGGCTCGCGGCTGGTGACGCCGCGCTGCCGGAGATGCCGGAAGGGCTGGGCGACTGGGTGCGCGACCGCCTGGAAGAGTTCGGTCAAACCGCGACGCAGGCAGCAGACGACGTGGCCGGCGACCGCCTGGTCCATCTGGACACGCGCGCCGACAACGTGCTGTTCCGCCCCGACGGCAGTGCGGTGCTGGTCGACTGGCCGTGGGCGGTGCGCGGCGCAGGCTGGCTCGACGCCCTCACGCTGCTGATCAACGTGCGCTACTTCGACCCGACCTTCGACGTCGAGAGCGTTATCGACGGGCAGCCGGTCTTCGCCGACATGAGCCGGGACGCCGCCAACCGCGTGCTCATCTCGCTGGCTGGCTTCTTCACCGAGGCCTCGACGCGGCCGCCCGCTCCGGGCATCCCGACGCTGCGCGACTTCCAGCTCGATCAGGCCGTCGCGACGCTGGTCTGGCTCAGGGAGCGCCTGGGCGCCTGAGCCTTGCTCGTTCGTACGCGCCTCGGCGTAATCAGCCAGCGCTGTCCAACGCGCGCGCGAGATCGCTCCACAGCGCCTCGGTCGGCTCGCAGCCGACGGAGAGCCTGACGTACCCCTCCGCGACCTGATCGCCCCAGCGGGCGCGGCGCTCTGCCGAGGTGTGCAGGCCGCCGAAGCTCGTGCTGGCCACGACGAACCGGGCGTCGTCGATGAACCGCTCGGCAGAGCCGGCGTCGCGGAAGGTCACGCCCAGGAGCGTTCCGAACGTGGCCATCTGACGCAGCGCGATTGCGTGTCCAGGATGGCTCGGAAGGCCCGGGTACCTGACCGACTCGACCTTCGCATGGCCGGCCAGGCGCTCGGCGATCACGGCCGCGGTCGAGCACATTCGGCTGTAGCGGACCTCGAAGCTCTCCAGCCCGCGGCGCACCAGCCAAGCCTCGAACGGACCGGGAATCGCGCCGACGAGCTTGCGCCAGTCGCGCACGGCTTCGCCGATGCCGGCGTCGCGGGTGGCGACGTGACCGAACAGCACGTCCGAGTGCCCGTTGAGCGCCTTGGTGTCCGAGGCGACTACGACGTCCGCGCCCAGGCTCAGCGGGCGTTGGCCGAGAGGCGTCATCGTGGTGTTGTCGGCCACGACTATGGCGCCCGCAGCCTTGGCTCGAGCCGCGACGTCAGCCAGATCGCAGATGTCGAGCCCAGGGTTGGACGGCGTCTCGACGAACACGAGCTTGAAGCCGGCGAGGTCGCGCGTGCCGTAGTCGACCGTCCGGCAGAGCTCGATCTCGACGCCGTTCGGCGCGAGGTACTTCTCGGACAGGGCGCGCGTGGTGTAGTAGCCGTCGCTCGGCAGGAGCAGCCTGTCTCCGGGCCTCAGCAGCGACATGAACACCGCCGCTATGGCCGCCATCCCCGACGGGAAGATGACGACCTCGGCGTCCTCCAGCACCGAAAGCTCCTCTTCCAGAGCCGTCCAGGTCGGGTTGGACCAGCGCCCGTACTGGTGCGGTGCGCTCGGCATGCCGGGCAGCCAGTAGGCGCTCGCCATCGACAGCGGTGCCGGGATCGGGTCTCCGGCTTCGAGCTTCGCGGTCCGGTGGTGCAGCATCCTCGCGACTGCCAGTTCGTCTGGGGAACTCACTCTCGCTACTCCTTCGATGGCGTCACATCCGCGCTGCCTCCAATCTTCCGTACGCGACTGCGCTGAAGTCAATCCACGCGCCGTGGCACCGTCTAGGTTGCGAGCCGTAGACTGCCGCGAACGCACGCCGGTTCGGCTCCCGGAGAGTGGTTCCGATGACCGAGGTTGTGGGCATGGCCAAGCTGAGGACTCTGGGCGGGCTCACGCTCGAGCCCGTAGGCTTCCGCCAGCCCAAACCCTTGGTCCTGCTGACCTACCTCGCCCTGGAGGGACCGCAGCGCCGCAAAGCGCTTGCCGCGCTGTTCTGGCCCGACGGCAACGGCCAGAAGAGCTTGTCGATGGCGCTGAGCCGTCTGCGGCAGGCCGCGCCTGGGTGCTGTGAGACCGAGGGTGACCGCGCCATGGCTCAGGTGGTCTGCGACGCGGGCGAGTTGCTCGAGGCCCTCGCCGAGGCAGACGTAGGCAGAGCCGTCGAGCTCTACCGCGGCGCCTTCTTGGATGGCGTCGAGGCTGCCGGCTCGAGCGCCGAGCTCGAGGAGTGGATCGTCGGCAAGCGCGAGGAGCTCGCCGGCCGGCTCAGGGCCTTGCTCATAGGCCGTGCGGAGTCGCTGGCCGCCGCCGGTCAGGACGACGAGGCCGCCGGTGTTGCGGCCGCGGCATGGCGTCTGGTCGGCGCCGCGCCGCCCGAGCCCGCCGAGGGGCGCCGCCTGTACGCGTTGCTGAGCGCGGCTGCGCACCCGGCCGCTGCCGAGGTGCTCGAAGACCTGCAGACGCTGGAGCCGGAAGCGTACGCCCCGGGCGCGGCGACGAGCGAGATGGGCTCCCCTGGCTCGACCTTCGTGGGTCGCGAGCAGGAGCTGGCCGCCATCGCCGCTCATCTCGAACGGCCCGGCTGCCGGCTGATCACGGTCGTGGGTCCCGGCGGCATCGGCAAGACCCGCCTCGCCCTCCAGATGGCGCGGGCAGCGAAGACCTGGGGCTCGTTCCCGGACGGTGTGCACGTCGCGAGGCTCGAAGCGCTGAACGACCCTGCGCAGCTCCCCGCCCTGTTGGCGCAGGCGCTGGCCGCGCCCCAGCGCTCCGCCAAAGACGGCTGGCAACACCTGAGCGACGTGGTCGCGGATCGCCGCGTCCTGCTCGTGCTCGACAACGCCGAGCATCTGCTGGCCGCTGCGCCCCGCCTGGCCGAGCTGCTGGACAGCAGCAGCGGCCTCAAGCTGTTGGTGACCAGCCGGGAGCGCCTCGGCTTGGATCGGGAGCAGGTGTTGTCCCTCGCCGGCCTACCCTGGCCCGCTGCGGGCAGCCGCTGGACAGACGCGGTGGATTGGCCGGCCGTACGGCTGCTGCGTGAGCGCGTCACGGCGTTGCACGCGGGGTTGGACCTGCAGGCTCAGGCTGCCGGCGTGATCGAGCTCTGCGCCTCGCTCGGAGGCCTGCCATTGGGACTAGAGATGGCGGCCGGCCTGCTGCGGATCATGACGGCACATGAGCTCTCCCGCTTGGTGGCGCGGGACCCGGGCGCGCTGGGCTCGGTGCCAGCGACGGGCTCGCGGCACGGCAGCCTGGGAGCGGTCATGGAGACCTCCTGGCAGCGGCTGCCGGAGGCCTCGCAGCTGGCGCTGGCTCGGCTCTCCGCCTTCAGCGGAGGCTTCGGTCCCGAGAGCGCCCTCGCGGTGGCGCAAGTCGCAGCACCGATGCTGGACAGCCTCGTCGATGCGTCCTGGCTGCAGAGATCCGGCGACGGCCGCTTCGACCTCCACCCGTACGTGCACGCCTTCGCGCGCGGCCGGCTCGCCGAGATCCCCGACCAGGCGCTGAGCGTCACGTCGGCGCACGCGGACTGGCACCTGGCGCTGGCGCGGGAGGCCGCGCAGGTCACGGCCGCCAGGCGCAAGGAGCGCTTCCTCGTCCTCGCGAGGGAGCAGGCGAACCTGCTGGCGGCTCTCGACCACTACGCCTCGACGGCGCCAGAGTCGGGACTGGAGCTGGCGGCGCTTCTCAGCGACTTCTGGCTGATCCACGGGCACTACGCGGAGGGCCTCGACCAGTTGCTGCGCGCTTTGCGAGGGGTCGAGAGCCAAGGTCTCCCCGCCGGGCTGCGGACGGCGTGGGTCAGAGCGCTGGTCGGCGCGGGCCGGATAGCCTGGCGCAAGGGTGAGCGCGAACGGGCGCGAGCCTGCTTCCGGCAAGCGTTGGAGGAGACGGACGTGCCGTCGCGACCGGGCGACCCTCAGGGTCCGACTCGGGCGGATGCCGGTCCGAGCGAAGCCGCTCTTCGCGCCGACGCGCTGCTCGGACTGGGACTCGTGGTCCAAGACCTGGACGGCGACTTCGGCGGCGCCGCGGAGCTCTATCACGCCGGACTGCAAGGAGCGAGGCTCAGCGGCGATCCGATCGTCATCGCAGAGGCTCTACGCATACTGGGGACCCTGGACGGTGCTCGCGGCGATTACGCCAGCGCGCGGCGACGACTGCGCGAGGCGCTCGCGCTGGCAGAGACTGCCGGCGACGACCTCGCCGTGGCCAAGGGATGCATCAACCTGGCCTCGGTTCTCGCCGATATGGGAGAGGCGGCGCAGGCCCGTCCCCTCAACGAGCGCGCCTTGACCATCCTGCGTGCCATCGGCGACCGGCACGGCCAGGCGGTCGTCCTCATCAACCTCGGCGTGGCCGCATCCAACCGCGGCGAGGAGGACGAGGCCTTGAGGCTCTACCACCTCAGCCTCGCGCTCTTCCGCCAGCTCGGCGAGAGGCGCTCGGTCTGTCACCTGCTCAACAACATCGCCGGCGTCCACCAGACGCTCGGCGAGCCTGATGCGGCCCGGCCCCTGTTGGAGGAGAGCCTCGAGCGGCTGCGCACCTTGGGCGAGCCGGCCCTGACCACCCACGCCCTCTATCTCTACGGCAAGGTGCTGATGGACCTCGGTGAGCGCGAGGCCGCCAAGCGGCAGCTCGACGCCTGCATCGAGCTCAGCAGCCGCAACGACGAGCGTTGGGCGTGGATGCGCGCCCTGGTGGCCATGGCCAAGTGGCACGACGCCGCGAACGAGCACGACAAGGCAGCGGCTCTCGCGCACGAGGCCGAGCGGATGGCGGAGGCGGCGGGCGACGCCGGCATCCTGCGCAGCGCCAGAGCCATCACCTCAGAGCTGCTGACTTCGCGATGACCTCGCTGAGGACCCTGGGGAGGCTCGCTCTCGAGCCTGGTGACTTCACGCAGCCCAAGCCCCTGATCCTCCTCGCCTACCTGGCGCTCGAGGGCCCGCAGCAGCGTCGCCACATGGCCGAGCTGCTCTGGCCCTCCGGTCAGAGCCTCAAGAGCCTGGCCATGGCGCTGAGTCGCCTGCGCCGGGCCGCGCCTCTGAGCTGGGACGCCGAGGGTGGGCGGCTGCGCTGCACGGCCGAGTGTGACGCCGCGGCTCTCCTCGTAGCGCTGGACGCGGACGATCTTCAAGCGGCCGAGACGCTGTATCGCGGTTCCTTCCTCGCGGGACTGCCGCAGCCAGGCTGGAGCGCCGAGCTGGCGTCATGGGCACTCGCCACGCGCGAGCGCCTGGCCGAGCGCTACCGTGCCCGCCTGCTCGTAGCGGCTGAGCGAGCCCTGGCGGAAGGCCTCCTGGAGTCGGCCGCGGACTTGGCGGCCGTCGCGTACAACCTCGCCGAGGCGCCAGCGGCCTCGGCCTCTACCCTCCACCGCATCCACGATCTCCTCGCCAGTGGGCGCCACGCTCTGGCGGCCGAGGCGGCTGCTGCTGCCGCGCGTTTGGGTCGACGCACCGAGGTCGGGCCGCGGCCGGAGGCTCCCGCTCCCGTCGCCAGCCTGGTCGCCGAGCTCTTCGCCACACCGTTCCTTGGCCGCGCGGACGAGCTCGCGACAGTGGCGCACCTCCTGGCGCAGCCGGCGACCCGGCTGCTGACGCTGCTGGGGCCGGGCGGCAGCGGTAAGACCAGGCTGGCGCTCCAGGCGGCCCAGGCTGCCGAAGCTGCCGGCGGCTTCCCCGGCGGGATCCACGTCGCGCTGCTGAGCGGTGAGCGCGGTCGCGAGTTGCTGCCTCAGCGGTTGGCTGAGGCCGTCGGCGCCCCCGACCTGTCCGACGACGAACCTTGGCGGCGCCTTGCCGCAGCCTTCGGGAGCGGCAGGAGGCTGCTGCTCCTCGACGGCCTGGAGCCCTCGCCCGAGGCCGCCGGAGCGCTGAGCGAGCTGCTCGACCTGGCCCCGGGCCTCTGCCTGCTGCTGACCTGCACCGAGCGCTGGGGACATGAGGAGGAGCTGGTGGTGAGCGTCCCTGGCCTGCCGGCGCCGCCACCCGGCAGCGGCTGGCGGCAGTCGCTCACCACCCCAGCCGTCCAGCTCCTCTGCGGCCAGGTGCTGGCCAGGCGACCCGGCCTCGACCTCGCTTCCCAGACCGAGGACGTCCAGCGCGTATGCCAGGCGGTCGAGGGTCTGCCCCTGGCTCTGGAGCTGGCAGCAGGCTGCCTCGGTTCGGTGCCGGCTTCCGACCTCCTCAGGCGGATCCGGCTCGCGGCGGCGAGACCTACCTCGCCCTCGGAGGTGGGAGGCGAGCCTCCCGACGGCCTGCAGGCGATCATCCGAGCCTCCTGGGAGATGCTCGAGGCCGAGGAGCGGGAGGCCGTCGCCCGCCTGGCTGCCTTCGTCGGCGGTTTCCGCCGCGAAGCGGCCGAGGCGGTGGCCGGTGCCAGACTGAGCGCGCTCAGCCGGCTGCTCGACCTGTCATGGTTGCGCGCCACGGCGAGCGGCCGCCTGGACAGCCACCCACGACTGCACGCGTTCGCACGGCAGCGCTTGGGCGAGAGCCCGCACGTCGCCGAAGTGCTGTCAGGTCACGCCGACTGGTTCGCCGACCTCGCGCATCGCGCCGAGACGCGACGGCGCGGCCCCGAGCAGCTAGCGCTGCTGCGGCAGGTCGCCGAGGAGCGGGCGAACCTCCTGGTCGCGCTCGACCACTACGCCGCTCAGGACCCTGCGCGCGGCTTGGCGCTGGCCGTCGACCTGGCCGTCTCCTGGTCGTTGCTCGGGCGAGGAGCCGAAGCCCTGAGTCAGCTACGCCGTTTCCTGACCCTGTGCGAGGCGGCCGGAACGCTCGGGGCGATGGCTCGCCTGCGGATCGCCCAGCTGTCCGAGAGGCTGGGAGAGGAGGACGCCGCGCATCGATCGTACCAGCAGGTCCTGGCGGAGGCCGAGGCGCTGAACGACCGGCCGCTGCGAGCCGAAGCGCATCTCGGCCTCGGTCGTCTGCGCGGCGGCCGAGGCGACGACGCCGACGCGCTCCTGCACGCCGAGGCAGCGCTGCTGCTTGCCAGAGCGGAAGGCCGCGCGCCGCTCACCTCCGACGCGCTGCGAGCGATAGGCACTCTGCTCGCCGGCCGCGGTGCGCTGCGCGAGGCCGCGACTCATCTGGAGGGCGCAGCGGCTCTGGCTGAGCGCGGCGGCGACCTACGGGCTGAGGCCGCGGTCTCGCTGAGCCTCGCCGAGGTAAGGGCCGAGTTGGGCGAGAGAGGCCGCGCCAGGTGGTTGGCCGAGCGCGGCCTCGAGCTGTTCCGCCTGCTTGGCGACAACCGCGGTGAGGCGGCTGCCGCCTCGCTCCTCGCCGCGGCGCGACCGAGCCCCTAGCGCCGGCTCAGCAGAACACCGCGTAGCGCAGCACGACGTAGTCGGAGCCCAGCGAGCCCTCCGAGTCGGTGACCTGCACCCGCAACCGTATGTGGGTGTTCCAACCGCAGCTCGGCTGAGCGAAGGGCGGGAGCTGCGAGAGGCTCCAGCGTCCTTGCGCGTCCGGGGTGACCGTGTAGAGCGTGGTGCCGGTTCCGGTGACGGGATCGTATTCGACGAACGCGTCCCAGGCTGCGGACACGATGTCGTCGTCCTCAGGGTCGACGGCGCTGTAGACGAGGTCGAGCAGCTCGGTTCGGTCGATCCACTGGTAGTCCGTGGGGCTCTCGATCGTGACCACCGGCGGGTAGTTGGCGGGCGCGGGTCCGACGGCCAGCGTCACGGTCTCCGAGCTGACGCCGCCGTGGCTGTCCGTGGCGGTGAGGGTGATCGTGCGGCTGCCTTGCGCGAAGCCGTTCGTGACGGTCAGGTTGCAGCCGGTGCCGAGCGCCGTGCCGGCGCTCCACGTCAGTCGCTCGCAGGGCACGGCGAAGTCGACCTCGTTCGGATCGGAGGTGAAGGAGCGGAACCTCACCTGCTGACCGGCGTAGAACGCCTGACCTTGGTGAGGGGCCGTGATGATCAGGTGTGGCAGCGTGTTCTGGACGGCGAGGACGACCGTCTCGGTGGTGCTGGCGCCGTCCGAGTCGGTGGCGGTGACGGTGATCGTGCGGCTGCCGGTGGTAGCGAACACGGCCGGGACCTCGGGCGACTGCCCAGTGGCAGTTCCCAGGAGGCCGCCGTTGCCGTCGTTGGTGTTGCTGGACCTGAAGCTGGTCGAGCAGCACGAGCCGCCGTCCTCGGGATCTCGCACCGATGCTCTCAGCAGGACGCCGTGCGGACCGACCTGAACCGGGCCTTGGGTCAGGATCGTCAGCTCGGGAGCGGTGTTGTCGGACTGCGCCACCTCCCACTCCAAGTTGATGAGGCTGGCCTTCCAGTCCTTCTTGAAGAGGACGACGTCGATGGTGACGCCGGCGTTCACCTCGAGGCCCGCCGTCACCTTCCATATCGGCGAGCGCGGATAGGCGATGTCGGCCCCGGCCTGCGGCACGACCTCGGCGTACACACCGACCACGCCGTAGAACAACAGCTCCGCGCGGAGAGCGGCCTTGAGCTTGGCCTTCACCACGACCTGGACGAAGGAGTCGGCCTTCACCGGCTGCGTCACGAAGCTGTGATCCAGTCCGCTGATGTTCTTCCAGGAACCGTCCTTGTACTGCGCGCCCGCCTTCAGGGTCAGGTCCCCCTGGACCTCGTAGCTGACGCTGAAGCCGATGGAGCCGTCGAAGCGCAGCTCCAGCTTGAACTTCGGCACGATCACGACCGGCACTGGACCGATGCTGAAGGGGATCGCCTTGCCGGTGAGGGTCGCCAGCGGGAGGGTCCAGTTGACGTTCAGCCCGAACGGGACCTTGCTGTCGAGTGCCAGCCTGGCGATCACCGTAGCGCCCACCTCGAACTTGAAGTAGGGGTTGGTCTCGAGGCACCAGTAGCTGCAGTTGAGGGCGAAGCTCATGTCGAAGATGGGGTTGATCCCGATGTCGCCGCGCAGCAGGATCTGGTCGTTCTTGGTGTTGAGGTTCCCGTCGACGTCGTACATCACCAGGTCGTCGAAGCTCCAGCCGATGAAGCTGGAGGGCAGGGCGAGCGGCTCCAAGCCGTCGCCGGCCGCGAGCCGCAGCCGCTCGACCGGATCCGACGGGTCGAACATGCGCAGGCCCTCGACGTGGTACTCGACCTCGGCGATGTCCTCGGGGCTCAGTGCGAAGCTCTCGTAGAGCGAGCCAGACTCCAGCGCCATGTCGAGCGAGGCGATCTCGGTCTCCAGGCTCAGCTGCCCGGCCACCGAGTCGTCGATGGCGGTTATGCGCCGCAGGATGCCGTGCGGTGCGGCGGCCGTGGGCTCGGAGACGACGATGTTGCCGACCTCCAACGCCGGCAGGTCGGTGCCGGCGAACACCAGCGCGCCGCCGTCGGGGTCGAAGCTCTGCACGGCCTCCCGCGCGGACGCGTCGAGCACGCGGGTGTCGGCGTGGACCACGGGTGGGTAGTAAGGCTGCTCTTCTTCCGGCACCGCCGGACCGCCACAGGCGATCAGCAGCGCGAGCGCGGTGGCCGTCAACCAGGGGAGGTAACGCTTGCTCATGGCTCAGTCTCCTTGAGAGTCGGAATCGAGCTGCCCGCCGACGCCGAGGTCGCCGCAGCGGAAGGAATCGGAGTAGCTGACAGGAGTGTGCCGTAGCGCCTGTCCCGCGGTGCCCTGCTCGTAGACGCGCGTGAGCGTCCAGGTGTAGATGGTGCCGGTGCAGGGGTAGGCAGCGGGCGGGCGGTAGGTGATCGTCCTGCCGTCTACGCTGAGCTCGATGGCGTCCGCGGCCGTGATCGTGTCGACGAGGGCGCCCGCGCCGTTGCGCACCTCCCCCGCGATGCTCGCCAGCTGCATGGGCTCGTTGAAGGTCCAGGTTACGGGCTGGTACGGATCGTGGACGGTCACCGGCAGGCCGAAGCGCGATGTGGGCGTGTAGGCGGTCAGCCGCGGACTGAGGTTAGGAGTGGAGAACGAACGGTTCCAGACGGTCTCGAGCGCGTTGCCCATGAGGTCGCGCGCGCCGGTCGTGAACTGGATGGCGTAGCTCTGCAGCTGCAGAAGCCCGCTGTTGACAGTGCAGACCGCCACGGCCGCAGCGGGCCAGGTCCAGGCGCAGGCGAGGCTCGGCGCGCTGTGGAACGCCGCCTGGGTAGCCGCCTGGTCCATCGGCTCGCTGAAGTAGAAGTGAATCACGGCGCGGCCGTGGTCCTGGTCGACGCTGTGCTCGAAGGTGGTGACCGTGGGCGGGATCACGTCCGGCACGAGACCGGCGAGGAAGGACACGCTGGTGGGCGAAGGCAGGGCGTTGCCGGCCACGTCGACGGCCTGTAGGTCGAAGCGGTAGGCCTTGTCGCTCTCGAACAGGTCGGGAGCCACGTCATCGAACTGCGCCGTCGTGGCGGCGGCGTTCCAGACGGCCGGGCCCAGCCGGCTCGCGTCGAGCGTCAGCACGACCGGCGCGACCGGGTCGATGGGGTCTCCCTCTGGCGGCGCCTGAACCTCGTACAGGACGACCTGCAGCGACGCGGGCTGCATCGGCTCGGAGAAGACGAAGCGCACCGTCTCGACCAGGCCGACGCCGCTGACGCCGTCGGCTGGCTGGCTGGATACCAGTGCCGGCGGCGTGGTGTCGCCCGGGGTGGCGCTGACCGTCGACGACGGCTCCGAACGGTTGCCCGCCTCGTCCTCGGCCACCAGGTAGACCTCGTAGCCGACCCCGTCCTCCAAGCCCGTGACCGCGTAGTCGGTCTCGGTGGCGGGCAGGGCGACCACGCCTGTCGGCGCGGCCGCGTCCTCGCCCCAGAACAGCAGGTAGCCGGCGAGGTCGGGCTCGGGGTTCGCGGCCCAGCTGACATCGATCGCGCCTTCCCGACCGACCGCGACCAGACCGGTGGGGGCGGCGGGCGGCACGTCGTCGTCCAGCGTGCTGAAGCCGATGTCGAGCTCGAGGGCGTTGCCCGCCTCGTCCACGGCCCTGACAGCGAAGCTGAGCGCGATGCCTGCGGGCCAGGCCGGTGAGGGCGCGATGGTGGCGACCTGACCAGATTCGTCCCACAGGGTCGCGGCCATCCCCGTCAGGGGCGAAGGCGTGACCAGCAGGCCGCCGATGGGCTCGCTGAAGCCGAGGACGAGCGCGGCGTTCAGCGGCACGTCGACGGCGCCATCGGGGGGCGAGGCCGAGAGCAGGCTGGGCGGCGTGGTGTCGCCGCCGGGAGGCTGCGTGCCGCAAGCGGCTAGCAGTGCCAGCGCCGCGCTGAGGACGATGCTGACGACGAAGCGGTGCGACCTCGAGTTCATCAGAGGCTCTCCTCCTTCGAACATCGTCTCGTGGTCGCGCCACAAGAGCGCCACAAGAGGCCCATGACGGAGTCGCATGGCTCCGGGTCGGCCGTCCTCGTCCCCTCGCCGTTAGCGCCTTGGAGGGTGGAGGGCTGGCCGGCGCGGGTTAGAGTGCGCGTTCGCCATGCCTATGCTCAGCCACCTGGACGATCTTCCCGCGCCACCACGCCGCGTCGTGGTGGCGGGCACCTCGGGCTCGGGCAAGACCACCCTGGCGCGGAGCGTCGCCGCCTTACTCGAGCTCCCCTACTTCGAGATCGACGGTCTGTTCCATGGCAGCGGCTGGACGAGGCGACCCGAGTTCCGGGCCGACGTCGAGCGGCTCACGGCCGGCGAGAGGTGGGTCACCGAGTGGCAGTACAGCGCTGTCAGAGGTCTGCTGGCTGCGCGAGCCGACACCATGGTGTGGCTCGACTACTCGCGCGCCCTGGTGATGTGGCGCGTCACGCGCAGGACGCTACGAAGGCGCGTGCGTCGCGACGTCATGTGGAACGGCAACGTGGAACCGCCTCTGTGGACCTTCTTCCGGTCGAAGGAGCACATCGTGCGCTGGGCGTGGAACACGCACCACAAGACGCCACACCGCGTCGGTCGGCTGCTGGAAGAGGGCACGCACCTCACGGTCGTGCGCTTGCGGTCACCGCGTCAGGCCCACGAATGGCTGGCAGGTCCACTCGCGGCGGTCAAGGCGGCCGAGCGGTGACAACACAGGCATGCGGGCGCGGACTACCATGAGGATCAGAAGCCGCGGCCGCCGGCCTCCGGTGGCCGTCGCGCAGAAGAGCGAGAGGTAGTAAGAGTGAGCACTGCAGATGGGCTAGACGGCGCGCCAGCCGCGACGAGGTCAGGCTTCGTCGCCATAGTCGGCAAGCCGAACGTGGGCAAGTCGACGCTGCTGAACACGATGCTGGGGGTCAAGGTCGCCCCGATCACGCCCAAGCCGCAGACGACGAGGCGCGGCGTGCGGGGCATCTACACGCAAGACGACAGGCAGCTCGTCTTCGTCGACACGCCCGGCATGCACCGCGGCGGCGGCACCGCTCTCGACCAGGCGATGCATCGCGAGATACGCGACGCGATCGTCGACGTCGACGTCGTGCTGTGGGTCGCGGACCTGAGGCGGCCGCCCGGCCCGGAGGACAAGGACGTCGCGCGGCTGCTGTCGAGCCTGCCGCCCGGCACGCCGGTGATCCTGATCGGCAACAAGGTCGACGCCGCCAAGTACCCTGACGAGGCGCTCGCCCTCTACCAGGACCTCTACCCCGCCGTCGAGCGCAGCATCGCCATCTCGGCGCTCAACGACCCGAAGGCCGTCTACGCGCTGCGCGACGATCTGCTCGACCGGCTCACCGAGGCGCCGTTCTTCTTCCCCACCGACGTCAGGTCCGACCAGACGCGCGAGCAGTGGGCGGCCGAGCTGATCCGCGAGTCGGCGATGATCCACCTGCGCGAGGAGATCCCCTACACCGTCGCGGTCCAGGTGGTCGACTGGCAGGACCCCGTCGGGGACGGACCGGCGGTCATCACGGCCGAGATCTGGGTCGAGAAGAGCGGTCACCGGCGCATCGTGATCGGCAAGGGCGGCCAGATGATCAAGGAGATCGGCCGCACCGCGCGCAAGCAGCTCGAGACGTTCATGCAGCAGCGGCTGTTCCTCGAGCTGGAGGTCGTGGTGCGCAACGAGTGGCGCCGCGACAAGGAAGCGCTGCGCGAGCTCGGCTACGAGCCGTAGAGAGGCGTTCACCCGCGTGCCCATCGCCGCTCGCTGGAGGAGCATAGACAGGCTGCCCGCCCCTCGCGGCAGGGACCCGATGCCGGGCGTGTACGAGCTCGCCGACGACGGCAAGGCCGTCATCTACATCGGCCAGTCGGCCTCCGACGTCCCCGGCCGCATCCGCCAGCATCTCGCGCGACCGGGCGCCGTCCGGGACCAGGCGCGCTACTGGCGCTACGCCTACAGCCGCGTGCCGCAGGCGGACGAGGCGCGGCTGTTGGCGG
>CAYYOK010000079.1:12485-15477 GCA_964473205.1 uncultured bacterium | reverse complement strand
GTGCTCGGCACAGCGTCCTTCGGCGCCCTGCCTCCCGCGAGCGGCACGGGAACGGAGCTGCGCGTTCAGCTGCACGATCCCTCCTTGGTCGAGGTCGAGGACGCCATCGTGTTCGTCGAGCTGTCGCCGGTGGGGTGGAGCGGGCCGACGCCGCTGGTCAGCACCGATCGCCTGGCCGAGACCGAGCCGGGCGTGTACCTGACCGCCCTCCCGGCCCTCGGCGCCGGCGAGTACCAGATGCGCGTCGTCGACCGGACCTTCAGGCAGGAGGAGGCGATCGCGGAGGTCGTCGTCACACTCGACGACGGCGCGTCCGGCACGGTGGCGTTCGTCCTCCCCCCGACCGCCACCTCGCAGCAGGACCTGCTCTCCTGGTTGGTCTGGGTGATCGGCCTGCCGCTACTCGCCGGCGTGATCGTGACCGTCCTCGTCCTGCGCTCCGGAGCCAGGAGCGGTGCCGAGGGCACCGGTCCTGGAACCGAGCCCAGCGACTCAGGCGCCGGCCGGAACGGCGACGGGTGAGAGCATGAGCTTCTTCGATCAGACCTGGGGCACCTGGCTCAACATCCTCACGGTCGCCGTCGGCAGCAGCCTGGGCTTGGCGCTGCGCGGCCGCCTGCCGCCGCGCATCACGGCCGTCGTGATGCAGGCCATCGGCCTGGTGACCGTCTACATCGGCCTGAGCAACGCCTTCGACCTCAGCCGCGTCAGCTCGCCGCCGGGCGTGCTGCTGGGCCTGCTGGCGCTGGCCCTGGGCGGCGCGCTGGGCGAGTGGCTGGGCATCGAGGAGGCGCTGGAGCGCCTGGGCGAGCGCCTGAGGCGGCGCTTCAAGGGCAAGGGTCGCTTCACCGAGGGTTTCGTCACCGCCTCGCTGCTGTTCTGCGTCGGCCCGCTGACCCTGCTCGGCAGCATCCAGAACGGCCTCACCGGCGAGGCTCCTTACCTGGTGCTCAAGTCGACGCTCGACGCCTTCTCGTCCTTGGCGCTCGCGACGAGCTTCGGCTTCGGCGTGCTCGCCTCGGTGATCGTCGTGCTCGTCTACCAGCTGACGATCTCTCTCGCAGCCGGCGCCTTCGCCAGCCTCATCCCCGATCCAGCCGGGGACCCTCATGTGCTGCTGATCAACGGCGTCGGCGGGCTGATGATCGTGGCGGTCGGACTCGGGCTCCTCGACATCAAGCGCCTCAGGGTCGCGTCGCTGCTGCCAGCGCTGGTCTTGGCGCCGCTGCTCTATCAGCTCGCCCGGCTCTTCATCCGCTGATGCTAGGCTGGCCGCCGTGCCGCACGAACCGCCAGACGCGCGCACGGCGCTGAGCGCCGAGGAGTTCGAGCAGCTGCTGGCCCTCGCCCGTCTCGAGGTCGACGACGAGCAGCGCGAGGCGCTGGCCGGCGACCTGCAGGAGCTGCTCGGCTTCGTTGCCCAGCTGTTCGAGGCGCCCGTCGACGATCGCGCCGACGCCGCAGCCGAGGCGCCGCCCGACGCGACAGGCCGGGCCGACGCCGTCACGGCCTCGCTGCCGCGGGAGCTCGCCCTCTCGAACGCCCCCGCCGCCCTAGGCGGCTACTTCAAGGTCCCGCGCACCGTCGAAGAGAGCTGAGGACGCCCCGCGCCACGTCCCGCCGGCCCCGCGTCGGCCTAGCCACGGCTCAAGCCAGGACGTCGCTGCCGACGAAGGCTGCCAGAGCGGGCGGCAACGCCACGGTGCCGTCCTTCTGCTGGTAGGTCTCGAGCAGCGCCGCCATGGTCCGCGGGAACGCCAACGCGCTGCCGTTCAACGTGTGCACGGCCTCCGGCTTGCCCTTGCCGGCCGCGCCTCCGGGCCTGGCGCGCGTCTTGAGCCTGTTCGCCTGGAACGACTCCAGGTTGCTGATGCTCGACACCTCGAGCCAGCGCTGCTGCCCCGGGCTCCACACCTCCAGGTCGTACTTCTTCGCCTGGGTGAAGCCGATGTCGGCGGTGCACATCAGCAGCCGGCGGTAAGGCAGGCCCAGCTCCTCGAGGAGCCCCTCCGACACGCGCGTCATCTCCTCCAACGCGGCGTAGCTCTCCTCTGGCCTTGCGAACTGCACCATCTCGACCTTGTCGAACTGATGGAGTCGGTTGAGGCCGCGCACGTCGGAGCCGTGGCTGCCAGCCTCGCGGCGGAAGCAGGGCGTGAAGGCGCAGTACTTGAGCGGCAGCCGTCCCGAGTCGAGGATCTCGTCCCTGTGGATGTTGGTCACCGACACCTCGGAGGTCGGGATCAGGTAGAAGCCGCCGGCCACCTCGTACATCTGCCCCTCTTTGTCGGGAAGCTGCCCGGTCGCGGTGGCTGAGGCCGCGTTGACCATCAGAGGCGGCATCACCTCCAGATAGCCAGACTTGTCTAGCCGGTCGAGGAAGTAGCGTTGCAGCCCTCTCACGAGCTTCGCGCCGGCGCCGAAGAACACCGGGAACCCCGCCCCCGTCAGCTTGACCCCCGCCTCGAGGTCCACCCAGCCGCGCCGGGCGATCAGCTCCCAGTGCGGCTTCGGCTCGAAGTCGAACTCGCGCCTGACGCCCCACTCGGAGGCGACGACGTTGTCGTGCTCGCTCTCGCCGTACGGCACGCTCTCGTGCGGCAGGTTGGGGATCTCGAGTTCGAGGTCGGCCAGCCGCCCCTCGAGCACCCTCTCGCGCTCCTCGAGCCGCTTCACCTCGGCGGCCAGGGACGCCAGCTCGCTCATCAGCGCCGGGTCGTCCTCGCCGCGACGCTTCATCTCGCCGACCAGGCGGCTGGAGGCGTTGCGGCGCGCCTGCTTCTCCTCGAGGTCGCGGCGCAACAGGCGCAGCTCCTCATCGACGACGAGCAGCTGCTCGAGCGATGGCAACGAGTCCTCCAAACGCTTGGCCCTCATCGCACGCCGTACGGTGTCCGGGTTCTCTCTTATGAAGCGCAGGTCGAGCATGGCCCACAGTGTACGCACAGCAACGTACGCAGACTCTCAGCCCATCAGCACGGGTCGAGCATGG
>CAYYOK010000079.1:0-12385 GCA_964473205.1 uncultured bacterium | reverse complement strand
AACACAATGTACGCACAGCAACGTACGCAGACTCTCAGCCCATCAGCACGGGTCGAGCATGGCCCCTGGGGCGAACACAATGTACGCACAGCAACGTACGCAGACTCTCAGCCCATCAGCACGGGTCGGGGGTGGCCTTGGGGCGAACACAATGTACGCAGACTCTCAGCGCGACGGCCCGCCTAGGCCCTATGCTCATTGGCGCGGTCTCGCGGGCCGCGAAGAGGAAGGGGACCGTGTTCAGACGCCTGTTCAACGCTCCTGACGCAGCCTCAGCACCCGACCCGCTAGCGGCGATCGCCGGGGTGCTCAGGCTACAGCTTCCCTCCGAGCGCACCGAGGAGCTCCTCGAGGCGCTCGCCAACAGCCTGGCCGGCGACGTGCGCGGTTACGTCGTCACGGGCAGCGCGCTGGGGGATTACCGCTTCGAAGCGGAGTTCGGCTACGGACCGGCGCTGCTGGACCTCAAGCCTCTGCACGGGCCGTGGCGCAGCGCGGGGCCGCGCATCGTCGCCAACCTGATCGCCGAGCTGTTCACGCCCAACGAGCCTGCGCTTCGCGCGCAGCTCTCCGATCTGGGCCTGCGCGAGGCCAGCTCCGCGCTGGTCGTGCCGGTCGAGGGCCGGTTCGCGGCGCACGGCTCGCTCGTGCTCCATCGGCACGGCGGACCGGCGTTCACCGACGAGGAGCTCAAGCTCGCCGGCCGTTGGGCCGGCGTGCTGGGGGAGCTGCTCAGCCAGCTCGCCGAGCTGCGCCGCGCCAAGCTCAGCCTCGTCGAGTTCACCAAGGCGTTCGTTCAGGCGTTCGAGGCGCAGGACTACGCGCAGCTCGGGCACGCCGAGCGCGTGACCGCCTACGCCCTGGCCGTCGGACGCGCCTCCGGCTTCACGATGCAGGAGCTCGTCGACCTCTACTTCGCCGCGATGCTCCACGACATCGGCAAGCTCGGCAGCGGCCTGGACCTAGGCATCGAGGACCTCGAGCACCCGCAGCGAGGCGCCAACCTCGTCGCCTCCGCCGAGCTGCTGGCGACGGCGGCCGAAGGCATCCGTCACCACCACGAGTGCTGGGACGGCAGCGGCTTCCCCAGCGGCCTGCGCAAGGAGGCCATACCGAAGATCGCCAGGGTCGTGGCCGTGGCCGACGCCTTCGACGTGCTCAGCTCCGAGCGCGGTCAGGCGCTGCCGCTGCGTGAGGTCGAGAAGGCCCTCGAGGCCCGCAGCGGCAGGGAGCTCGATCCTGAGCTCGTGGCGCTCTTCGTCAACAACGTGCTGCGCCAGGGCCGCTCCACCCAGGAGCTCGGCCGCCTCCAGGAGAGCGACCTGCCCTTCTGAGTCTCGGGGACGCCTCCTTCGGCGCGGCCAAGGTCGGTATACTCCAGCGTGCCTGTCGAAGTCGTCAGCTACCGCCTCGCCTTGCGCGGCAAGAACGTCGGCACCCACGTGATGAAGACCGCCGTGCTCGGCCGCGAGGTGCAGCTCGAAGCCCGTTCGCAGTTCCAGAGCTCGACGCTCAACGCCACGGTCACCCAGCGCAGCCGTAGCCACGCTCACCTGCGTCACAGCCTCAGGTTCCGCGAGGAGGTCGTCGAGCGCAACGAGCAGCGCTTCCTCGACGTCACCTTCGACGCTCGCAGCGGCCTCGTGACGGCCAGCAAGGGGCCGAGGGACTCCAGCTCCATGCCTTATCTGCGCGACTACCGCGACCCACTCTCGCTGCTCCACGAGCTGCGCGGCATGGCCGCCAGACCGCCCCAGACTGCCGACGAGAGCGCCCCTGAGGACGCCACGGCCGACGGCGCCACCGACGCAGCCGCCGACAGCGCCACCTTCCCGATGCTGGGCAAGGACGTCCACGCCCAGCTCGCCGGCGAGGTCGACGTCGAGACCGGTCTGGGCGTCAAGCGCGCCCGCGCCTACCTGCTGCACCCGGGCATGAGCGTGGTCTACGTGGCTGTCGAGGCACCCCACCACATCGTCAAGATGAGCCAACGCCTGCCCGAGGGCCTGCTCGACGTCGTGCTCGTGAAGCTCGGCTCCGAGCAGGCGCTCGCTCAGTTCGGCGTCGAGGCCCGCACCGCCTCGACCGAGGGGCAAGGCCAGCAGAAGCGCCGCGCGCGCCGCCGTCGGCCGCGCAGAGGCGGTCGCCGCGGCTGACTACGCCGCCGCGCTGGCGTGGCTCTACGGCCAGAGCCGTGCCGGCGGACGCCGCCACCCGGGCAGGGCCGAGCGTCTCCTCGCACGCCTCGCCCTGGCGCCACCACCCAACCTCGTGCGCGTCGTAGGCACCAACGGCAAGGGCACCGTGACCGCGATGATCGCCGCCGGCCTCCAGGCCGACGGCGCGAGGGTCGGGCGCTTCCTCTCGCCTCACGTCGAGGACTTCAGCGAACGGATCGCGGTCGACGGACGGCCGATCGACGCGCAGACGGTTGCCGCCTTCGTCGCCGAGCACAGGGACTCGCCTGCCGGCGACGCCGACCATAGCCCCGCCTTCTTCGAGTGGACCCTCGCGCTCGCCCTCGCGCACTTCGCCGCACTCGGCGCCGACTGGGGTGTGTTCGAGGCGGGCGTGGGCGGCGCCAGCGACGCGACCCAGGTTCTCAACGGCCCGGAGCTGAGGCTGGTGGTGCTCACCAACGTCACCGAGGACCACCTCGACACGCTCGGACCGACGCTGGCCGACGTCGCTCGCGACAAGGCTGGTGCGGCCGCGAGCGGCGTGCCGCTCCTCACCGCCGCCCATGGCGAGGCGCTCGACGTCGTCGCGACGGTGGCCGCCGCACGCGGCGCGGAGCTGCAAGTGGTCGACGTGGCGGGCTGCGCGTCGACCAGGAGCGCCAACCAGCTCCTCGCCCAGGCTGCCCTGAGGCTGCTGGGCCGCTCGGAGGTTGCGCTAGCCGCCGCCACGGCCTTGCGGCCCCTACCTGCGCGCGGGGAGCGCTTCTGGCTCCGCGGGCGCGAGGTGATCCTCGACGGAGCTCACGACCCTGCCGCCGCAGAGCGCCTGGTGGCCGAAAGCCCAGGCGCGTACACGCTGCTCTTCGGAGCGCTGGCCCGCAAGCAGGCGACGGCCACCCTGGCGGCCCTGGCGGCCCGCGCGTCACAGGTCGTGCTGACCGCCGCCGCCGAGGGCGAGAGGCCGCCTACCGCGCCGGCCGGGCTAGCGGCTCGGACCATCGCGGACCCGCACGAAGCCCTCGCGAAGGCGCTGACGCTCACGCCCGCGGGCGGCACGCTCGTCATCGCAGGCTCGCTCTACCTCGCCGGCCGCCTGAGGGCGCAGCTCACCGCCGACGCGTCCCTGGCCGCCGAGCAGACGGTCAGGGACGCCTGCTAGACTCGTGAGCGGCATGAAGAGCGCCACCTCCACCGACTCGATCCTCGCCGCCGTCCCCGGGAAGCTCACGGGCCGCATCGGCTTCGTCAGCCTCGGCTGCCCCAAGGCTCTCGTCGACAGCGAGCAGATCCTCAGTCGCCTCCGTGCCGAGGGCTACCAGCTCTCCCCCGGCTACGAGGACGCCGACCTCGTCGTCGTCAACACCTGCGGCTTCATAACCCCTGCCGTCGAGGAGTCGCTCGACGCGATCGGCGAGGCGCTGGCTGGCAACGGCAAGGTGGTCGTGACGGGCTGTCTCGGCGAGCGGCCCGAGACGATAATCGCGCGCCACCCCGAGGTGCTGGCGGTGACAGGCGAGGCCGACGTCGAGGGCGTGATGAAGGCCGTGAGGCAAGCCGTGCCCCTCGCCGAGAGCCAGTACACCTCGCTGCTCCCGCAAGCGGCCGTGAGGCTCACGCCACGTCACTACGCCTACCTGAAGATCGCCTAAGGCTGCGACCACCGCTGCAGCTTCTGCATCATCCCCAAGCTGCGCGGCAACCTGCGCTCGCGCCCGGCCGCCGACCTGCTGTTCGAGGCGCGGCGCCTGGTCGCCAGCGGCGTCAAGGAGCTGCTGCTCATCGCCCAGGACTCGAGCGCCTACGGCAACGACGTCAGGCACGCGCCCAGCGACTACCTGGGCCGCGAGGTCAGAGCGCACCTCCTCGACCTGGTCGAGGAGCTCTCCGAGCTCGGGGTGTGGCTCAGGCTTCACTACGTCTACCCTTACCCGCACGTGCAGGACCTCATGCCGCTCATGGCGGCCGGCAAGCTGCTGCCCTACCTCGACGTGCCTCTGCAGCACGCCAGCCCGCGCATACTCAGGGCCATGCGCCGTCCCGGCGGAGCCACCAGCCACCTCGAGACGATCAGGCGCTGGCGCGAGGTGTGCCCTGAGCTCGTGGTGCGCTCGACGTTCATCGTCGGCTTCCCGGGCGAGACGGAGGCCGAGTTCCAGGAGCTGCTCGACTTCCTCGCCGAGGCCCGCTTGGATCGCGTCGGGGCGTTCACCTACAGCGAGGTGCCGGAGGCCGACGCCAACGCGCTGCCGGGCGCGGTACCGCAAGAGGTCAAGGAGGAGCGCTACGCCGCCCTCATGGAGCTCCAGTCGCGCATCAGTGCCGAGAAGCTGGCGGCCAAGGTCGGCAGCGAGATCGAGGTCCTCGTCGACGACTACGGCGACCTGCCCGGCGATCTGGTAGCGCGCTCGCACGCCGACTCGCCCGGCATCGACGGGCTCGTGTACGCCACCGGGGACGGCACCTACAAGATCGGGGACATGCTGCGCGTGCGCGTCACCTCTTCCTCCGAGCACGATCTCTATGGCGAGGTCGTTGGTGTTTCTGCTCGACGAGCTGCTGTTGCGGCTTGGGGTTAGTCCTCCTGCAAGAGGCCGTTCGGCGGTGCCTGGAGGCGCGTCTCTCAGCGAGCTGAGAGACACCCCTCCTGGCACCAGGTAGTCCTCTACTGAGTCGGCTCTCGTCTCACCGCGACCCGCAAGTCGCCGTCAAGGTGTGTCCACCACAGGCCGCTCAAGCCGCGCGACCGCGTAGACGCGCCGTAGGTTTCCTCCGGGGCGTACCACCTCGCCCTCGCTCACCATGCCGAGCTTGATCGCTACGCGTTCGGACGCGGCGTTCTCCGGGTGGATGAGCGCGATGAGGCGGTGCAGGCTGAGGGCGGTGAAGGCGTGCTCCTTCAACGCTTGGGCGATCTCGGTGGCGTAGCCCCGACCCCAGGCCGACGCTGCGAGGACGTACACCAGCTCGGTCTCGTCGCGTCCCGCGACCTCCTTCTCCAGGAAGCCGGCCAAGCCGATGACGGTTCCCGAAACCTTCTCCACGAGCGGCCAGAGATCGAGCATGTCGAACCTCTCTTCGTCCTGGGCGATCTCTCGCATGCTCTCCATCAGGCGGTCACGATCCCGCGGACCGCCCATGTACCGCATGACCTGCGCATCGGTCCAGATGTCCGCCACGCTCCTAAGGTCGTCGAGCATCAGGTGCCTCAGCACCAGGCGCGGCGTCTCGAGGATCTCCACACGGCTCATCCGGACCTCCAGGAGCGAGAGCGTAGCATCACAGGACGAGCGCGCCGCCCACATCGAGGATCCCAAGGCGACACGTTCAGACTGACAGCCCCACTCGGCTACGGCGACACACGACGAGACCGCCCTAGCCGACTTCTCAGCGAAAGCTGCGCTCAGCAGCCGACTGGCTCGAGGACAAAAGAGAGATGTCGCGCCGTGTCTCCGCGAAGCGGAGAGATGGCGCGACGACTCTCAAGAACGCAAGAAGTCAGCAAGAAAGGCAGGCACCGCTCAACCGTGCGACCCCCGAGCGGTGATGCGCGCATACCCCTGGGAATCGCCGCCGATACCGCCCTGCCGCTGCGTGACCATGAGCCGGAACTCGTGCGGCGAGGTGGCGATGAAGGTGGCGTCCTCGAGCGTGATACGGCCCGACAGGTAGAGCTCGACGAGGTGCTGGTCGAAGGTCTGCATGCCGCGGATGTTGTCCTGCATCAGCGCTTCCTTGATCTGCGGCGTCTTCTCCTCGTCCTTGATGTAGTCGCGGATCAGCGGCGTGTTGACGAGGACCTCGATCGAGAGCACGCGGCCGGGGCCGTCGGCGCGCGGCAGCAGGCGTTGGCTGAGGATGCCCAGCAGCGATTCGGCGAGGAGGATGCGGATCTGGTCGCGCTCGTGAGGCGGGAAGAAGTCGATGATGCGGTTGACGGTGCGGATGGCGTCGAGCGTGTGGAGCGTGCTGAAGACCAGGTGACCGGTCTGAGCAGCGGTGATGGCGGCCTCGACGGTCTCCTTGTCGCGCATCTCGCCGACCATGATCACGTCGGGGTCTTGCCGCATGGCGTACTTCAGGGCGCCGACGAAGTCGCCCGTATCGAGACCGATCTCGCGCTGGATGACGAGGCTCTTGTGGTTGCGGTGCAAGATCTCGATCGGGTCCTCGATGCTGATGATGTTGCGGGCGAAGCGGCGGTTGATGAAGTCGATCATCGCCGCCAGGGTCGTCGTCTTGCCAGAGCCGGTCGGTCCGGTGACGAGGACCAGTCCGCGCGGCTGGCTCGCGAGCTCGGTGACGACCGCCGACGGCAGGCCGAGCGTCTCGAAGCTGGGGATGGCGTCGCGGATGACGCGCATCACGATGCCGACGGAGCCGCGCTGACGCAGCACGTTGCAGCGGAAGCGCGCGACGTTGGGGATGGTGAAGGCGAAGTCGAGCTCGTGGCGGTGCCGGAACATGTCGCGCTGCGACTCGCTCATCATCGCCAGGGCGATCTGCTCGGTCTGCTCCGGGGTCAGCACGGGCACGCCTTCGTACGGGCGCAGGTCGCCGTCGACGCGGATGTGCGGCGGCGCCCCTGCCTGAAGATGGATATCGGAGGCGCCCTTGCCGACCATGGTCCTCAGCAGGTCGGCGATCCGCACGCCGCCCCTGGCAGCATCGCTCACGCTGTCTCCTTCTCGCCTACGCCTGATAACGGCATGTCACGTCAGTCTAGGTGCGTCCGCGTGTCCCCGGCTGTGACATTCCACCCGACCAAGCCGGCTCGACACGCTTAGGGCGCCCTCACCCGAGCGGCGCGCTGCTGCTGTCGAGGCCTGCGCCTCCCGCTACAAGATCTTCGAGAGGAACGCCCGGGTGCGCGCCTCGCGCGGAGCGTCGAAGAAGTGCTCGGGCGTGCCGACCTCGACGATCTGGCCGGCGTCCATGAACACGACCCTGTCGCCTACCTCGCGGGCGAAGCCCATCTCGTGCGTCACGACGCACATCGTCATGCCGTCCTTGGCGAGGTTGACCATCACCTGCAGCACCTCGCCGATCACCTCGGGGTCGAGGGCGCTGGTGGGCTCGTCGAACAGCATCACCTTGGGGCCCATGGTCAGCGAGCGGGCGATGGCGACGCGCTGCTGCTGCCCGCCGGAGAGCTGGCCGGGGTACTTGCGCGCCTGCTCGGGGATGCCGACCTTCTGCAGGTAGTACATCGCCCGCTCCTCCGCCTCGCTCTTCTTCCACTTGCGCACCCTGATCGGCGCCAGCGTGACGTTGTCGATGACGGTCAGGTGCGGGAAGAGGTTGAACGACTGGAAGACCATGCCGGTCTCGCGGCGGATGCGGTCGATGGCGCGCACGTCGTCGGTGAGCTCGACGCCGTCGACGACGATGCGGCCCTGCTGGTGCTCCTCGAGCCGGTTGACGCAACGGATCAACGTGCTCTTCCCCGACCCGGAGGGGCCGATGATGACGACGACCTCGCCCTTGTTGACCGAGAGGTTGATGTCCTTGAGGACGTGGAACTCGCCGAACCACTTGTTGAGGCCCTCGATCTCGATGATGCGCTCGCCGCCCGCTGGAGCGTCGGCTCTTACGGCTGTGCTGGCAAGCGTGCTGCCGGCCGTGTCGGTCATGCTCGTCCTCTCTGGCGGCGCGCGCTCGTCGCCGTATCCTGCTCGGTTCTCATCTGACGCCCACGCCCAGCTCCCGCTCGAGCTGCCTCGAGGCCACGCTCATGCGGTAGGCGAAGAAGAAGTAGATGACGGCGATGAACAAGAACACCTCTAGCTTTACGCCGCCCGTGACCAGCAGCGACTGCGGCTGCACGGAGACGAGGTCGGCGACCTTGAAGAAGTCGACGAGGCCGACGATGAACACCAGCGAGGTGTCCTTGAACAGGCCGATGGCCTGTCCGACGATCGCGGGGATGACCGCCCGCAGCGCCTGGGGCAGCACGATCAACAGCGTCGTCTGCCAGCCCGACAGCCCCAGGGCCCGCGCAGCCTCCGTCTGACCGCGCGGCACCGCCTGCAGGCCGCCGCGCACGTTCTCCGCCATGTAGGCGGCCGAGAACAGCGTGATCGCGACGTAGGCGCGCATCACCGCCGGCAACGCGTTGGCGTCGGCGTTCAGGATCAGCGGCAGCAGCAGCGAGGCGATGAACAGCCACATGATCAGCGGCGCGCCCCTGACGATCTCGATGAAGCCGATGCAGAAGTACTTGATGGCCGGGAGCTTACTCTGCCGTCCCAGCGCCAGGGCTATGCCTATCGGGAAGCTGGGGATGATGCCCGTGAACAGCACCAGGGTGAGCAGGAAACCGCCCCAGTCGCGCGACGGCACGATGCGCAGCAGCCCGGCTCCGGGCGTGACGCCGTAGAGCAGCAGCAACCCGGCGGCGAACCACGCCGCCCAAGCCCACGGCAGGAACTTCACGATCCGCGGCTGCCAGCGTCCGAGGCCGAGGCCGACGAAGCCGAGGACGACCACCATGGGCCACAGGACGCGCACCGAGGGCCAGAAGATCACTGCGATGACCGCGACGAGAACGGCGAACCACTGGAACGCGAAGAACGTGTTGGAGGCGATGGAGCCGCGACCGCTGGCGCCGGCGAACACGCCGAGGAGCGCCATCATCGTCGCGACTATCGTCAGCGGCCGCCACAGCAGGTCGGCGGGGTAGCGGTAGACGCCGAACAGCTTCATGTTCACCCACACCTGGCCCCAGGAGGCCTCGACGAAGATGAACGTCAGGAGCCCGTACAGCGAGAACGCGACGATGACGCCGGTGATCACCGTCAGCATCGAGTTGAACGGCGACGAGAAGAGGTTCCTCCTCAGCCACACGACGGGCCCGCGGGTCGGGATGGGCGGAGGGCGTGACTCTATGACTTGGAACATATCAGCGCTCCACCAACGCCAGGCTGGCGTTGACCTTGTTCAGCACCAGCGAGAACGCCAGGCTGATGGTGAGGTACGAGCCGACGAGCAGCAGCGCGATGGGGATCGCGGCGCCGGTCTGGTTGCTGACGACGCTGGCGATCACGAACAGCTCGGCGTAACCGGCCAAGGTCGCGAGCGACGAGTTCTTCGTCAGGTTGAGGTACTGGCTGATCACCGGAGGCAGCACGATGCGCAGCGCCTGCGGGAACACGACGAGCGAGAAGGTCTGGGAGGTGGAGAGCCCGAGAGCCATGGCCGCCTCGCGCTGCCCGCGGTGCACGGCTTGGATGCCGCCCCTGACTATCTCGCCGATGAAGGCAGAGGTGTAGATGACCAGCGCGAACAGCAGCGCCAGGTAGTTGACGGTGAAGCGCGCGCCGCCTTCATAGTTGGACACGGGGATGCTGGTGCCGGAGACGATGAGCGGGCCTACCGGCATGATCTCGGCCGTGGACTCGAGCGTGCTGGATGCCTGCGTCGCCGTGGCGGCCTGACCGAAGGCCGAGAAGCGCCCGCCCCCTGCCGCCGGCGCAGCCACGGCTTCCGCCTCTTCCTCGACCGGAACCGTGAACAGCGGCGTGCGCACCTGCCCGTCGCGGTCGCTGACGACGACGCGCTCGAAGCCGGTGACGACCATTACGACGCCGACACCGTTGTAGCCGACGCCGGTCTGAGGGTTGAACTCCTCGCCGGAGTCGAACCGATCGTTGCCGTTCTGATCGACGTAGACCGTGGCGATGGACGGGAAGCGCTCGAAGTGCAGCCTGTATCCCGCGCTATCGGCCACCTCGGGATCGGCGAAAGCCAGCTCGAAGCTCTCGGCCTCATGCTGCCTGAGCAGCGGGAAACGCACCGTCGAGCCGACACGATCTCGGGACTCGACGAGGTTCTGCGAGGTGGCGGTGAGCTGTCCCGACTCGATGCCGATCCTCACCGGCACGAAAGGCACGGCCTCGCGACCGCCGGTCACCTGGCGGTAGACGATGCCGCGGCCGCGGCTGGCGTCGAACTCGAGCGCGACGCCTTCGGGCACGCTCTTGCCCAGCAGCGAGAGCGCGTATCCTCCAGCTGCCACGAGTGCGAAGGCCAGCAGCGGGTAGTGCCAGACGCGCCCGACGGTGTCACGAGCTTTGAGGCTGCGCCGACGCCAGATCCACGCCGCGATCGCGACCACCAGGGCACCGATCAGCCAAGGCAGCCACTCGCCGAACCTGTGTGTCGGGTAGACCCACGGGATGGCCAGGCCGACGTTGGATAGCAGAACGCCGCCGGGCAGCGCCACCGGGTTGTTGATACGAGGTGGGAACGGAAGCAAGATAGCCGCGTACCAGAAGACGATCTGGACGGCCAGGGGGATGTTCCTGAGAAGCTCGACGTAGACGGTGGCTATGGTCCTGACGAGCCAGTTTTCAGATAAGCGCATCACGCCGACGAGGATGCCGATGAGCGAGGCGAGCACGACACCGACGAGAGCGACCTTGAGCGTGTTGAGGAAGCCGATGAGGAGCGCGCGCGCGTACGAGTCCGCCACCGTGTAAGGGATCGGCGTCTCAGCGATGGGGATACCGGCACGCTGGTTGAGGAAGGAGAAGTCGGCAGGAAGATTGGCGCGAGCCAGAGCCGTCGTGACGTTGCTGACCAACACGCCGATGCCGGCGACGATGAGGAGCACGAACGCGATCTGCGCGACGATTCCGATCGTCTTGACGTTGCGCCAGAAGGGAATCGGGGCCGAGGTGCCCTCGGTTTGGCCGGTTGCTGTCGTCATAGAGGTGTGGTCACGGGCGGTTTCGGTTCACGCGGCTGGAGCCGAATCAGGGTCGCACGCGGCCCTATCTGACCAGGGCGGGATTGGTGATTCCCGCCCTGGTCAGCCTTCGTCAGTTGTCTACTTAGCGGCAGCTCGCCTCAGTTGAACGGGTAGCCGTAGAGCAGGCCGCCGTCGTAGTACTGGGCGTTGAGGCCGCGCTCGAGCTGGAAGACCGAGCCGGAGCCGACGTTGCGCTCGAAGATCTCGCCGTAGTTGCCGACGGCTTCGATGGCGCGGTAGAACGCGTCGGCCGAGAGGCCGAGTTGCTCGACGTAGGATTCGTTGCCGGGGGCGCCGAGCAGACGCAGGACCTGCGGATCGGCGGCCGAGATCAGCATGTCGCCGACGTTGGCCTGGGTCACGCCAAGCTCCTCGGCGTTGAACAGCGCGAAGACGGTCCACTTGACGATGTCGAACCACTGATCGTCACCGTGCAGGACGGCCGGGCCCAGGGGCTCCTTGGAGATCAGTACCGGCAGGATCACGTGGTCGTCGGGGACGCGCAGCGTCGGCTGGTACGAGACGAGGCCGGAGGAGTCGGTCGTCCAACCGTCGCACTGGCCGTCGTCGTACGCCGACACGAGCACTGGGGCAGTCTCGAAGATCACCGGCGTGAACTGCACGCCGAGGCCGGCCATCGTGGTGCCGAGGTTCGTCTCGGTGGTGGTGCCTGACTGCACGCAGATCGAGCGGCCCTCGAAGTCTCGCAGGCTGGTGATCCCCGAGTCCCTGCGCACCATGAAGCCCTGGCCGTCGTAGAACGTCGTCGGGGCGAAGTCGGCACCCCAGGCGGTGTCGCGGCTGCTGGTCCAGGTCGTGTTGCGGATCAGCACGTCGATCTCACCGGACTGCAGCGCCGTGGGGCGCTCGCCGGCGGTCAGGGGGCGGTAGACGACGGCATTGGCGTCGCCGAGGACGGCGGCCGCGAGAGCCTTGCAGAAGTCGATGTCGAAGCCCTGGTACTCGCCGGACTCGTCGACGAAGCCGAAGCCCGGGAGGTTGGCGTTGACGCCGCAACGCAGCTCGCCGCGGGCGCGGATGGCGTTCACGACGCTCTGCGAGAAGGCCGAGCTGACGAGCGCGGCCAGGACTAGAACTACGAGAACCTTGATGGATCTGGTCATTGGTCCACCTTCCTGATGAACAGGGTCAGAAATTGACTCCCTTGCAATGGAGAGTGCAGGGGTCTGGAACGGAGGATACCGGCTGGCGCGGGGACGTGTCAAAGCAAACGCTCATGAAACGGCAACGCGCGCGGAGGTTTGACCTCCGCGCGCTCGGTCTCTTTGGCCATCGACGCGGGGATGTCCGCGCGCCTTGGTCGGATCAGGGCAGCGGCCTCAGGCCGCCTGGTTCTTGGCCTCGAGCTTGGCCTTGATCCTCTTGAGGACCGTAACCTCTTCCAGCGCGCGCTGGTCGAGGACGCTGCGGATGTGCCTGATCTCGTAGTTGATGC